>JBKHDE010000011.1:0-42124 GCA_046541495.1 Desulfococcaceae bacterium
AATTCACGGGTGAAATTCACGGGTGAAATTCAATGGATCTGTGGCAGCTTCATATTTTCTGTAAGGTGATCGAGTTCAAGAGCTTTTCCAAGGCCGGGAAAGTGGTTCATCTGTCTCAGCCCACCGTCAGCAGCCATATCAAAGATCTGGAGGACCATTTCGGCTGCCGGCTGATCGATCGGCTCGCCAGAGAGGCGCTTCCCACCAAGGCCGGAGAACTCCTCTACGGATACGCCCGAAAGCTGATCGCCCTGCGGGATGAAACCGAGGCCGCCCTGGCCGATTTCCATGGTAAGATCAAGGGCCGGCTGGCCGTAGGCGGCAGCACGATTCCCGGCGGCTATATTCTTCCGCGACTGGTCGGCGACTTCATTCGGACCCATCCGGGGGTCACCCTCTCTCTGGAAATCGGAGATACCGAGGCGATCGTCTCCAAACTTCTGGGGGGAACCTTGGAACTCGGGATCATCGGAGCCCTGTCCCGGGACAAGCATATTCATCAGGAAAAATGGATGACCGATGAACTGGCCCTGATCATTCCGGCGGATCATTCCTGGGTTAGGCGAAAGTCGGTGGATATCGCCACCTTGAGAGCCGAGCCGTTCATCAGCCGGGAACCGGGGTCGGGCACCCTGGCCTCTCTTGAGTCGATCCTGTCGGGGGTCGATACCGCCGTTGAAGATCTGAGGGTGGTGGCCGAGATGGGTTCCACCCAGGCGGTCATTCAGGGAATCAAAAGCGGGGTGGGGGTATCGATTCTGTCTCGAATGGCGGTGGCCGAGGAGATTCAATCCGGAATCCTGCATGCCCTGGAAATCGAAGGGCTCGATCTTCGCCGTCGGTTTTACCTGGCCACCCACCGCCATAAAAGCCCTTCGCCCTTGGCCGAAGCCTTCATTCGATTCTTGAAAAAGACCCCGCCCGCCGAATCAGCCGACGGTGATCCGTTCAGGGACCGACCAGATCCCGATCGGTAAGTTTTTCCAGGAAATAGACCAGACAAAACCCGGCGACCGCCAGAAGCACCGCATACAGCAGGTATGCCTCCCGTCCGGTCGCCTCCAGGTATAGGGTGGGCAGGATATTGCGCTCCACCAGGGGAATCACTTCGCCGTCCGGTTTGGTCAGGGTTTCCATCACGATTTTCCAGGGCCAGACCTTGTTGAGGGAGCCGATCATAAGACCGGTCAGAAAGGCGACGGTGGGCCCGTAGAATCGTTTGAGGGTCCAGTTGAGAAGGTGAGAAAAGGAGATCAGCCCGACGGCGCACCCGGTCCCGAAAGTAAACAGGATAAAAAGCTTCAGGTCTTTGATGGCGGTAAAGATGTATTCGTATTTGGAAAGCAGCACCAGAATAAAGCTGCCGGAGATTCCCGGCAGAATCATGGCGCAGATGGCGATCATGCCGGAGAGAAAGACAAAGCCCGGGGTGGTGGGGGTCTCGGCCGGCACCGCAATGGTGATGAAGTAGCCGATCAAGACTCCGCCGATGCCGCAGAGTGCCGCGGCCGGGTTCCAACGGGGTATTTTTTTGGCCACCACAATGACCGAGGCGAGGATGAGGCCGAAAAAAAAGGACCAGATCATCTCGGGATAATAGGCCAGCCAGAAGAGCATCAGCCGCGACAGCAGAAAAATGGCGGTGCCGATTCCCGCGAACAGGACCGCCAGAAAGGGTCCGTTGACATGCTCCCAGGCCTTCTTGAAATCCAAACTCAAGATTCGGCGCAGGGCCGTAAGGTCGAACGAACGGATGGAACGGATCAGCTCTTCGTAGATGCCCGAGATAAAGGCGATGGTGCCGCCGGAGACGCCGGGAACCGCATCCGCGGCTCCCATGGCCACCCCTTTGAGATAGAGCGTGAAAACGGATCGGGGTTGGGATTTCATCGTGAATGCTTTCTTGAGGTGAGGGGTCAGTTCTCTTCCGCCTTCCACCCGTGCTCGCCCACCAGCTTGACGAACCGGCAGCCGCCCAGGGTGGAGCGGTTGATTCCGTGCTCATCCCGATACAGCTTGACCAGCTCCTGGGAATACCGGTCTCCCACCGGAATCACCATCCGTCCGGCCTGACCCAGCTGACTGATCAGGGGTTCGGGAACGGCGGGGGCCCCGGCGGTGACGATGATGGCGTCAAAGGGGCCTTCTTCCTTCCACCCCTCGGTGCCGTCGGCGTACCGGGTGACGATGTTGTGGTATTTGAGCCGGTCGAACAGGCGGCGGGTCTTCACATACAGGGAATGGACCCGTTCCACGGTGTAGACCCGATAAGCGATCTGAGCCAGAACGGCCGCCTGATATCCGGAACCGGTTCCGATCTCCAGCACCCGGTCCTCTTCGGAGAGGGCCAGGGCCTGGGTCATTTCCGCCACGATATAGGGCTGGGAAATGGTCTGTTGTTCGCCGATGGGCAGGGGAAAATCGCCATAGGCCTGATCCACCAGGGCCTCTCCCACAAAAAGATGGCGGGGGACGGCGGCCATGGCCTCTAGAACCTTGGAATCTGTAATGCCTCTGGCCCGAATCTGTCGCTGAACCATTTCCCGGCGTTGGCGCGCATATTTGGCGGATTCATCTTCCATGAAAAAGATCCGTACCAAAAGGCCGGGCTCAGGTCAAGATATTAACTCAGCCGGCCGATGAAGGGCATACGAACTGAAGACAATTAAATTTTATAGATGATGCGCTGGTCCGAGACGATGATGTCCACGAACTTGTCGTGGGATTCCATGGGGATCTGGGGAATGATCTGTTCTTCGAAAGCCAGGGCCACTTTTCGAGTGGTGGCGGAAAGCTCGGGAATCAGCCAGTCGTAATATCCGTTGCCGGAGCCGATGCGGCCCCCTTTTTCATCAAAGGCGTATCCCGGCACGATGGCGATGTCCACCCGGTCTAAAGGCACTTTTTTGCATCGGTCCGGGTCGGGTTCGAGGACGCCTCTGGGGCCGGGCTTAAGATCGCGGTCAAAATCATCCACCTTCCACAGGGATACCGACTTTTTGTCTTTATTAAAGACCGGAAGGATGACGATTTTATTCTGAGTGAAGCATCGCCGAATGATGTTTTCCGTAGGGACTTCGGTGGGCAGGTTCACATAGAGAAGCGGAATTCGAGATTCGATAAAATTGGCGAAATCGAAAAGCCGATCCTCGATCTGTTTCGTTTTGGCCTCGCGTTCGCTATCGGAATACCCTTCGATCATTTTGACCATGTCGTTTCGAATACCGACTTTCTTTTCTCTGATCTCGTCCATTGTCGACAGTCTCCCGGATTAGGTATTTGTATATATCCTTCCAATATACAACATCGGCGGACAAAGTCAACTTGTAATAATCATTGACTAATTATGCCGGTGCATGCTAAAAACCGCATCGATTCCGGGTTCCGAACAAACCGCGTGCCACTCAACACCGATATCGATTTCGGTACAAGCGTAAAATATAGGTAGACTTATGTTAGAGATCAAGTATGTCAGACAAAACCTTGAAGCGGTCCAGAAGGCGCTATCCACCCGCGGCGACCGTGTGGATCTCAAGACCTTTGAAGATTGCGACGCTCGGCGCCGAGCCGTGCTTCAGGAAATCGAGAACCTGCGCCACCGGCGAAACGTGGTGTCGGACGAGATCGCGGCATTGAAAAAACAGGGCGAAGCGGCCGAAGACAAGGTTCTGGAGATGCGAGAGGTTTCCGCAAAGATCAAGGAGCTTGTCAAATCTCTGGCCGAATACGACGAGACGGTTCAAAACATTCTCATGGGGCTTCCCAACACGCCCCATGAATCGGTGCCGGTGGGCAAGGACGAAACCGACAATCCGGTGGTCAAGGAGGTGGGGGCGGTCCCGGTTTTTTCCGGCGAGCCCAAGGCCCACTGGACCATCGGGGAGGAACTCGGCCTACTGGACCTGGAGCGGGCCGCCAAGATCACCGGGGCCCGGTTTCCGCTTTATTACGGGGCCGGTGCTCGTCTGGAACGGGCCCTGATCAATTTCATGCTGGATATCCACACCGCCGAACACGGCTACCGGGAGGTGCTGCCGCCCTTTATGGTGAACCGGAAGACCATGACCGGAACCGGACAGCTGCCCAAATTTCAGGAGGACCTGTTCAAGATAGAAGGATGGGAGTATTTTCTGATTCCCACGGCGGAGGTGCCGGTAACCAATATCTATCAGGACGAGGTCCTGGACGAGGAGATGCTGCCGGTCTATTTCACCGCCTACACCCCCTGCTTTCGCTCCGAGGCGGGCTCTTACGGCAAGGACACCCGGGGGCTCATTCGTCAGCACCAGTTCAACAAAGTGGAGCTGGTCAAATTCGCCCTTCCCGAGAACTCCTATGAAGAACTGGAAAGCCTCCTGGAGAATGCCGAAACCATTCTTCGGCGGTTGGAGCTGCCCTACCGGGTGATCACCCTGTGCACCGGCGATCTCGGATTTTCGGCGGCCAAAACCTATGACATCGAGGTCTGGATGCCGGCCCAGGACACCTACCGGGAAATTTCATCCTGCAGCAACTTCGAAGATTTTCAGGCCCGCCGGGCCAATATTCGGTTCAGGCGCAAGGGAAAAAAAGGGACCGAACTGGTCCATACCCTCAACGGCTCGGGAATGGCCGTGGGAAGAACCTTTGCAGCCCTTCTGGAAAATTTTCAGCAGGAGGACGGGTCCGTCCTCATTCCCGAGGCTTTGAGGCCCTACATGGGCGGAATGGAAAAGATTTCAGCCCCCTGAAACCGGCTTCGACCGGCCTTATCCGAAGCACAACACTGAAAATGAGCATAATACTTTGAAAATAGAAGAATTTCCAAAAGATATCCAAGGCCTTCTGATTCCGGAGCCCCGCTCCGGCCTGATCTACCGCTGCCTCGGCTGCAGGGCGGTCCATCCCATCGAAAAACTCCTCTATACCTGCCCCGACTGCGGCCAGGTCCTCCTGATCGAGGATCAAGAATTTGACCGATTGAAGGAGATTTCGGGGGAGACCTGGCGGCGACTGTTCGATTATCGTCGCATGCTCAAGATGCCGGCCCTGAAGGGAATCTATCGGTACCACGAATTTCTCGGCCCGGTGATTCCCCTGGAGGCGGTGGTTTATCTCGGAGAGGGGCATACCCCGGTGGTGGAGGCCAATGCCGGACTTCAGGAACAGGTGGGGCTTCGATTCTATTTCAAAAACGACGGGCAGAACCCCAGCGCCTCTTTCAAGGATCGGGGAATGGCCAGCGCCCTGAGTTATATTCATTTTCTGGTCGACAGCGGCCTGGTCTCGGACGTCCTGGCCATCTGCGCCTCCACCGGGGATACCTCGGCGGCGGCGGCCCTGTACGGGGCCTACCTGAAGCCTCACATCAAATCGGCGGTGCTGCTTCCCCATAAAAAAGTGACTCCGCAGCAGCTGTCCCAACCCCTGGGAAGCGGTGCCGCGGTGTTTGAAATACCGGGGGTTTTCGACGACTGCATGAAGGTGGTGGAATATCTCGCCGACCACTACAATGTGGCCCTGCTCAACTCCAAAAACGCCTGGCGGATTCTGGGTCAGGAATCCTACTCCTATGAAATCGCGCAGGATTTCGACTATGAGCTGGGAAAGACGGTGGTCATCGTTCCCATCGGCAATGCCGGGAACATCACCGCGGTCATGAGCGGGTTTCTGAAATTTCATGAAATCGGCGTGATCGACGCCTTGCCCAAAATCATCGGGGTTCAGTCGGAGCACGCCAACCCGGTCTACCGCTATTATCTCGAACCCGATCCCAAGAAACGCAAGTTCGAGCCGGTCACCGTCCGGGCCAGCGTGGCCCAGGCCGCCATGATCGGCAACCCGGTCTCCATGCCGCGGGTGGTGCATCTGGCGGAGCGTTATAATGACACCGCCGGGGAGCGCCGGGTCTTCGTCATGGAGGTGACCGAACAAGAGATCATGGACTGGGAACTGACCGCCAACCACAACGGTCATATCGCCTGCACCCACGGCGGAGAATCTCTGGCCGGGCTGGTTCGGGCCCTGGCCGCCGGAATCGTCGATAAGGACGATGTGGCGGTGGTCGATTCTACGGCCCATGCTCTGAAATTCGCCGGTTTTCAGGAGATGTACTTCGAAGACCGGTTCCCGTCGGAGTTCGGGGTGGTGCCTGATCCGGCCTTAATCAACCGCCCGGTTCTGATGCATCCCCCGGACCTGGAAAAGGTGCCGGCTCCGGGCAAGCCGCTGGTGGGTGAAGACTTTCAGCGGTTTATCCGCCGGGTCTCCGATGAAATCGCCCAAACCCTGATGCTCAAATCTCTAGGCTAAATTCGGCTGACGGTTTGGGCGGAACCCTTCCGGTTATTCCCCTGTTTCGGAAGGCAGAAGGCACAACCGCTCGTCCGGCCCGGTAATGAGCCGCGGCACATGGGCCGCCACCAGGGGCCTGGAAAACAGATATCCCTGGCCGTATTCGCAGCCGTATTCTCTCAGCTTCCGCAGCTGTTCAACGGTTTCGATTCCTTCGGCCACCACCTTCATCTTCATGTTCTGAGCGATGGAAACGATGATGGAGACCAGGTCTTTTTCCTCCCGGCCCCCCATCTGGAAGACAAAGGAGCGGTCGATTTTCAGCACGTCGATGGGAAACCGGTGCAGGTAAGACAGGGAAGAATAGCCGGTGCCGAAGTCATCAATCGCCAGCCGCACACCGAGCCCCTTGATCTCATCCAGCAGTGCCGCCAGGTGGTCGACATTTCGGATCAGCGCGCTTTCGGTCATTTCAAGCTTCAGCAGACTGCCCGGCAGCCTGGTCTCTTCCAAAACCTCCCTGAGTAGACGGGGGAAATCGGGCTGCATGAACTGCTTGGCCGAGATGTTGACGTTCATGAAAAGATCCCGGCCGGGGGGCGTTTTTTCCATCCAGGCTTTCATCTGGGTGCAGGCCTCGGTCAGAATCCATTTGCCCAGCGGAAGGATGACCCCGGCCCGCTCCGCGATGGGGATGAACACCTCCGGTGAAATCATTCCCCGATCCGGATGGCGCCACCGGGTTAAGGCCTCGAATCCCGCCACCCGGCAGGTATCGAGAGCCACGATGGGTTGATACTTGAGCAGAAATTCCCGCCGTTCCACCGCCCCCCGAAGATCGGTCTCCAGCTGAAGAAGGCTCATGGTCTTTTCGTGGAGGGTCTTGTCGTACACCTGGTACTGACCCTGACCCAGGGCCTTGGCTCCGTACATGGCGATATCCGCGTCCCGAAGGATGTCCACCGTGGAGGCGTACTGGGGAATGCCCGGCACGATGCCGATAGACACGGTCACGAAGATATCCTTTCCTCTGATGATGAAGGGCACGCTCAGTTCCCGGTGAACCCGCTCCGCCACCCGGACGGCGTCTTCCGATTCCGAAAGGTCCTCCACCAGCAGCGCAAACTCATCCCCGCTGAAACGGGCCAGCACCTCTGATCGGCGAAGGCAGAGCTTTAAGCGGTCGGCCGCTGCTTTGAGTATTCGGTCCGCGGCCAGGTGGCCGAAACTTTCGTTGATGACGCTGAACCGGTCGATGTCCATATAGAGCACCGCATAATTGTATCGGCGCTTTTCCCGTGCCTCGGCCATGATGCCGTCCAGGCGCTTCAGGAAGTGGGCTCGGTTGGGAAGCCCGGTCAGGTGGTCATGAAAAGCCTGGTGATGAAGCTGTTCCTGGGCCTGCCGCCGGTCCTCGATCTCCTGCTTCAACTGGGCATAGGCCTCCTGCAAGTTGCGGTTTCGCTCCCTGAGGTCATCCACGAACCGGTCGGTCCGTTCCCGAACCATGGCGGTTAGGGATTGGAGCATGGAAAAAGAGATGACCGCCGATCCTTTGAGGACCTTGTGGAAATCGTCTCGATGAATGGTGAGGAGGGTGGCCGGGGTTTGGGTGATGACCGTGGCGCTGCGGGGCACGTCGTCGATGAGTGCCAGCTCCCCGAAAGCTTCTCCCTGTCGACTGACCACGATCAGGTCCTGTTCCCGGGTGCCGTAGCTTTTCCAGATTTCCACCGCCCCCTTCAGGATGATATAAAAATGGCGTCCCAGAGAGCCCTCCGCAAATACCTCTTGACCTTCGTCCACTTGAATTTCCCGACACACCGCCGCAATCTTTTGAATATCCGCATCCGACAGAGAACGAAGAAAATTGAGATTCTTGAGAAACTGCAGGTGATCGGTCATCTCGATATCCTGAAAAAAGTGCGTGAATTCGACTGAAAGCGGAATCGGTATATACGGGCAGCGGGCCGGAGAGCGGATGAATACCGGAGACTTCGGAATCAGAGCCTGTCCAGCAGGTCGCAGATGAGGCGAACCCCGAAACCGGTGCCGCCGGGCGGACTGTAGGCGTTTCCCTTTTTATCATAGACCGGGCCGGCCGTATCGATATGAGCCCATCGGGCCTCCTTGACGAATTCGGACAGAAACAGAGCGGCGGTAATGGCCCCGCCCCACCGGGTGCTGGGCATGTTGCTGATGTCGGCGAACTCGCTTTTGAGCAGCTCCTTGTAATCTTCGGGCAGGGGCATCCGCCAGCACCGCTCATGGGTACGAACCCCGGCGGCCACAATGGCCTCGGCCAAGGCATCGTCATGGCTGAACACGGCGGCGAACTTCTCCCCCAGGGCCATGAGGCAGGCGCCGGTGAGGGTGGCCAGATCGATGATCGTGTCCGGCTGATAGGTGTCGACGGCGTACGCCAGGGTGTCGATGAGGATCAACCGTCCCTCGGCGTCGGTATTGCCGATTTCGACGGTTTTGCCGGAATAGGAGCGGATGATGTCTCCCGGCCGAATGGCCGTTCCAGACGGCATGTTCTCCACCAGCGGCAGCAGACCGATGACATTATAGCCGGGCTTGAGACCGGCCACCGCGATCAGGGCCCCTGCCACCGCCGCCGATCCGGCCATATCCGTTTTCATATCGGTCATGGATCCGCTGATCTTGAGGTTGAGGCCGCCGGTATCGAAGGTCACGCCCTTGCCGACCAGAGCGATGGTTTTCTCCGCCCCTTCGGCCCGATACTCCATGATCACCAGACGGGGCTTGGCTTCGCTGCCCTGGGCTACCGCCAGCATTGCACCGAATCCTTTTTCCGCCAGGGCGGCCTCATCCAGGACCGTGACCGAAAGACCGGCCGCCTCCGCCTCCTGTTTAATCGAATCCGCATACATCTCCGGGCGTTTGTCATTGGCGGGCAGCGTGACCCAGTCCCGGGCCAGAAGGGTCCCCTTGCAGGCGGCCATGACTTGTTCAGGCAAGGCTGCATGGGTTCCGGCGATTTCGGGATCGACCTGAAATCCGATGGTCTCAAGAGGGTTTTTCTTTTTTTCTTCTTTGTATCGGTCAAAGATGTGGTTGCCCAGGCAGGCCCCCTCCAGCATGGCCTTCAGCAGGTCGGCGAAATCGAGACCGGTTTTTCCGTCCGCCGGAACGGCGAAAAGAATATCTTTCAGGTCTTTTTTGATGGATTGTTTGACCGCTTTGCCGCAGCACTTGCGGAAGGACTCGGCGTCGAGTTTTTCCCGTTTGCCGAGCCCCATCAGAACGACCCGTTCCGCAGCCGTGCCGGGGGGGGAATAAAAGACCACCTCATCGTCCGATTCGCCCTTGAATTCGGATAGCGCCAGGGCCTTTTCGATCAGGGGAATAAGGGGTTCATCTTGATGGATCCGCTTATCTTCGCAGACCGGTATGATCAAGGTCGGGACCTTTTCTGTTTTCAGGTCGAAGGATTTTAGTTTCAGCACGTCTGATACTCCTTTTCCGCAGGTGAGGAAATGGGAGGCGTGTTTCGCCTCCCGATTACAGTTCGCCGTGTTCCTTGAAACTATAATACCCCTTCGTGGTGAAAACCAGATGATCCAGCAACTGAATGCCCAACACCTCGCCGGATTCTTTGATGCGACGGGTGACCGCGCCGTCTTCTCCGCTGGGGTGAACGCTGCCCGAGGGATGATTGTGGGCCAGAATGACGGCGGCCGCCCGGTCGGTGACCGCGTCGGCGAAAACCTCCCGGGGGTGGATCTGGGTCCGGTTCAGCAGCCCGATGGTGATCACCCGGGTGGCGATGACTTCGTTGGCTCCGTTCAAAGTGATGCAGAGCAGGTGCTCCTGTTTGCGATCCGCATAGTGACGGATCAGCGGAAGGACATCTTCGGGAGAAGAAATTTTGGTCCCCTCGGGCCGAATCCGACGGCGGGCGAATTCCAGGGCCGCGGTGATGACCGAGGCCTTGGCCGGCCCCACCCCCTTGACCTTCTGCAGGGCTTCCAGGTCGGGGAACCCGCCGTTTCGATCCAGCACATTCAGAATCTTGTCCGCCAGAGAAATCACATCCTCTCCCTTTCTTCCCATGCCCAGAAGGATGGCCAACAGTTCCCGATCCGACAGGGTATGAGGGCCCTTGGTTTTCAGCTTTTCACGGGGGCGTTCCTCCGCCGGAAGCTCGGCCATTCGCAGATGATGAGGATGTTTATCTCGAAGATACATGGTCCTTCCTCATGGGAAAAGGGTAATATGAAAAAACATGCATATCACACCGAGGGAAATATTCAAGCCTTGTTCACCCTTAATCGAATAAATTTCAAAGTGTTGTCTCTCTTGTACGCATAATTCAAAAATGAATGCGTTTCGTGTCCGGCCTGTAAAAGACGATGACTTGAATGAATTATTTTGATATAAATCAATTTTTCAATACGACTTGCGGAAGGATGCCGGAAATTTGCGGAATTCGACCGTCGGAGTTTGAATTTATGACCACGACCTCACGACAAAACCGATGCCTTTTCCATGTCTTCGACGGCCTGCGCGAAGGGCTCACCCATTTTTCCCAGCCCAGCCGGGTGGCCCTGGTCTATACCATCGAACCGGACGACCCGCTGCACATCTATGATCCGCAATACCTGCTTCGCGGGCATGAACCGATGCTCAAAAAATTGTATCTCGATACCCGGGCATGGCGGTGGGCCGACCTGACGCCGGAGGATATGCGGCGATTCGAGGTACACAATGAACCGAATCTTCACCTGACCGGGCTGATCTCTTACGGCGGGCGGTCCCGTTCTCTGGCCTATCAGATGTGGTTCACCGAACACCATCCGGATATGTGCTCCACCGGGCCCACCGAGCGGTGGCTGGAGCATGCGGTCTGGCTTCTGTCCCAGGACATGGCCAACATCGATGTTCCCTGCCTCGGCACCTCGGAGTATGTGCTGCGGGAGTATGCCGCCCATGCGGTCCGGGATCACATTGTGGATTCCCGAAGCGCCGTCATCGGATGGGATACCCAGATCCGGGTCTATCCCATTCTGGATTCGGTGCTGGGAATATCCGAAACCTTTGAAGAAGGGTCCTGGCCCCGGGGTGAGTTGGTATTCGTGGAGCCCGGCGCCGTTCACCGGGTCGACTTTATCGCCCGGTTTCCCTACCTGGAGCAGCCCAATGTGAAGGATTACAAACATGTCCGAAAACTGCTGCTCTCGGTGGAAGGCTCCGGCAGAAAACTGGTTTCCGACGGCAAAACCATTCTCGGCATTGCGGTGGGAGCGATTCCGAAAGCCTCCATTGTGGCCGATTTTCGAGGCGGTCACGGGTTTGTCTGTCTGGACGACATGCTGGTGTGCAGCTTTTTTGACGGGCGGTTTCATTCTTCCACTCGAAAGGCGAAGCTGGTTCAGGTGGAGGAAACCCTGTTGGAATCCGATATGGACCCCGACGACGGAAGCGCCCTGTTTAAAATACTCGCATCCATCGTCCATTACGCCCAGGAGCGGCGGTTCGGCTGCACCCTGGTGGTGGATCTCAACAAAACGCCCATCGAGACCGCCGGCCAGCATCTGGAAAAACCGCTCGATCTTCGACAGGATTGTATGCTGGAATTGGCCAAATCCCTGTCCCGGGTCGACGGCGCGCTTCACATCGGCCGGGACCTGCACCTTCACGGGTTCGCCTGCCTTTTGGACGGCCAGGCTGTGCCCGGAGAAAACCGGGCCCGGGGCGCCCGGTTCAATTCGGCGCTTCGCTTTACGGCCCAGCACCCGGACCTGGTCACCATCGTGGTGTCGGCCGACCGCCCCTCATCGGTCATCCAGGGCGGAATGGAGCTGACCGCCCAGTGCGACTGGAAGCCGCTCTACGGGTATGTGCCCTCGCCGCCGACATTGGTGGATTATATTAAATAGATATAACTTTCGATCAGCGTTTCGTCTCCGTGCATCGATCCACCAGATATAGAATGGACTGATAGGGAATCCCGCCATGGTGGGAGAGCCCGATTTCGCAAGTGCGACTTGTGGAATATCCGCTTCGGCAATCCGCCGGCAGCTGTTCCTTCAGGTGCCGCAGGCCGAAGGCGTTCAGTTCCGGATGTGTGAATCCCCGGTCTCCGGCGAATCCGCAGCAGGTCACTTCCGGTGTGACGACCTTTTCAGCGCACATCTGGGCAAGTTGTTTCAATTTTCCTTCCAATCCCATTTTTTTGGCGCTGCATACCGTGTGGATGGCCACCGTCTCCGGAATTTTGGTGAAGGTGAGTCTGGGAGCCAGATGCCTCAGGGTGAATTCAATCGGCTCGAAAAGCTGAAGGCGGGAATCGAGCGTCTCCTTCATATGGTGCAGGCAGGGGCTCATATCGCATAACACCGGGATGTCGCCGTTGTCGGAAAGGGACATCAAGGCGGCCTCCAACTCTCTTGCCTTCTTTTCGGCGACATCGGCGATTCCTTTGCTGGAAAAGGGCATACCGCAGCAGAGGGCATCCATATTCTCAGGAAAAAGAATATTATAGCCGGCCTTTCGGAGAAGGGATTCGGTCTTTCGTGTCAGCGATACCGCATCATCATCTAAGCGGGACGGACCCATGGACCGGGTAATGCACGACGGAAAATAGACCACTTTCGGCCGATGGTCGGAATGGACCGGCATGCAGGAGATGGCCGCGGCATTCCGAGGCATGTAGGGGGTCCAGAGGGGAAGCAGATTCCCGAAGATCCGCCGTGCGGTGTGGGCCAGCCGGGTCATGACCGGGGTGCCGAGGGCCCCGTGAATTTTGTCGACGACATTTAACCCCAGGCGGGTCGAAGCAGTGACGGTGGCCATATGGTCGCCGACCGCCTGTGCAAGCGCATGGCCCGGAGCGGAGAGATGTTCGCTCCGCAGATGCTTGATCAGTTTTCCGGTGTCGATTTCCACCGGGCAGCTGGTGGCGCAGAGCCCGTCGGCGGCGCAGGTGGCGTCCCCATAGTAGCCGTAGACCCGGCGCAGCTCCGCCAGGCGGGCCGGGTTTTCTCCGGTCCGGGCCAGGTGGGCCATTTCACGGTAGATGACGATGCGCTGCCGGGCCGAGAGAGTGAATTCGTGGGACATGCAGTTTCGCTCACAGAACCCGCATTCGGTGCACTCGTCCACCTCCGGATGGGCTGCCGGCATCGGTTTGAAGTGCTTGAGGTGGCATTCGGGATCTTCATTGATGATGACCCCGGGGTTGAGCATCCCCTGGGGATCGAAAATGTTTTTAATCTCCCGCATCGCCTCATAAAGCTCGGAGCCCCACTCCCGCTCCACAAACGGCGCCATATTGCGGCCGGTGCCGTGCTCCGCTTTGAGAGAGCCGTTGTATTTCTCGACCACCAGTTCCGCCACCGCATCCATAAACCGCCTGTAGCGGTCCACCTCGCCGGGGTCCGAAAAATCGGGCGTCAGAACGAAATGGACATTTCCGTCAAACACATGGCCCCATATGACGGTGTTTTCGTAGCCGTATTCAGTGAACAGCGCCTGAAGGTCGACCAGCGTGTTCTCCAGGTGGTGAATGGGGACCGCGATGTCTTCGATGATGACGGTGGTGCCGGTATTCCGCATGGAGCAGGCGCTCGGGAAAATCCCCTTTCGCACCTGCCAGAGGTTCGCCTCGGCTTCGGGATCGGTGGTAAAGGCGAATGCGTGGGCCATGGGAAAGGATGCAAACGCTTGGGTGATCTCCTCGATCTGCCGGTTCAACTCCTTCGTGGTTTCGGCCCGGGTCTCCACCAGCAGTGCGGTGGCCTCGGGCCCCAGGGTTTTGATGTGGGGCGGCATGGCGGGTTTGTCCGCCACGGTGGCCAGGGCGGTTCGGTCCATGAGTTCGGCGGCGCTCACCGGATATTTCTTCAGCAGCAGGACTGCCTCGCAGGCCGAAGCGATCGTGGGAAAGAGCATCAAGGCGGTGGCGGTGTGCGGCGCCTCCCGGGTGGTCCGGAAGGTGACCTCCGAGATGAATCCGAGGGTGCCTTCGGAGCCGACCATGAGGTGTTGAATGATTTCGATGGGATCATCGTAATCGGTGAGGGCGTTGAGGCTGTAGCCGCAGGTGTTTTTGATGGTGTATTTTTCCCGGATTTTGGCAGAAAGCCGGGGATCGGCCTTGATTCGATCGGCCAGGGCCTGAATTCGGTCGACCCTATCCCGCCGGGTGTTCAGAAAACGGCTTCGGCTTTCCGGGTCACCGGTATCCAGAAGGGCGCCGTCCGCAAAGATGATCCGCATGGCTTTGAGGGTGCCCTGGCTGTTCTGGGTCACCCCGCTGGTCATGCCGCAGGCATTGTTGGAGACGATGCCGCCGATTTTGGCCGAGTTGATGGAGGCCGGGTCGGGGCCGATCTTTCGGCCGAAGGGCGCCAGGTACCGGTTGGCCTCGATGCCCAGGACGGCGGCTCCCAGGCGGATCTCGGAGCCGTCCGGGGCGGTCGACCATCGGCGCCATCCGGTGGTTCCCAGCAGCATCAGCACCGAATCGGTCACCGCCTGGCCGGAGAGGCTGGTGCCGGCAGCCCGAAAGGTGACCGGCAGGTTCAGTTCCCGGCAGGCCGAGAGGGTGGTCAGGACCTCGGCCTCGGTCTCCACCCGCACGATCAGCCGGGGGATGAGCCGGTAAAAGCTGGCGTCGGTCCCGTAGGCCAGGGTTCGGAGAGAATCACGAATGAGTCTGTCCTTCGGGATGGCCTCTGCCAGGTGAGCATACAGGGTCGAATAGGGGTCTTGACGCATGGAAACCTCATTTCGTAAGACGGGGGTTGAAGGGATTTGATTTGGATGCTATTCAAAGCGTAACAAAAGGAATGGGGGTTTTCAATAGGTAAACCGGTCGGGGAAGGTTCCGCACCGAATACCCTGAGCGCTCACGCATACGAAAGAAATCAATCTGTATGGAGATACGCACATGAAGTATTCCGAGGCCAAACAGGGCAGGGTATTCGTCATTCGGCTGGAAGACGGGGATATCGTCCATGAGGAGATCGAACGGTTTGCTCAAGAGAAGTCGATTCGGGCGGCGGCCCTGATCGTGATCGGGGGTGCCGACGAAGGAAGCCGGCTGGTGGTGGGTCCGGAATCGGGGCGGGCGGTGGACATGGTTCCGATGGAACGGGCCCTGGAGAATGTCCACGAAGTCGCCGGCACCGGCACCCTGTTTCCCGATGAGGCGGGCACACCCATGCTTCACATGCACATGGCCTGCGGCCGTGAAGGGAAGACGGTGACCGGATGCATTCGACAGGGGGTCAAGGTCTGGCAGGTGATGGAGGTGATCCTTTTCGAACTCGTCGATTCCACCGGCACCCGGTTGCATGAACCGGCGACCGGTCTCAAACTTCTGAAACCCTGATGTCTTCCGCTGTTTTTTGTCCATGGTATTCAAAGGTATTCAAACGGGGGTTTTAAAAGTGCGGGGGCGCTATTGACATCCCTTGGGAACAGCTTACTTTTTGGTAAGGCTTTAAAAAAGCCCGTTTCGCCCGAGGCGGTTGATCGGTCATATTGTTAACCTATCAGATCAACCCTTAACCAGCGTTGTGTCAGGTATCGTAAACAAGTCAACTGAACAACAATACCTTTAACTTTCGGGCGGTACGTACTACCGCTGCAAGTATGTGAGTTGCATCCGCTTCGGGCGCTTCAAGGCAGGGTCTTCATTGGCCCTGCCTTTCTTGTTTACAAAAAACGATGAAGGATTTATGACAGGTCGATCGAATCGGCTTGGGGGCGGTTCGAATCCGCAGAAGCAAGCAACGCGCTACCGCAGGGGCGGAATCTTAGAATTATGATCAGCGTAGAAAACATATCAAAAGGGTTCGGCGGTCAGGTCCTATTCGAGGATGCGAGTTTTCGGCTCAATTCCAAGGAGCGGGCCGGGCTGGTGGGCCGAAACGGTCACGGAAAAACCACCCTTCTGAAAATGGTGGTGGGGGAAGAAAAACCCGATTCCGGCAATATCATCATCCCCAAACAATACCGACTGGGGTATGTTCGACAGCACATCGATTTTTCCGAGGATACGGTCCTGAAAGAAGGAATGAAGGGGCTTCTTGAATCGGAAAAAGACCACCACTGGAAGGTTGAAAAAATCCTGGCAGGGCTCGGGTTTTCCGAAACAGACATGGACCGGAACCCCTATGAATTTTCCGGCGGCTACCAGGTGCGGCTGAACCTGGCCAAGATTCTGGTGTCCGAACCCGATCTTCTGCTCCTGGATGAGCCGACCAACTATCTGGATATCACTTCCATTCGTTGGATCGAGCGGTTCCTTCGAGGTTGGCCCCGGGAGTTGCTGCTGATCACCCATGACCGCGGGTTCATGGATAAGGTGATCACCCACACCATCGCCATCCACCGGAAAAAGATTCGAAAGATCGAAGGGGACACCGGCAAGCTCTACGACCAGATCGCCCAGGATGAGGAGATCTACGAAAAGACCCGGGCCAACGACGAGCGCCGCCGCAAGGAGATCGAGCAGTTCATTACCCGGTTTCGGGCCAAGGCCCGGCTGGCCAACCTGGTTCAGTCCCGGGTCAAGACCCTGGCGAAGATGGAAAAACGGGACAAGCTGGAAACCCTCAAGAATTTGGATTTTTCCTTTCGAAGCAAACCCTTTCGCGGAAAACAGATGCTCGCGGTGAAGGACCTCACCTTTTCCTACGACGGCGGAAAACCGCTGATCGCAAATCTCAACTTTACCGTGGCGCCGGGCGAGTGCATCGGCGTGGTGGGTAAGAACGGGAAGGGAAAGACCACCCTGCTGAAGCTCCTGTCCGGTTCCCTCCAACCCGACACCGGTGAGATCGCCTACAACCCGAGAACCGAGGTCGGCATCTATGAACAGACCAACATCAAAACCCTGGTGGATCAGCGCTCAGTGGAAGAGGAAATCCTCTATTCCGCGGCCCAGGTGGACCGCCAGGTGGCCCGAAACATCTGCGGGGCCATGATGTTCGAGGGGGATGGGGCGCTCAAAAAGGTGGCGGTGCTTTCCGGGGGTGAAAAAAGCCGGGTCATGCTGGGCAAGCTCCTTGCAGCGCCCCTGAACATGATTCTTCTCGACGAGCCCACCAACCACCTGGACATGGAATCCAACGACGCCCTGCTGGCCGCCATCGATGCTTTTGACGGGGCGGTGATCATGGTCACCCATAATGAAATGTTCCTCCATGCATTGGCGGAGCGGTTGATCATCTTTGATGACGACGGGGTCTCTGTGTTTGAGGGCGGATACGGACGGTTTCTGGAAAAGGGCGGATGGCACGATGAAGACACACCAAAGGGGAGCGGGGCGGGCGAGGACCGGGAGGTGCCGACCGGCCCCACCCTCAGCAAAAAGGAATTGCGCCGCCGCCGATCCGAAATTTTAGCCGAACGCGGCAAGGCCCTCAAGCCGATGGAGAAAAAGATCGCCCAGGCCGAAAACATTATCGATGCCTGCGAAAAAGAGCTGAGTCGTCTGAACGAGGCCATGCAGGCGGCGGCGGAACAGCAGGACGGCGACCGAATTAAGGAATTATCCCGGTCCATCCACACCTGCCAATCGGCCATCGAGGAGCGATTTGCCGAATTGGAGGAAATGTCGGAGATCATCGCAGAAAAAGGCAAGGTATTCGATCAAAAACTGGCGGAATTGGATGCAGCGGCCGAATATTAATTTTTTTTCATCGATTCCTTTCCAACGCCCGTGGAGTCTGGTATAGTCCGCCGGAAGTAACCAGCAGACTCCAAACCATCGGGAAAAACCGAAGAACCAAGGATATATTATGGCATTAAGTAAAGAATTGCTGGAGATACTGGCCTGCCCCAAGTGCAAGGGCGACATCTATCTGACCCCGAATGAAGACGGGCTGATCTGCGACCGGTGCAAACTGCTGTATGAAATCAAGGACGACATTCCCATTATGCTGATCGAAGAGGCCAAACCCATTCAGGAATAAAGGGCCGCCATGTCCATGCCCCAGCCGCCCAAACCGGCCAAGCTGGTCATCGGGCTGTTTATGAAAAACCGGGACCTGTTGACACCGCTGACCCGGCGACTGATCGACGCTTATGGCGGATTGGATCTGGTCAGCGCCTGGATGCCCTTCGCGTATACCGATTATTATGAGCCGGAAATGGGGGCCCCGCTGTATCGGCGCATGTTGAGCTTTCGGACCCTGATTTCCCAGGACGCCCTGGCCGATATCAAAACCGAAACCAATCGGCTCGAAAGCGGCACCATCGAAGCGGGCGCACGGCGGGTCAATATCGATCCCGGATATCTGCTTCAGGAGCGGTTCGTACTGGCCTCGGGCAAGAATTTCACCCACCGCATCTCCATCGGCCGGGGAATTTATGCGGATTTGACCCTGATCTATACCAAAGGGGATTTTCAAAGCCTTCCCTGGACCTACCCCGATTATGCCGATCCTCGAATGATCGCATTCCTTCGGCAGGTCCGGGACCGCTATGTCCATGCCGTGAAGTGAATTTCTGAAATTGGATAGCAAAAGGAATAGCCGAAAAAGGAATTGGAATGATCAAAAGCATGACCGCCTTTTCCCGGGCGGAGATGAGCGACAACGGCCTGACCGTGGCTGTCGAGATCCGCTCTTACAACAGCCGGTATCTGGACCTCACCCTGCGGGTGCCCCAGAATTATTTTTCTCTGGAAGAACGGATCAAAGGGATGATTTCCGAGGCGATCGTTCGCGGACGGGTGGAGGTCAAGCTCCAGGTGCAGGATGTCTCCGAAGCCGCCTGCGCGTTTGAGATCGATGAACCCAGGGCCGCCGCCTACCATAAAGCGCTGGCGGAATTGAAGGCCCGGTTCGGGTTGAACTCCGAAATCTCCCTGGATCACCTGGTCCAGGTCTCCGGCATCATCAAGCCCGCCGAGATCGAGACCGATCTTGACCGCGGCCGGCCCCTGATCGAGTCTTGTGTGGACCGGGCGTTGAGCGAGTTGAATGCCATGCGGCAGAAGGAAGGTGACTTTCTGGCCCGGGATTTCGAAAAGCGGCTGGACGATATCGAAGCCGCGGTGGACGAGATTGCGTCTGCGTCGGAGGGGCTTCTCGACCATTACCGGGAACGGCTTCAGGACCGGATTACCGCACTGACCCAGGGAATGGTGGAGATCGATCCCTCCAGAATCGCCCAGGAGGCCGCCTTTCTGGCCGATCGAAGCGATATCTCCGAAGAGATCGTTCGCTCCCGAAGCCATGTCCAACAGTTTCGCACCGTGATGCGGTCGCCGGAGCCGGCCGGCAAAAAGCTCAATTTTCTGTTGCAGGAATTCAATCGCGAATTCAATACCATGGGGTCCAAGACCGGGCGGGCCGATGTCTCCCATACCATCGTTCAGCTGAAATCGGAGCTGGAAAAAATCAGAGAACAGGTTCAGAATGTGGAGTAAATGCTACTAACCAAGAGATCACATATGAAATTCGGGAAAAAATCGGAACAGGCGCTCCTGAACATCGGTTTCGGGAGCACCGTGGTGGCGGAGCGGGTGGTGGCGATCGTCTCCCCGAACTCGGCGCCCATGAAGCGGCTCAAAGACGAGGCCAAGGAGGAGAAGCGGCTGGTGGACGCCACCCACGGCCGTCGGACCCGGTCCATCATCATCATGGACAGCAACCATATCGTGCTCTCGGCCATTCAGGCGGAGACCATTTCCCAGCGGTTTGAACTGCTGCGGGGGGCCGGAGAAAAGGCCGAAGAGCTCAAAGCGGTGGCGCCGTAACCGTGATGACGCCACAAGATCGATCATCAGACGAATCCGGCCCGAAAGGCCATCTCTTTATCCTCTCCGCGCCCTCCGGGGCCGGAAAGTCCACCCTTTGCAATGCGCTCCTGGATCGGTTTCCCGACATGGTCTACTCGATTTCCTTTACCACCCGTCCTCCGCGGGGTTCGGAAACGGACGGGGTGGAGTACCATTTCACCGATAAGCCGTCCTTTCTGAAGGGAATCGAAGAGAACAGATGGGCCGAATGGGCCGAGGTTCACGGCAATTACTACGGCACCTCCGCGGACATGCTCGACCGGGAGCTGAATCGGGGACGGGACGTGCTTCTCGACATCGACGTCCAGGGCACCTTCAAGATTCTCGAACGCTACCCGGAGGCGGTTACCATATTTATTATGCCGCCCACCTTCGACACCCTTCGGGAGCGGATGGAAAAACGAGGCACGGACAGCCGGGAGGTGATTGAGCGCCGCCTGGAAAACGCCCGATCCGAGATCGCCCAAAAAGACCGGTACCGGCATGTCATCGTCAATGATGATCTCGAAACGGCCGTTTCCGAACTCAATGCGCTGATCGAAAGCTATCGTCGGTCCTGAACTTCCATGAAGACCGAGATTCTCTACGGCGTTCATCCGGTGTTTGAAGCCCTTCGGGCGGCTCGGCGCCGTTTCCATGAAATATTTATTTGCCGGGGGCGGTCTTTCCGGCGGCTGGAAGGGATTACGGCATCCGCGAAGTCCAAATCGGTCCCGGTGCGGGAACTCACCCCGGACCGGATGACTTCCCTGGCCGGTTCCGAATTCCACCAGGGCGTCGCGGCCCGGGTCGATCCCTATCCGTCGGCGGAGCTGGAATCGGTGCTCACCCGGACCGATCCGTTTCTGCTGATGCTCGACAGTGTCGTCGATCCGAACAACCTCGGGGCCCTGGTCCGGACCGCCCTGTGCGCCGGGGTGGACGGCGTGATTCTGCCCAGGGACCGGTCGGCTTCCCCGCTGCCCTCGGTTTCCAAGGCCTCGGCCGGCGCCCTGGAGCATACCGCCCTGGTGCGGATCACCAATCTGGCCCGGACCATCGAGATCCTCAAGCAGCATGGATTCTGGATCGCCGGGTTGGACCGAGCCGCCGAAAAGCCGGTCTTTGAAAGCGACCTGAAAGGTCCGCTGGCGGTGATCATCGGCGGTGAGGAAAAAGGGATTCGCCCGCTGGTGAAACAACACTGCGATTTTCTGGTGCGCATCCCTCAAGTGGGTCCCCTCGATTCCCTGAACGCATCGGCCGCCGGCGCCGTGGTCATGTACGAAGCCTTTCGGCAGCGCCGCTCTACGTCCGCCTGACCCGTCTCCGTTTCCATAAAATCATTGTAAGAACCGCAAACCATGGTTATGATTGCCGTATCGCACCCCGGAATCGGTTGACGCTAACTTTTACGCAGAAAGGAAGAGGCAATGGGAGAAAAGATCACCCAAAACAGCGACAATTCTTTGAACGTTCCCGATCATCCGATCATCCCTTTTATCGAGGGGGACGGCATCGGTCCGGATATCTGGAAGGCCACGAAGCGGGTCATCGACAGCGCCGTGGAGACCGCCTACGGGGGCAAACGAGAGATCGACTGGCTCGAGGTGAATGCCGGTGAGAAGGGGTTTGAACGCACCGGAGAATGGCTTCCGGACGAGACCCTGTCGTCCATAGAGGAACACGTGGTGGCCATCAAAGGCCCCATGACCACCCCGGTGGGCAAGGGCATTCGAAGCCTCAATGTGGCCATTCGCCAGCGGCTGGACCTGTATGCCTGCGTGCGCCCGGTCCGCTATATCGAACCGGTGCCCAGCCCCATGTCGCATCCCGAAAAGGTGGATATGGTGGTGTTTCGGGAGAATACCGAAGATCTCTATGCCGGCATCGAATTCGAGGCGGGCACCGAGGCGGCCAAAGGGCTGATTCGGTATCTCAAAGAGCAGATGGGGGCGTCTCTGGACCCGGAATCGGGCATCGGCATCAAGCCCATCAGCGCGCGCAACACCAAGCGGCTGGTGGCCCGGGCCATCCAATACGCCATCGACAATTCGCTGCCCTCGGTCACCCTGATGCACAAGGGCAATATCATGAAATTCACCGAGGGGGCCTTTCGTACCTGGGGGTATGAGGCGGCCCGGGAGCAGTTTCCGAATCAGACGATTTCAGAGGATGAACTCTGGGACGAATACGACGGGGTCCAGCCCGAGGGCAAGGTCCTGATCAAGGACCGGATCGCCGATATGCTGTTCCAGCAGGTGCTGCTCCGGCCCGACGAGTACCACGTCATCGCCACCCCCAATCTGAACGGGGATTACCTCTCCGATGCCCTGGCGGCCCAGGTGGGGGGGCTCGGCATGGCGCCCGGCGCCAATATCGGCGACAGCTGTGCGGTCTTTGAAGCCACCCACGGCACCGCCCCCAAGTATGCGGGGCTGGACAAGGTCAACCCCAGTTCTCTGATCCTCTCCGGCGCCATGATGCTCGATTTTATGAACTGGGGCGAGGCCGCAACCCTGGTCAGAGGCGGTATTTCCGCGACCATCAAGGCCGGACGGGTCACCTATGATCTGGCCCGGCAGATGCCCGGCGCCACCGAGATCAAGTGCTCGGAATATGCCGAGGCCATTGTGGAAGAGATGAAGTCGTCCTGATTCAGTGAGAAAAGATATGACTTTAAATACTTTAATCGCCGCATTTGTACAGCTGGATATTCGGCTCGGAGACATGCCCGCCAACCTCGATGCCGCAAAAACGCACCTGGAACGACTCGGTGGGGACGGCGTCAAGCTGGCGGTGCTGCCGGAGATGTGGTCCTGCGGGTTCGACAACCGAAACCTGGCCGAACACGCCCGCCGGACGCCCGAATTCCTCGATACCCTGTCCGGAATCGCCGGCCGGTACGGCATGCTCATCGCCGGTTCCATGCCCGAGGCGACGAAAGAGGGGATATACAACACCCTCTATCTGGTCGACGCCGACGGTTCCGTGGCCGGAACCTACCGCAAGGTGCACCTGTTCACCGGGACCGGCGAAGAACGGTATTTTCTGGCCGGAGACCGAAGCGTGGTATGCGACACCTCTATCGGACCGATCGGGCTGATGATCTGCTATGACCTCCGCTTTCCCGAGATTTGCCGGGTCCTGGCCCTGAAGGGGGCCCAAATCGTGGTAATACCGGCCCAGTGGCCCAAAATCCGCGTCAGCCGATGGGATATACTGGCCCAGGCCCGGGCCACCGAAAACCAGCTCTATGTGGTGGGCGCCAACCGTTGCGGCCGGGATTACGATTATCAATACGGGGGAAGTTCCATCATCGTGGATCCGTCCGGGGAGGTGCTGGCCCGGGCCGGGGACGAACCGGCCACCGGGGTGGGCGAGATCAGTTTTGAGCGGCTGGAGACGGTTCGGAACCATATGCCCAGCCTTCGGGAACGGGTGCCGACGGCATATGAAATTTAATGAATGTTAAAATTCTGGCCCGGGAGCCGCTGACGAAACGGTCGGCCGAGTTGAAAGCCGCCGGAAAACGGATCGTCTTTACCAACGGCTGTTTTGATCTGCTCCATGTGGGCCATGTTCGGTACCTGACCGCAGCCCGGTCCTGCGGGGACCGGTTGGTGGTCGGGCTCAACTCGGACGCTTCGGTTCGTCGAATCAAGGGAGACCGGCGGCCCATCACGCCCCAGAATCAGCGGGCCGAGGTGCTGGCGGGGCTGGCCTGCGTCGATTTCATCACCGTTTTTGAGGAACCCGATCCCCTCCGTCTGATTCAGGCGCTTCAACCCGATGTGCTGATCAAAGGGGCCGACTGGGCCGAAGCGGACATCATCGGCGCCGATGTGGTCAGGGCCGGCGGGGGCCGGGTGGAGCGAATCGAAGTCGTGCCCGGGGCGTCTACCTCCGGAATCATCCGGCGCATCCTGGAACGGTATGCGAATGAACGGTAACACCGGAAACGGGAACCGCCGGCTGACCGGTGTTTTGAAGAGCGGCCGGTCGACTGTCAGCGGATACGGATAAATTTATGGGAAAATGTGTAAACCATCCCGAACGGGAGACCTCATATCTCTGCATGAAGCACAATACCTATTGGTGCGAATCCTGCCTGGCCTGCCGGGACCCCGAACTCTACTGCAAATTTCGCCCGTCCTGCCCCATCTGGTTTATCCACAAAGAGCGGCGACGCGAGGCGCGGCAGCAAGCCGAGCGGGAGGCCGGGAATTCGGCCGGAGAAACGGCCTGATGAATTCTCAGAACCTGACCGACCTAAAGCGCTGGTTTACCGCCTATGTGAAGGGGTTTTACACCGATGATCCGCTGTACAACCGGGCCGTTGAACTGAAAGAAGTCCATACCGACCGGGTCTGCCGGAATCTCCTTCAGCTGGCCGGGGCCCTGAACCTGCCTTGCGAAAAGCAGTTGGTCGCGGAAACCGTCGGGCTGTTTCACGACCTGGGGCGGTTTCGCCAATTCGCCGAGTACGGCACCTTCAAGGATGCCGATTCGGAAGACCACGCCGATCTGGGGATTCGGGAGTTGTCAGTCCATCGGGTGCTGGCGGCGCTTGAGCCGATCGAACGAAAATCCATCGTCAAAGCGATTCACCACCACAATCGAATTGCAATTCCCGAGGATGAACCCGAAGACGATCTGCTGCTGATGCGGATGATTCGGGATGCCGACAAGATCGACATCTGGCGGGTCTTTGCGGGCCATTACCGGGAGCAGAAGTCTTCCCGCAATTCGGTGGTCCACCACGGCCTGCCCGACGAGCCCCGGTGGTCTTCGGCCATTCTTCAAGCCCTGAAAGCGGGCCGAATGGGTGATCTGAGGGAGGCTCAAACCCTGACCGATATGAAGCTGCTTCAGGTCAGCTGGGTATATGACATCAATTTCGCCCCATCCTTTGCCATTGCCGAGGAACAGGGGAACCTGGACCGGATCATTTCGGCGCTTCCCGACGCGGAAGAGATTCACGCCGCGGTCCGGTCCGCCCGGGAACACATCGCGGCCGGGCGCCGTGACGGATGATCCCGGGCACTGCCGTAAATCATTCAATAAAGGAGGGTACAGGATGACGGAAGTACTGATCTTACTGGGAATTATCGCCGTCTGGTTCCTGCTTCAAGGGTATATTCTCCCCAAAATGGGGATCTCCACTTGAATGCGGGATGCCTGTCAGGTGACAGGCGATCAGAAGAAGAAGTCCGAGAAAGACGAAGAAGCGAACGCTTAAAGAAACGGATCGAGGGGAGAAGGAGGCTTTCTCCCCTCGACCTGTTTTAACTTTAGTTTTCCCGATTGGAATAATGCTTGTATTTGGCCCGTAATTTGGGCTTTTCGATTTTCCCGGTGGGGTTTCTCGGCACGTCGTCGAAAAAGATCCGCCGGGGCCGTTTGTACCGGGCCAGTCCCTGGCAATAGGTTTTGATATCCTCCTCGGTCAGGTTCCGGTTCGATTTGGGCTTGATCACCGCCGCGACCACCTCCCCCAGCCGTTCATCCGGCACCCCGATCACCGCCGCGTCATGGATGTCGTCGTGGTTCATCAGAAAATCCTCGATCTCCACCGGAAAGATGTTCTCCCCGCCGGTGATGATGACATCCTTTTTACGATCCACCAGCCAGATGAAGCCCTCTTCGTCGGTTTTGGCGATGTCTCCGGTGAGAAGCCATCCGTCCACGATGGTCTTTGCTGTGGCCTCGGGATTTTTGAAATATTCCTTCATCACCCCCGGCCCCTTGACCGCCAGTTCGCCGGGCTGCCCCTGAGACACCGGGTTCAGGTTTTCGTCGATGATGCGGCATTCCCAGTCGAAGCCGGGCACCCCGATGGCCCCTACCTTGTGCAGGTTTTCGATTCCGAGATGGACGCACCCCGGGCCGGTGGCTTCGGTCAAACCGTAATTGGTGTCGTAGTCGTGGTGGGGAAAGACCGATTTCCATTTGCGGATGAGGCTGGGCGGCACCGGCTGAGCCCCGATGTGCATGAACCGCCATTGGTCCAGATGGTAGTCGGCCAGGTTGAGATCACCGTTTTCGATGGCGATGAGGATGTCATGGGCCCAGGGTACCAGAAGCCAAGCCACCGTCACCCGCTCCTCTGAAATGACCTCCAGAATCCACCGGGGTTTCACCCCCTTCAGAATCACCGCGGGTGCCCCGACGATAAAGTTGCCGAACCAGTGCATCTTGGCCCCGGCATGGTACAGGGGCGGAATGCAGAGAAAGATGTCCTGGTGGGTCTGGTTGTGGTGCCGGTTTTCGACATAACAGGAAAATTCGAGGTTTCGGTGGGTCAGGAGCACCGCTTTGGGGTTGCCGGTGGTGCCGGAGGTGAAGTAAAGCCCTGCGCTGTCGTAGAGATTGATCTCCACATCGGGCATTTCCGTTGCGCTTCGGGAGAGCACCGCTTCATAGGATTCGGCATAGGCCGGTCGTTTCTCCTCGGGCCCGACGAATATATAGGTCTGGACCGTGTTGTCGAGCTCCGCCTTGATCGCGTCGATTCGGTCGATGAACTCTTCGCCGAAGATGATGATCTTGGCCTCGGAGATGCGGGTGCATCGGGCGATGGCCGGGGCGAGGAATCGAAAGTTGAGGGGCACGGCCCAGGCCCCGGTCCGAAGAATCCCGAAATAGATCGGAAGAAACTCGATGCAGTTGGTCATCAGCTGCACCACCCGGTCTCCCTTTTGAATGCCTCGGTCGATGAGCGCATTGGCGACGCCGTTGGCCTGGCGCTCAAACTGGTCCCAGGTGATCTCTTTGCGGATGTTCCGGGCGGGCTCTCTTTCGATGAGGGCGGTTTTCGGCCCGTACAGGCGGGCGTTTCGGCTTAAAATTTCAGTAATCAACATGGGTATTGCCTTTCTATGATAATGTGGCAAGGCAATTATCGGGGATGGCTCCAAATGTCAACCCCCGCTTTTCGAGCGGGGAGCGGTCTCTTTTGGCGCATTCTTCAAAGGGCTCATCACCGTTTCGGCCATCACAGGATATTTCCCAGGACCGGCAAGAACTCGCTTTCGTTCAAACAGCTTCCCGGCCCTGGAAAATATCCCGGGTGGCCGGTAATGAAAAATACATAAAAACCGGTATTGTGAATGCGTGGAGAATGCGTTTATAAACGTGAGAACAAGGGAGATATAGAGGGCCCCTTCAGGCTGACTATTCCAAAGAAAATCGCAAACCGACATATCAAAGGAGGATATTACATGCCGAAAATCGGAGAATTATACCAAACCGCGGATTGGAAATCGGAAAAACACGTGCCCGTGATCGACTGTCCGGACCAAGTCGCGGCGGATGAGATGTTTGATGTCAAGGTGACCCTGGGCAAGGAAGTGGCCCATCCCAATACCACCGAACATCACATCCAATGGATTCAACTCTATTTCAAACCCGAAGGCGGCAAGTTCGCCTACCAGATCGGGAACTTTGAGTTCACCGCCCACGGAGCATCCACCGACGGCCCCGACACCGGACCCGTCTACACCAACCACTCCGTGACCTGCACCATGAAGACCAAAAAACCGGGCACCCTCGTATCCACATCCTATTGCAACATCCACGGCCTGTGGGAGTTCGAAAAAGAAGTCAAGCTGAAATAGCGCGACCCTGTATTTTCCCTTTTAAAGGCCCGCTTCGGCGGGCCTTTTCTTTTCAATGATCATGCCCAGCATGCGGATGGGCATGCACATGGCTGTGGATGTATTCGGTGCGGCGAAGTTGCCCGTCTTCCATGGTGTAGATGATGTCGGCCACCTCTTCCATGAAATCCCCTTCATGGGAGATGATGATGTAAGAGAGATTCAGGCGGCCGAGCACTTCCACCAGGGTCTGCTTGGTGCGGGTGTCGAGGCCGGTGCTGGGTTCGTCCAGCAGAAGCACCTCCGGTTCCATGGCCAGCACGGTCGCCAGGGAGACCAGCCGTTTTTCGCCGCCGGAGAGCTTGTGGGTGATGCGGTCTTCAAACCCGTCCAGCCCCAGATCCGTCAGGGTCTTTCGGGCGATGTCCACGGCCTCTTCCTTTGATTTCCCCAGATTCAGCGGCCCGAAGGCCACATCCTCCAGCACCGTGGGGCTGAAGAGCTGGTCGTCGGCGTCCTGAAACAGAAGGCCGATCCTGGAATAGAACTCCCGAAATTCCTTTTCTTTGACCACCGGCTTTCCGAACAGCTCGATGATGCCCGACCGCGGCCGAATCAATCCCATGATGATATGAAACAGGGTGGTCTTGCCGCTGCCGTTGGGACCCAACAGCCCCGCCCGTTCCCCGGCATGGAGTTGAAAATCGAGACCGTCCAGGATGGGCCGTCTTCCTGAATACCCGAAGGTGATTCCTTCCAGACGAATCAGCGGGGGAGGGGCCGGCGGAGTGGATGCATGCATAGTAAAAATCCTTGGACTATGAAAAGAGCGGTACCGGCGCCCATTCGAGTACCGCCAGGCAAACCATCCAGGCGCCGAGCAGCCCGGTCCAGATCCAGTCCAGCCGGGTGACGGCAAAGGACCGAAGGCAATAGATTTTCCCCTGAAAACCGCGGCATCGCATGGCCTTGTAGACCCGCTCGGCCCGCGCCGCGGCCCGCACGAACAGCATTCCCACCAGGTAGGCATAGGTCCGGTAGGTATGCAGGTTGGTCCGAGGGTGAAAGCTGCGGAGCCGGGCGGCCCGGGAAAGCCGTATGTATTCCTGCTCGATGACGAAGATGTACCGGTAGGTGAGCAAAAGCAGATAGACCAGCTTGGGCGGCAGACGAAAATAATCGAGCACATAGCCGAGGGTGGCCGAATTCATGGTGGCCGCCAGGGCGATCAAAACCAGCAGAATGGCATGGGATTTGAGGGTGATCCGGGCCGCCAAAATGACGCCCGGGCGAGAGACCGCCAACGGCCCCAGCCGGTAGAGGATCTCCCCCCCGAAGGTGAGTGGTAAGATCAGCCACAGAAAAATCAGAAACCCCCAGACCACCGCCAGCCGTCGAAGCACCGCCCAAAGGTTGAGCCGGGCCGCCGCGGTCAGGGTCAGGGATAGGAACAGGGCCGCCGTCAGGGTCGGAAACCGGTAAGAAAGGGCCGTCACCACCGAAAACAGGGTGGCGAAGAAGACGCGTACCCGGGGGTCCATCCGGTGAACAGCGGAATCCCCGCCGGCAAACGGTTCCCGAATCATGGGCGGTTCGCCCGATCGAGCTTTCGGCGGGCGTGAAAATACATCCCGATTCCCATCAGGCCGAAGATATAGCCGATGCCGCCGATGATTTCGGTAACACGCGGGCCGGGATCATGCGCATCGGCCAGCATTTTAAGGATCGGCTTCAGCTTTTTATCCATCGCCGTTTCCACCATGGATTGAAGCACCTCCGGGGATACGGTGACGGCGGCATTCGAATCCGTTTTTTTTAGAGGGCGGGTTTCGGGAGATTCAGGTTCCGGAGACGGCGTAGACGGGTCGGCGGACTCATTTTTCACCTTCGCTGCCGCGCCGATCTCTTCGGCCCGAATGGTCCAATCGCCCTGGTGACCGGCGCCGGCCTTCAGTTGAATTTTCAGTTCGGTTTTTTGGGGAACCTTGAAGGAGAATTCCCCCTGATCGTCGGTTCGGGTGGTGAGCAGCTGATTTCCCTCGGGACCGGTCACCACGATGTCGGCGTCCATGGCCGGCCGTCCTCCGCTGAATTTGGTTTCCCCGAACACCGTATCCCCCTCCACCCAGGCGAATACGGTCACCTTGTGGGCCGAGGAGGGTCCGGCCGGAAGAAGGGCCAGAAGAAAGACCAGAACGAAAGGTAGAAAAAGCCGCCCAAGCGGATTTCGCTGAAAAATGTATTGTGCCGCATGTCGACATCGCATTTGAAACTCCAATTACACGCCTTGGGAAAACCCGGGCAGCAGCTCGGGTTGGACCTTTTTCAGAAAAGAGACGCAGAAGGCGGTGACCACCCCCTCGATGACCATGACCGGGATGTGGGCGATGATCACGGCCGAGGCCACCTCGAAAAAACCTTCTTCGGTGAACATCAAGGCCGAAGCCGCCACCACGCCGCCCAGCAGAATCGAGAAGAAACCGCCTGCAAAAGCGCCGCCGGCGGCCAAGGCGGGTTTTCGAAAGAGCAGGGGACTGAACAGATAATAGCAGATCACCGCCGGTGCGGCCATAATCAGGGTGTTGACCCCCAGGGTGGTGATGCCGCCGAACTGAAACAGCACCCCCTGAAGCACCAGGGCCACCAGAATGGCCGGAAAGGCGGCCCACCCCAGAAGCAGCCCGACGATGCCGTTCAGGATCAGATGAACGCTGGACGGTCCGATGGGCACATGGACCAGCGAGGCCACGAAAAAGGCTGCAGAGAGAATGGCGGCCCGGGGAATGCGGTCGTAATCGAGTTGCTTGAGCCCCACGGCCGTGCCGACTGCAGCCAGGGCCGCCCCCGAGGCCAGCACCGGCCCGGAGAGGATCCCTTCGGAGATATGCATATCTTTTCTCCAAACAGCCCGGGCGCTTCCCTTTCGAAGAAGCGCCCGGGTACCGTTTCTATTTCGTCTTGGGTTCCTGAAATTCCACCCAGAGCACCGCGCCCAATTCCACGTCTTTGTCTTCGCCCTCGTGCTTGATCTTGAAATCGGCCTCGTTCAGGGCGGAAAAGCCCCACCACCCGGACCAGGGCGCCGCATAGGAAAAGACCCCGTTCCGGTCGGCCTTGACGGTCTGGGTGATCATGTAATCGGTGGGGGCCTGGTATTTGCCGTCGGCGTTGTAGAACTCGACCTCCACCTCGGCATAAGGAACCGGTCGGCCGTCCATTTTCACCACCCCTTGAAAGAGGTTGCCGGCATACAGGCCGAAGGGTTTGGATAAGGGCACAATCTCGGTCTTGAGCCCGAGTTCCTCATCCCACCCGTCGTCGTCGCCGAAGGCGGTCACCACCGACTGGGTGTAGTGGATGATGTAGAGATCCTCGGCCGGTTCCCAATAGGGTTGGGGTTCCATGTAGAATTTGTAGACCCCGGGTCGACGAACCGGATAATCCGCTTTCCATGCCTTTTGGCCCATGACCCGGGTCTCCTTCAATTCACTCGAAAGATCCGTCTTCTCCCCGTTGGCCATGACCCCGAAGACCTTGGGCTTGACCAGTTCCATCCCGATCATTTCAAAGGGATGGGAAAAGGATGCCTGCAGGGAGACGGTGCGGTCTTCTTCCTGCATGACCATGGAATCCGAGGGGATCACCATACCGTAGTGGCCCCAAGCCGATGCCGAAAAAATCCCTCCTGCCGCGAGCAACACACCGATCAGAATGCCTTTTTTCATCAAGTCCTCCAATAAAAAAACCACGAGATGTCGGCGCCTTCCTGGCGCGCGTTACCTTCGTGGCCTCGATTGATAATTGTTGTAAGAATTCGTTGTAAAATTCGATGATGCGTGCGGGCTTCCTGCTCGCGACTGTGCGCAATCTATTATCGGAAAAGTCCCCCCGAGTCAATGGAAAATCGGTTTTCATGAGAGCCGGGAAGGATAAAAAAAACGTCCCAAGACCTGAAAAGCGGGCCTGGAATTCTTGACTTATAATAAAAGTAATGGTAGTTTGGGGTTCCGAAATAAATGGAGATAATGATACATAAAGTATTCGCTTTCCGCACCCGGGGCGGGGTTATCAAACAATTCCACAAGGGACGCTATGGATTCGGCAAAACCCGACGATCTCTCTTTTCAGGCCGGGATCATCTCCCGAATGATGCATCTGTACGGGTGCGCCGGTGATGCGGGTCTGGCCGAGCGCCTGGGGGTTCAGAAGGGGGCCGTCTCCAATTATCGAAACGGTCGACGCAAGATCCCCATCACCCTGCTCTACAAGGTGGCCGCCGACACCCATACGACCCTCGACTGGCTCATGGCCGGCAAGAGCGCCGAACCGGCGCCGGTGCTGATGGTTCAAGAAACCCAACGGTACCGCACCTTTCAGGATGAATCCGCCTTTACCAACTACCTGCCGGTCCGCCTGCTTCGAGACGATATCGCGGCCGGAACCCCTTCCGAGGTCCGGGACGGCGACATCGAGGGGTTCTGCCTCATCTATGCCGATAAATCCTGGATGCCCGGCACCCCGGAACACTACACCTGCTGCCGGGTTCGCGGAGACAGCATGTATCCGATTCTCACCAGCGGGGATATCGTGGCCATCGACCACTCCCAGAAAGATCCGGCCCGGCTGAATAAAAAGCTGACGGCCTTCCGCAACGGCGACGGCGCCACCATCAAATGGCTCTCCTGTGTCGATCGGGATCGGGTGCTCGGCATTCCCGAAAACAAGGCCGAGATGGAGAGCACCGTCTGTCTGGTGGGCGAGGAGATCGCCGGCGGCATTATCGGACGGGTGGCCTGGTGGTGGGCCAAGCGGTAGGGTGAATCCTTCCGCCTGCTGATTTTTCCGCCGACCTCCGACCCATGCTCCGGTTTATCCTTTCTCTGCTTACCGCCTTGTCGGTGGCTACCCATGACACCTGGATCAAGCGGTATTTTTCCCACCTCAGCCCCTATGAGATGTCGGCCTATCCCTTTCTCTACAGCCTGCCGCCCATTGCGGCGACCCTGTTCTTCGTCCCGGTTCCGCCCCTGGATGTCACCTTCTGGTGGTGCTTTGTCGTCAGCATTCCCCTGAACGCGGTCAGTTTTCTGGTCTACATGCGCGCCATCAAACGCTCTCCCCTGTCCCTCACTGTACCCTATCTCGCCTTTACGCCGGCGTTCATGATTCTCACCGGCTATCTCTTTCTGGGAGAGATGCCCAGCTTCCAGGGGATGGCGGGGATTCTGGTGATCTGTGCCGGCGGGTACATTCTCAATGTCGATCCCCGACGATGGACCCTCCGGGCCCCGCTCAAAGCGGTGTGGCGGGAACCCGGTTCCCGGCAGATGCTGGGGGTGGCCTTTATGATGTTGATCGGCACCCTCCTTATTACGCTTCAGGGCTGGTAACCGCCGAAATCCTTTTTTAAAGCTTGATTTCAGAAAAAAAATGCTATACCTCGTCCCATAGAATAAGGGGAACCGGTGCATGTGGGGAATGGGAACGAAAATGCCGCATTGCGAGTACAAAACCGGGCGCCGTCTGCTGGCGACGTTGAAGCGAGGGGATGATCTGATCGGCGCGGTCGAGCAATTCAGCCGGGCGGTGTCGGTGGAAACGGCCTGCTTTTCCGTCTGGGGCGCGGTTTCCGCTTTTACCATCGGGGTGTACGATCAAAAGCAGCAGGTGTATGTGACCCATTCGGAAACAGCCCCCCGGGAGATCCTCTCCTGCACCGGGACCGTATCCTTTCAGGAGGGGGCGCCGGCGGTTCACGCCCGCATCGTTCTGGCCGATGAGGCCGGGGGGCTGACCGGGGGGCGTCTGTTTTCCGAAACCCGCATTTTCGCCGCGGAACTGGTGCTGGAGGAATTGCTCGGTCCGCCCCTGAAGAGAGGATATGATTCGGATACCGGCATGATGCTGTGGAGGCCGCCCGGTGCGCAACGCGCGTGAGGGGCGGGTTTTCATGCCGGCTGGTTTTTTTGACTGACCTGAGGAGGTAAAATGGAACTGACGATCAACAAGACGGAACAGCTGAAGCCGAAACCCGAGGATGAAAACCAGCTCGGCTTCGGAAAAATTTACACCGACCACATGTTCAGCATGGACTACAATCCGGAGAAGGGGTGGCACAATCCCCGAATCGAGCCCTATGCTTCCCTGACCATGGACCCGGCCACTATGGTGCTCCACTATGGGCAGGCGGTCTTCGAGGGGCTCAAAGGCTACCGGACGGACAAAGACGAGATTCAGCTCTTTCGGCCCCAGGAAAACTTCCATCGGCTGAACCGGTCCAACCGGCTGCTGTGCATTCCGGAGATCGATGAACACTTCGCCCTGGATGCCCTTAAGGAACTGCTTCGGGTGGAAAAAGATTGGATCCCGGGGGCCCCGGGTACTTCCCTCTACATCCGGCCCACCATTGTCGCCACCGATGTCTACCTGGGGGTTCGGGCCTCCCACACCTATCGGTATTTCATCATTTTGTCGCCGGTGGGGGCCTATTATCCCGAGGGGTTCAACCCGGTCAAGATCTGGGTGACGGCCCACCATGTGCGGGCGGTTCGGGGGGGCATCGGCGAGGCCAAGACCCCGGGCAACTATGCGGCCAGCCTTTACGCCACGCAAAAGGCGCAGGAAAAGGGATACACCCAGGTGCTCTGGCTCGACGGGGTGGAGCAGAAGTATGTGGAAGAGGTCGGCTCCATGAACATCTTCTTCTACATCGACGGCGAACTGGTCACCCCGGCCCTCAACGGCAGCATCCTGCCGGGGGTCACCCGGGATTCGGTGTTGCAGCTGGCCAAGCTCTGGAACATTCCCTATTCGGAGCGGCGCATCGCCATTCAGGAGGTGGTCGACGCCCAGAAGAGCGGAAAGGAGATCGAGGTCTTCGGCACCGGCACGGCGGCGGTGATTTCTCCGGTGGGCAAGATCAAGTGCGGGGATGATGTGATCACCATCCACAACAATGAGGTGGGGCCGATCACACAGCGGTTCTACGACACCCTCACCGACATTCAGTACGGCCGGGCCGAGGATCCCCTGGGATGGATCGAAAAGGTCTGAGGCTGGAAATCCATACGGAACGGATACAAAATACACGATTTTCCGTATACCTTTTTCAGTCGTTTCCTTCAAAGTTGTAAGTATCGAAAAGAGTCGCCCCGGGCCTGGCATTCGGAATGCTTTTGAACGAATCGGGCAGGAGATTTAGACGCACTTATGACTTACACCGTCAAAAAACCAGGCTCTCCGCATCGGGGCCTGGTTTTTTACAGATGGTTGAATTGAGGAGGAACCCACATGGCGGACACATCGGAACCGAAATTTCTACCGGCCTTTGTTGAAAAAATGGAAAAGGAAGGGCTGCCCCGGATCGTCATCGACACCTTTGCCCATTATTATAGAAAGGTGGTCACCGGTGAAACCGGAATGATCCCCGATCGGGAGATCGAATCCCTGGGGCCCGAGGATATCGAACGGCGGGAGAACCTGGACGGGTTCACGGCGGCCGGAGAGGAGGCTCTCTCCCGAACCGTGATGATCGTGCTGAACGGCGGGCTCGGCACCAGCATGGGGTTGACCGGTCCCAAGTCTTTGCTGGAGGTCAAGGACGGCAAAAGCTTTCTGGAAATCCTGCTCAACCAGGCCGCCCGGACGGACGTCACCCTGGCCCTGATGAACAGCTTCAGCACCCATGAAGAAACCCTGGCGGCCATTCAGCGGATTCAGCCCGCCCGGGAGCCGGTCACCTTTTTGCAGCACAAGTTTCCCAAGATATTACAAGAATCCCTGGCCCCGGCGGAGTGGCCCGAAGACCGGGAATTGGAATGGAACCCCCCGGGCCACGGAGACATCTACACCGCCCTCAAGACCTCGGGCATGATGGAAAAGCTTTTGGACCAGGGGGTTCGCTACGCCTTTATCGCCAATTCGGACAACCTGGGGGCCACCATGGACACCGCCCTGCTCGGGTACTTCGCCGACAAGGGCTTTCCCTTCATGATGGAGGTGGCCGAGCGCACCCCGGCCGATGTCAAAGGCGGCCACCTGGCCCGTCACAAGGACGGCTACCTGGTGCTTCGGGAGTCGGCCCAATGCCCGGATGATGAAATGGACGCCTTCACCGACATCAACCGGTACCGCTATTTCAACACCAACAATCTCTGGGTGAACCTGGAATACCTCAAAGGATTGATCGAACGGGAGAAGACCGTCCGGCTGCCGATGATCTTGAATCCCAAGACCCTCGACCCCCGGGACGAGAACAGCCCGCCGGTTTATCAGGTGGAGACCGCCATGGGCGCGGCCGTATCCCTTTTCGAAGGGGCCACGGCGGTTCGGGTGGACCGCAAGCGATTTTTTCCGGTGAAAAAATGCAACGACCTGCTGGCGGTTCGCTCCGACTATTTTCTGCTGACCGAGGAAGGAGGGCTGGCCCTCAACCCGGCCCGGCGCACCGACACCCTCAAAATTCTCCTCGATCCCAGGTTCTACAAGAAGATCGACCAGTTCGATGCGCGGTTTCCCCAGGGGCCGCCGTCCCTGGTGGAATGTGAATCCCTGACGGTGGAAGGCGACATTCAGTTTGAAGGCGGCATTTCCGTCATCGGCCATACCACCATCGCGCATGACACCCCGACCACTCAGGCGATCATCCCCTCCGGAACCCGTCTGGAAGGGGATATCCGCTTGTAGGGTCGTCAATTTTGTTGCCGGGGCGGATGTCCGCGCCGCCCCGGATGATTCTCTCTCTCCTTTCATTACCAAATAATCACTTTACCCGACTGGTTTTTTCCGACCATCCGCATTATATTCCTTAAAAATTTCGGAAATCCATTCCAAAGGAGTGTTTATGATGATACTCAATCCAATTTCTCGATATACCCTGGTGTTCCTGTCGGCGATGGTCCTGGCCCTTGCCGGCGCCTGCACCGGGCTTGACACCGGCGGGTCCGGAACCGAACCGGCCCGGCCCGTCGCTGAACAGGAAACCGCACCGGACTGGCCCCATGAGCGGAGCGATCTCGATCCTGATCCCGAGGTGATTTACGGTCAACTGGACAGCGGAGTGCGGTATCTGTTGATGCCCAATGAGCGGCCCCTGGACCGGGTCTCCATGCACCTCAATGTTCAGGCCGGTTCCATGCACGAGACCGATCCCCAGCAGGGCCTGGCCCATTTTCTGGAACACCTCATGTTCAACGGCACCGAACATTTTCCGCCGGGGGAAATCGTTAAATATTTTCAGAGCATCGGCATGAAATTCGGCCCGGATGCCAATGCCCGCACCGGATTCTATGAAACGATATATGATATTTTGCTGCCCACCGGTGATCCCGAGAGCCTGGACGACGGCCTTCTGGTGCTGGAGGATTTCGCCGCCCGAGCCCATCTGCTGCCTGCGGAGATCGACAAGGAGCGGCGGGTCATTCTGGAGGAGATGCGGGTTCGGGATTCGGCTTCCTGGCGGACCTTCGTGAAGACGCTTCAATTCGAGATGCCGAACGCACGCCTTTCCGAGCGGCTGCCCATCGGCAAAAAAGAAACCATAGTTAACGCCGACCGGGACCTGCTCAAGGATTATTATGACACCTGGTATCGGCCGAACCGGTTGGTTCTGGTGATGGTGGGCGATTTCGATCCCGATACCGCCGTACCGCTGATTGAAAAGCGGTTCGGCGCCATGGCGGCCAGAGCCCCGGAAAGACCCGAACCGCCCTTCGGCGAGATCGACCCGAAGGGGATTCAGGCCTTTCACCACTATGAAAATGAGGCGGGCAACACCCAGATCTCCATTCAGGTGCTCGGGAAAAAGGAACCGGAGCCGGATACACTGGAACGTCGAAAAACCCGGCTGATCGAGGATATCGCCAACCGGATCGTCCAGAACCGGCTCAATACCCTGACCAAGCAGCCGGACAGCCCCTTTACCGATGCCTCCGCAGGATCGGGAGACTACCTGCGGTATGTCCGCTACGGGGTGATGGCGGCGGAGGCCGATCCGGACCAGTGGGAAGATGCCCTGGCCCTGCTGGAGCAGACCCTGCGCCGGGCTTTGAAGTACGGATTCACCCGGGGCGAACTGGACCGGGTACGGGCCGACTACCTGGCCTCCCTGAACCGGGCGGTCAAGAACGCCTCCACCCGGGAGAGCGGCACCCTGGCCCGGCAGATCATTCGGAGCGTCAATTCCGAAAAAGTATTTCAGTCTCCCGAACAGAAAAAGGCCTTGTATGCGCCCATCATCGAATCCTTGACTTTGGCGCAGGTTCATGACGCCTTTAAAGCGGTATGGGATCCTGACCACCGACTCATCGAGGTGACCGGAGACGCCGATTTGGCGGCCGAAGGAACCGATCCGAAGGCGATGATTCTGGCCGCCTATGGCGACAGTCTCCAGGTGGCGGTGACGCCGCCCACAGAGCGGGAAGCGGTCGCCTTTCCCTACCTGCCGGCGCCCGAGACGGCCGGGAAAATCGCCCGCAGAAACGAAATCGCCGATCTGGGCATCCTTCAAGTCGATTTTGAAAACGGGGTTCGGCTCAACCTGAAACAGACCGATTTCGAGGCCAATGAGGTGATCGCCAGCCTCATCTTCGGGGAAGGGGAATCCTCTGAACCGCTTCAGAAGGCGGGCCTGTCGGAGCTGAGCGCCTCGGTGATCAATGAAAGCGGGGTCGGGCCTCTGGACCGGGACGACCTGGAGCGGGCACTGGCCGGCAAAAACACCGCCCTCGGCTTCAAGGTCAATCAGGATGATTTCGCATTCCGCGGCCGAACCGTGACCGATGAAGTGGATCTGCTGTTTCAGCTCTTCTACGCCCGCCTGACCGACCCGGCCTTTCGGCAAGAGGCCTACCAGGTGGCCATGGACCGATACCGTCAGGCTTATCAGGAGCTGGCCCAGTCCATCGACGGGGGCATGACCCTGAAAGGGCGGCAGTTCCTGGCCGGCGGCGACCCCCGGTTCGGACTGCCGCCCTTTGAGGCGTTCAAGGACCTGACCCTGGATGACATCCGCTCCTGGATTGGACCCAAACTCCGGAACACGCCGCTGGAACTTTCCATCGTAGGGGATTTCGATACCGAAAAAGTGATCGACCTGGCGGCCCGATACCTCGGCAGCCTTCCGAAGCGGCCGGTGAACCCGGCGGAGGAATTGTCCCGATTGCCCCGGTTTCCGGACGGGGAGTCTCTCAACATCACCGTGGACACCAAAATCCCCAAAGGGAAGGCGGTGGTGGCCTATCCCACTACCGATATCTGGAACATCCATCGCACCCGGCGGCTCTCCACCCTGGCCAGCGTTTTCTCCGACCGGCTGCGGGAAGAGGTTCGGGAAAAACTCGGGGCCACCTACTCGCCCCACGCCTACAACCAGCCGAGCCGGGCCTATTCCGGCTACGGTGTTTTTCAGGCGGTGATCAGCATCAATCCCGACGATGCCGACGCGGTGGTGAAAGCGGTCAAGGAAATCACCACGGACCTGACGGAAAACGGGGTGACCGAAGACGAACTCCGCCGGGCACTGGACCCGACCCTGACCGGGATCAAGGACATGCGCCGGGAAAACGGCTACTGGCTGGATACGGTCCTGAGCGGCTCTCGGGAGCATCCCGAACAGATCGAGTGGAGCCGGACCATCGTCGAGGATTACACCTCCATTACAGCCGAGGAACTAACCAAAATGGCCAGGACCTATCTGGATAACCGCAAGGCCGCGGCGGTGGTGATCGTGCCGACCCACGCCATTGCCGAAAAGGGCGACCAAAAGACCGCCGGCTGAGATGGTCCGTCGGTTTTATATCGCCCCGGATCGGATTTGCCGGGTCGAGCAGGAAGGAACATCCGGGCCGGTTTTGACCGGTCCGGATGCCAACCACATCAAAAATGTCCTTCGGCTTCAAACCGGCGACCCGGTGGTGCTGTTCGACGGTGCGGGCCGGGAATACGACGCCCGCATCGCCGCCATCGATTCGGCGGGGATGCGGGTGGAGATCGTGGGCGAACGCCGCTCCGAGACCGAATCACCGGTGGCGATTACCATCGCCCAGGGGTTTCTCAAAGAAAAGAAGATGGATGACCTGGTCCGGGGCCTCACCGAGCTGGGGATGACCCGGTTTATTCCTTTTCTGGCCGAACGCTCCGTGGCCCGGCCCGATCCCAAGCGGCTCAAGGCACGGGCCGAACGGTGGGAGAAGATCGCTCTGGAGTCGCTCAAACAGTGCCGAAGAAGTCGGGTGCCCGACATCGGCGCCACCGTTTCTTTCTCAGAGATGGTGGAGTTTGGACGTCAGTCTGATCTCAAGGTGCTTTTCTGGGAGGAAGAAGCCGGGGCAGGAAACTCTCCGCTGACCCAACTCCGGGCGGATCGCTTTGGAACCGTGTTCGCCGCCCTGGGCCCCGAAGGCGGGTTCACTGCATCGGAGGCCGCCACCGCCCGGGAGGCCGGCTTCATCGTGGCGCCCCTCGGCCCCCGCATCCTACGGGCCGAAACCGCGGCCATTGCCGCGTGTACATTGCTTCAGCACCTGTACGGGGATATGGGATGAAAAAAAATCTTGACATCCCCCCTGAAAACGAATAAACAAGGGCTCGTTTGCGCCGAGGTAGCTCAGTCGGTAGAGCAGGGGACTGAAAATCCCCGTGTCGGCAGTTCGATTCTGTCCCTCGGCACTTCATGAGATCAAAGGGATTGCGCTTTACAGCGTGATCCCTTTTTTCGTTTGGGTGTTATTTTTTTCCCTCCGCTTTCTCCCTATTTTCTGTTCACGCCGTTATTTGGATATCCTTCCTTGACAGGGTCGTTTGAAGCATGGGTGAAAGAGTTTGACCGCGCATCTCGGGAAGGAAAATACGGCATGAATGACAAGAGCGAGTGTGGGGCTATTCTCAATCAGGATGCAACATGCAAAAACTGCATATTGCAAATTTCCTCGACATTCAAAACTACAAGGATTTCTGATAATAAAGGATTACAATCCTTGCTTATCCCAAATCCTTGTAGTTGGCAAACGAACGGCAACCCCCGAACTTGTGCCGTGCCCACGTACACAAATATTCTGGATTTCCGGATCGTTCCCCGAGCGAGGCAACCGCTGCAAAAATTGCAATAGTTGGCCAACAACCGAGGATTCCTCGGTAGTTGGGACACCTACGCCTATTTCGGCGAACCGGTCTATGTCTATTCCCTCAAGGAAGGCATCAACGACGGGTATCTCACCCCGTTCAAGGTCCGCCAGATCGCGACCACCCTGGATGATTACATTTACACCCCGGACGACCAGATCATCGAAGGGGAGGTGGAGGCGGGCCGCCGGTACCTGGAAGAGGACTTCAACCGGGTCATCGAAATCATGGAACGGGAGCGCTACCGGGTGCGGGTCTTCATGGAGCAGATCCATCCGAACGACAAAACCCTCGTCTTCTGCGCCACCCAGGAGCACGCCCGGGCCGTCCGGGACCTGATCAATCAGATCAAAACTGTCCCCGATCCCAACTACTGCGTCCGGGTCACGGCCAACGACGGCAAAGAAGGCGAACGGTTCCTTCGGGTGTTCAAGGACAACGAAAAGACCATCCCGACCATCCTCACCACCTCCCAGAAGCTTTCCACCGGGGTGGACGCCCGCAACGTGCGGAACATCGTGCTCCTGCGGCCTATCCGCTCCATGATCGAGTTCAAACAGATCATCGGCCGGGGCACCCGACTGTTCGAGGGCAAGGACTACTTCACCATCTACGATTTCGTGAAGGCGTATACCCATTTCGAAGACCCGGAATGGGACGGCGAACCCTTGGAGCCGGAGCCCTGCCGCCGGTGCGAAAACGCCCCCTGCACCTGCGCCGTCGATCCGCCGGAACCCTGCACGGTCTGCGGAGAACTGCCCTGCGTCTGCGAAAAAGAGCCGACGGAGCCCTGCCCGACCTGCGAAGAAAATCCCTGCATCTGCCGAAAGCGCCGCAAAGTCAAAATCCGACTGGCCGACGGCAAGGAGCGGACCATCCAGCACATTGCCGCCACCTCGTTCTGGAGCCCGGACGGAGCACCGATTTCAGCCGCACAATTTATCGAAGGATTGTTCGGCCACTTGCCCGAGCTGTTCAGGGATGAAGACGAACTGCGCACCGTCTGGAGCCGGCCGGACACCCGTAAGGCGCTCTTGGACGGGCTGGAAGAAAAGGGGTACGGCCCCGACCAGTTGACCGAGATCGGCAAAATGATCGAGGCGGAGCACAGCGATCTGTATGATGTGCTGGCCTACATCGCATTCGCCCTTCCGCCGATCACCCGGGCTGAACGGGTGGCATCCCGCCGGGACCGGATTTATATGGGCTATGACTATCAACAGCAGGATTTCCTGAAATTCGTGCTGGATCACTACGTGGCCCGCGGTGTCGGTGAACTGGACACTTCAAAACTCCCCCAACTGATCGAGCTGAAATACCACAGCGTGGGAGATGCGGTCGCGGAGCTCGGAACCCCGGAGAACATTCG
>JBKHDE010000012.1:0-41904 GCA_046541495.1 Desulfococcaceae bacterium
GCGCCTCAATGACGGTTGATCGGCACCCGGCCGGGATCACCCGTGAACGGCAGGATCAGAAGGCGCGGCAGGGAAAGCTTTCGCTGATCTCGGAATTGGGACAGGCCGATCACCATATCCGTGTGCCCCTTGGCGGGCTGATCTTTGTAAGTGCCGAACAGCCGGTCCCACCACGGCAGGCTGAAACCGTAATTGCTGTTGGTTTCCCGAATGATCACCGAGTGATGGACCCGGTGCATGTCCGGCGTAACCACGATCAGACGGAGCATCCGGTCGATCCTTTCCGGGATGTGAATGTTGCTGTGATTGAACATGGAGGTGGCGTTCAAGGCCACCTCGAAAATCAAGACGGCCGACGCCGGCATACCGAATACGGCGACAGCGGCCAACTTGATCGCCATGGATACGGCGATTTCGACAGGGTGGAATCGAAGACCGGTGGTCATATCAAAATCCAGATCCGCGTGATGCATCATATGCAGCCGCCAGAGCACCGGAATGGCGTGATGCAGCACATGCTGGATATAGACCGTCAGATCCAGTACAACGACGCCGAGGACGACCTTCAACCAGTAAGGCATGGCCAATTGGTTGAACAGACCCCAATTCTGCTCGGACGCGAATACAGCCAGTCCGATGGGTAAAATCGGATAAACCAACGTCACAGTCAACGGGTTCAAAGCGACGATGGTCAAATTGGCGAACCATCGCCCAACTTTGGATGTTGACAGTCTCCTTCGGGGGACGAAGACTTCGGATGTCGCCAGAAGGACGAAAACCCCGAGGAAAGCGCCCAGGCGGATGAGCATTTCAGTTTCCATCCAGAACATTTTCCATCGCTTTCACCTCGAAACGGCTGCCATTATACAGCTTTCAGCCCCTTTTGCATTCTTGCCGTCTTCAGAAGCTTCGGAATAAAAAACGAAAAAATGAAAAGAGCGAGGGACAAGAAGATCTTCCAGCTCAACAACGCCTCCCATCGGCCCCCGGCCCAGATATCCCGGATCGTCCCTACGAAGAAGGTAAAAATAAACGTACCGACCATAATGCCCAGGGCGGTTCCCAGGATGTAGTCCCAAAACCGGACCTTGGTCAGCCCCATGCCGAAATTCATGGGGGTAAAGGGAACATAAACCAGTCGCAGGTAAAGAACTGTGGTAAAGCCATTGCGCTCAATGGCATCGTCAAAGCGTTTCAACCGATCGCCGATCAGGGAGGCGGCGAAATCCCGTCCCAAATAGCGGCCGATCAGAAAGGCGAGTCCGGCACCGATCATGGCTCCTGCCCATACGTAAAGGAACCCCCGATAAGGGCCGAAGACAGCGGCACCCATGGTAGTCAGCAGTGTGGCCGGCAGAAAAAGGCATACCCCGATCGCATACAGGAACACGAAGATCAAAGGCGCCCAGAGCCCGACGGATTCAACAAGCAGCCCAAGCTGTTCGGTCGTGAGGTATTGTTTTGCAGGCGAAAAACGGACCAGATAAATCCCCGCCGCAATGAACAGAATCAGAATGGCTGCTTTTGCAAAGACCATGCTTTTTTTCTGGTCGGTTCGCATTGTCGACACCTTCATGCATGCTTGACATTCGGATAATGATGGAGGCGCGGCTGATTCAAAGAAGCGCCGCGCTAAAAACAGGTTTTGGGTCGCCGTTTCTCACGGCACCATCAGTTTCATTCGGGATTGGGCATTCTCAAATGCCGGTCGATCGCCGATTCGAGCGCTTCCTCGCTGATCATGCAGCCTTGGATGAGAAGCTAACCCGGGAAGCATTTCCATGAAGCTTGCTCAGGTTTTCCCCATCGGTTCGTTAAGAAAGACGCGTAACTTGATCATTCGGTTTCTCCAATCGAAGACATTACGATTTTTTGAAAAGGCGGTTCAACATTCCCTTTTTCGGCGGCTCGGGATCGGGCAGCCCTAAATGACGGCAGATGCTGACTTCCACTTCGTGATCGGACACATCGGCGCCCTCCACAACAATTTCGTCGCCCACCATAACCGCCGGGGCCACCGGCAGGTCCTGCTCGAAGTAGTCATCTGTCTGATAGTCGGCCGGAGGTTTTGAGATGACATCGATCGCGATCGAATATTTTTCGCCCAACCTGGGCATCAATTGTTTGAAATGCTTTCAGGGCTTGCCATTGGGCTCATTGAGAAAAAAACGGACTTTGAGCATGATGTTCTCCTTTAATCGTGATGAACATAAAAGTTTACGGTGTTGGATGTTTATCATCGGGTTTCGGTTGTTTCACCCGGACCATGCGAGCCAGGAATGGATCGGGCGGCAAAAAATCCACCAGCCGCAAATCGGTGCGCTCCTCGCCCCGTGCATTCAGAAAAACGATGGTGGGCACTCCCTTGACCTCGTATTCCCTCAAGAGTCGCTCGTGCAGGGGATCACCGCCTCGGGTCACATCGACCTTGATCATGGTGAAATCGTTTTCCGCCTGCCGGACCACCTCGGGATGGTGGAAAGTCACCTCTTCGATTTCCCGGCAGGGTGTGCACCAGTCGGCATAGAAATCGATGATGACCGGTTTTTCCTGCGCTTTTGACTCCTGGAGGAGTTGATCCGAATAGTCATGCCAGTCGATGCCCGGTCCCTTCATGGCCCAGGCGGTGATCCAGAAGGTCGCAAGGACCAGGCAGGCCGTGCCCGTGATGGCTTTCAGCCACGGAAAGGCCCTCGACTTCGCCTGGTTCTTATCGATCCATCCGAGGTGCAGCCCGGCGGCCAGAGCGACCGCGGCCGGCAGGCCGATCTTCAGAATATCGGGAAGAATCGGCCGGATGAAATAAACGGCCATTCCCACCAGAACCCAGCCCATCAGGTTTCGGACCCAGTTCATCCAGCCGCCGGCGCGGGGCAGTCGTTGCAACTGGCCGGAAAAGAGCGCCAGTACGAAAAGGGGAAGTCCCAGTCCCAGGCTGAGGGTGAAAAAAATCAGGAAACCGAACCAGGGATCGCCCATGCCGGCCACCCAGGTGAGCAGCCCCAGCACGAAGGGTCCGATGCACGGGGCGGCGACGATCCCCAGGGTGATCCCCATGAAGAGGCTGCCGAAATAGCCGGTGTAGGACTTGCCCGCCATTCGGTTCAAGGCGCCGGGCAGGCGAAATTCCCAGAAACCGAAAAGGCTGGTGGCGAACAGAATCAGAACACCCGCCACAGCCGCCAGCACTATGGGGTTTTGCAGCATGGCCCCCATCAGACCACCGGTGAGCGCGGCCGCAACCCCCAAGGTCGAATTGGTCAGGGCAAGCCCCAACAGGTAGCAGAGCCCATGGGCGACCAGCCGGACCTGTCCGGGCTTTTCCCGGCCTGCGCGCCCGCCGAAAAAGGAGACGGTAATGGGAATCATCGGGTATACACAGGGCGTCAGGTTCAGGGCCAGTCCTCCCGCGAAAATGCCCAGGAGCGTCCAGAGCATGGCCCAGCCTTGAAGGGAACGGCTGTCCGCCGGTCCGGCGGCGATTTCATTCGATTCAGTCAGTCCCGCAGGACTGCTTTGGACGGGAAGCCCCTGTTCCTGCCATTTCGGAAAACCGTACGGATCACGATAAACGTTCTTGTAACCAAGTGATACGGCCACACGGGCCGCCGAGTCGCTGCGGGCTCATGTCAGCCCCGCTCAGAAAAAGACAAGAACGCGATCTTTGTCCGACCCCAGAAAGTCCTCGATTTCCCCGGCCTTGCGCCATCGCGCCCACCAGGTGGGCTCCATGGAAAAATTGAGCGCTCCCTCGATGGTTCCGGTGCGGTATTCCCATTCCTGGCGCGTGTCGATCAGCATCATGTCCGAAGCATCCTCGCGATACCGGTCGGCGAGTTCTTCGGTGGTGATGATGCGATAACCGCCGGCCTCGGCCTCGGCCATCACGTCATCCCAGTCGGCCTGGTGAGCTGCGACGGGACGTTGAACATACCAGACGGTGAGGATGGTGATCAATACACCCGTCAAAGCCAGGAAGAAAGATGTGCTTTTTTTCATATTTAATTGAAGAACTCCCGTTATAGTTTTTCGGATAGAAATGTTTCCATTTGGCTCTTATCCGTCGCCACTCCGAGGGGCACCCACTCGTCATTCAAACGGACATTGGCCGATCCCTTGAATTCAAGGAAGTATGGTTTGGCCTCTTTCGAATCCATTATTTTCGATTGAATTGCTCCCCCTCTCTTTCCAGTTTTGAAATCAGAAATCTCACCCCCCTGCGGGACAGACCGAGTTTGTCGGCCAGCGCGTCGTCATCCATAGGGCCATACGATTTCAAAAGCGTCCGAACCTCGGCCTCCAGCTCCTCCAGCCAGTCTTCGAACAACACCAGCAGCTCCGGATCGGCGATCGCCATAAGCTGCTCCGACTGAGCCACCTTGTCCACCAGGCTTCGGCACATCTGCGTTGGGTCGACACCTTCGCCCATGCACTCGGCCAGTCACAAATGCACCAGGCCGGAGACCTTGTCGCCTTCGGAACGTCCGATGAGGTTCATCAGAAAACGCTCGCGCGCATCTTCATCCAGGTCCGCCAGGAGTCTTTCCAGGATGGGGGTGATTTCCGACAAGGCATCTTCCGGGGCCATGCGGGATATGATTGAAAAAAGTTTATCCATGGGGGTTGGTTTGCCTCCGTTGTGCTAAAAGGTCTTTCGTGCGGACAAAAGATCCGCCGCCACCTCGCTTAAGGTTCTGAGAACATCCAGGACTCTGGAATCCGCCAATTCATAATAGATAAACGGCCCCTTTCTTTCTACCTTGACCAGCAGCGAGCGCTTCAACTCCTTCAAGTGGTGCGACACCAGCGGTTGAGACAGATCCAGCGCTTCGACAATGGCGGAAACCGATTTTCGGCCGTCGCCGATGAGCAGAAGGATTCTCAACCGGTTGCCGTCTGAAAGACTTTTCGCCAGAAAGGCCGCGCTTTGAAGATGATCATCGGTCAACTCGCAGCTTGCCGTAAATCCATCGCTGCGGATCGCAGTGTCGAGGCCCGCCTCATCATTGGGCGGGTTGTTTTGCGTTTTGTTCATGACCGTAAAGCTCGTTTTCAGACCTGTATTCTTTTCCTGTGCGCACCATCATCTAAGTTTCTATGCTTCAATTTTCAGAATCAACATATATATAACCGTTTATATGTTAATATGGATACTGTCAATAAAAATCTCCACCAGGGAAATCGAATTCGACATCCTCGCCGGGTCCTCTTGACCAAATCTGGTATCGCAAAACCTGAACCCTTGCATATGCCAGGCGATTCAACCTTTCGAATCGGCGATCACGATGCAGTATTTGGGTGTTGAGCACCGGAGTTGTCCGGGGTGTTTAATGAACGGATATTATCCAAAAATTACAAGAGCATTCAAGCGGCTCAGCAGATTCGGCGAATGGTTGAGGATACCCGAAACCGGATCCTGATGACCGTTTTTCAGAAAAGGGATCGGACGACGGCTGATGCCGCCCTGGATTCGGAGATTCTTCGGCTGCTCACTTTTTGCAGAGAGAATATCACTGAACCCGGAGAGCGGGCGATCATTGCTGAATTGTTCGACAATTATCACCGGCTCGATTCCGTGATTCGAGAATTGGGTGGAGGTCGTCCGAGTCGGTTACCGGAACGTTATCCAAATTTCATTTCATTGAGCGCGGAATTCATGTCCGGACTGGACGAACTGGTCCGGGTCAACGAAACGGCCATGGAAGCGGCTGAGGAGAAGACCAAACAGGTGGCGGGTCGGGCGCTCCGGTATTCGATCGGCCTGCTGGCAGCCGCCATGCTGTTTACGGTGCTTTTCAGTTATCTTCTGGCTTCCAAAATGTCCAAACCGCTGATCAATCTGGCCGGAACCCTTTCGGCGGTCCGGGAGGGAAGCGGTTCTTATCCCAATATCCCTGTGACGACCCGGGATGAAATCGGATTTCTCACGGCCGAGTTCAACCGGCTTTTTGAGCGGCTCAAGCTGTATGATCAGATGATCGGCGATAAACTGATGGCCGAGAAACGAAAGGTCCGTCGGGCCGAGGAGGCCAAGTCTCGATTCATCGCCGACCTTTCCCACCAGCTCAAAACCCCGATGACGTCCCTTTTAATGAGTATCGGTATCCTTGCGGAAAAAGCGGACCGACTTTCAGCGGATAAACGGTCCCGCTTATTGGAGACTGCACGAGAGGATTGTTCGAAGCTGTCCGCCTTGATCAATGAACTTGTGGATATTTCCCGGATGGACGCCATGGTTGAGCCTCGGCCCAAGGAGCGGCTCCATATGGAGGCGGTCGTGTTCGAATGCCTCAAACCCCTCATTCGTCAGGCTGAAGAAAAGAGTATTCATCTTGAAATTGATTTGGAACCCGGCCTTCCGCCGGTGACCATCGATTCCCTTCGTTTTCCCTGGGTGTTTACCAATCTGGTGGGAAACGCCTTGCGCTACAGCGATCGGGGCGGCGCCGTCACTGTTCGGGTGGCCCGGAAAGGGCAAAGAATTTATGTTCAATGCATCGATCGGGGAACCGGAATCGATTCCAAATACCTTCCCAAGATATTCGACCGTTACACTCAGTTTTCCGAACGGGAGAAAAGCGGGGCCATCGGTCTGGGGCTGGCCATCGTCAAGGAAATCATCGAAGCTCACGGCGGGGATATCCGCGTGGACAGCAGTGTGGGCGCCGGCACTACATTCACCTTTTGGATTCCGGTTGAGGAGGTAACCGATGAAACGGATTCTGCTGATTGATGACGACCGGAATATCCTGACCACCCTGGAGATCCATCTGGAGGATATGGACCTGGAGGTTCGGACCGCCCATACAGGGGCGAAGGGGCTGGCAGATTTCAAGAAATGGCGGCCGGAGATCGTCTTTCTCGACTTGAAACTGCCGGACACCGACGGTTTGGCGGTTCTTCAAGAAATTGTCGATTCCGGGATCCCCTCCTATGTGGTCATCATTACCGCCTATGCCGCCATTGACACAGCGGTCAAGGCCATCAAACTGGGGGCTTTCGAATACCTGCCCAAACCCTTCACGCCGGCCCAGATCACCCATTTGATCGAGATGATTCTCCGGGTCGATGCCCTCGAATCCGAAGTCCGAACGCTGCGGGACCAGCTCAAGGGGGTGGTCCGTGAAGGGGAGTTCATCACCCGCAACCAAAAAGTGCGAAAACTCCTTACGACCGCCCGGCAGGTGGCCGATTCCAACGCCAACGTTCTGATCAGCGGCGAGAGCGGAACCGGAAAGGGCGTGCTGGCCCGGCTGATTCATGACTGGAGCCACCGGCAGGAAGCGCCTTTCATTACGGTGGACTGCACGGCCCTGCAGGAGAATCTTCTCGAGAGCGATCTTTTCGGTCATGTGAAAGGCGCCTTCACCGGCGCTTTGCGAGACAAAACCGGCAAGCTTGAAACCGCCGACGGCGGCACCGTTTTTCTGGATGAGATTTCCGAACTCTCGCCGCCCATTCAGGCGAAGCTTCTCCACTTTCTTCAGCACCGGGAATTCGAAAAAGTGGGTGATCCGCAAATGATCCGGGTGGATGTGCGGGTGATCGCCGCCACCAACCGGGATCTGGAAGAGCTGGTCCGGGAGAATCTTTTTCGCCAGGATCTTTTTTTCCGCATCAACGTGGTGGAAATCTTTATGCCGCCGCTTCGGGAGCGTCCGGAGGACATTCCGTTCCTTGCGGACCATTACCTCAAACGGTTCGCCCGTGAGAACCGGCGCCCGGTAAAAAAGATCACTCAACCCGCACTCCGGCGGCTTCAGGCCTATCCCTGGCCGGGCAATATTCGGGAACTGGTCAACGTGATTGAACGGGGGACCATTCTCTGCCGGACTGATCAGTTGACCCCGGAAGACCTGCCGCCGCACATTGCAGATTATGCGCCTCGAAGACCGGATGCCGGGCCGCTTAAAACCATCGAAGCGGTGGAAAGGGACCATATCGAGCAAGTCATCCTTCACACCGAATCCATGGAAGAGGCCGCCCGGGTTCTGGGAATCGATCCGGCCACCCTGTGGCGCAAACGCAAAAAATATCATCTCGACTGAATTTCCCGCTTTTCCAGAAAAGAAATCTTGCATTCTGCAAGGCGGTTTTCTTGCATTTTGCATGATTCGTCCTGAATTAGACCTCCTGTCTTCCTGCAAATACATATAAATATTTGTTTAATTTAGTTAAAAATTGTCTGGCATTGATTTGGCAAATCAAGGGGCAACGGGTGCGATCTTTACCCGAAAACCCGATGGAAGGTGCTCATATGCAAAACGTCGAAAAACCGCAAATTCTGGCATGCATTCCTCCGGATGCGAATTGGCCGGTGGTTTCGAATGGGATTCGTTGTGTTTTCAGTCCGGTTTCCTGCCTGAAGGAAACAGAAAACAGCGACTACGACTTCATTGTGGTCTTTTTCGGCGATGTGTCCTTAAAAAGCAGAAGTGCACTGACCGAACTCTGTCTCGCGTTAAAGAAATCCCCCGATTCCCAATTTGCTTCTGTGGCGGCCGTTATGCGCCACGGGCATAGAAGATTGATACGCACTCTGGTCGACAATACTACCAGAATCCAAAAGTGCGCAAAAAGCGAAAAACGGTCCCTCTTTTCAAAACTCGAAACGCAATGAACCGGAAACGGATCGCCGGAGATCCGCATGAATAACACTCTTGATCCAGTGGCTCCATTCATGCGTGTCGGTAAAAAAATTCGAAAAATACGGGTGACGAGCCTGTTGCTTGCCAGTTACCTGATAGCCATCGGAATCGGCACCCTCGTTCTCATGCTGCCGGCATCCACCGTACCCGGATCGATACCCTTTATCGACGCGCTCTTTACCGCCACCTCGGCGGTATGCGTCACCGGCCTGATCGTGGTGGACACCGGCACCTATTTTACCCCATTCGGGCAAATGGTGATTCTGGCCCTGATCCAGATCGGAGGACTTGGGGTCATGACCATTACCGTCACCATCTTTATCTTCCTGCGCCGGTCGATTTCCTTCAAGCAGCGGATGGCCATGCAGGATGTCTTCGCCCATACCCCCCGGGAGGATATTTTTAACCTGCTGAAATCGATCTTCTGGTTTACCGCTTTGGCCGAGCTGATCGGAGCGGCCCTGCTTTTCATTCATTGGTCCGGTGAATATGCCACCGGAAAGGCGATTTATACGGCGGTGTTTCACGCAGTGTCTGCATTTTGCAATGCCGGTTTTGCGCTTTTTCCGGATAGTTTTGTCCGGTACCAGGGGGACCTGTTGCTGAATGGGACCGTTTGCGGGTTGATCATCTTCGGGGGAATCGGCTTTCCCGTGGTGTACGATCTTTACAAAGCCGGTTTTCAATCCCGGGGAAAGCGCTTTCGGCTGTCGGTTCAGACCAAAACCGTTCTGTGGACCACCCTGATTTTAATCATCGTAGGCACATGGGTATTCTGGCTGGAGGAGTACCGATTTATGACGGCTGAAAACGGCCGGGGGGGTAAAATAATGACCGCCTTTTTTCAGTCGGTGACCAGCCGGACGGCCGGGTTCAATACGGTCGATATCGCTTCTATGAGTGATGCGTCCCTGGCCTTCATGCTTTTTCTGATGTTCTTCGGGGCTTCGCCGGGCTCCTGCGGAGGCGGCACCAAAACCACCACCTTGGCCGTATTGGCGATTTTCGGTTGGCACCGTCTTCGTCAACGGAGACGGGTCAATCTGTTCAAACGGTCCATACCGGATGAAACGGTGACCCGGTCCATTTCCCTGGTCGTGCTTTCGGTTACCATCATAGCGGCGGTTTTTTTTCTGCTGCTGCTGACCCTGCCCCAGGGGCTCGCCCAAGGGGTGGGACACGGCCGGTTTTTGACCTATCTGTTCGAGACGGTTTCAGCCTTCGGCACGGTGGGCCTTTCAATGGGCGTTACGGGTGAACTGAACACCGGCGGGAAATCCCTAATAATTATAATGATGCTGATCGGTAGGGTAGGGGTCTTGACCTTCTCCTATGTGATCGCCGGAGACGGAGCAAGAAACGGCATCGAATATGCTGAAGAAAACGTGATGATCGGATAAGGGGAAAAGCTATGAAACGATTCGCAGTGATCGGATTGGGGAATTTCGGATTTTTTGTGGCCAAGGCGTTGTTCGAAGACGGCAACGAGGTGATCGCCGTCGATTCGGACCGGAATCGAATTCAAGCGATCGAGCCCTATTGCAGCGAAGCCATTGTGATGAACGCCACGGAAAAGGAGCAGCTGAAATCCCTGGGGTTGGAAGTGATGAATGCGGTTATTGTCAGCACCGGCACCCAGATCAGCATCAGTATTCTGATCTGCCTGCATCTCCATGAAATCGGGGTGAAAAAGATCCTGGCGAAGGCTATGGCTTCGGGAAAAGCCGTGCCCGGATCGGGAGCCGTATTTGTGATTGAATCCGCGATGGCTTTTGGACCGGTATCCGGAAGGATATCCCTTCTGACGGCCGCCGTATTTTCTGCCGTAGTACCCGCAGTTTTTTTCATAGCGCGGAAATGAGATAATCCGAGAAAAGAAACAGCACTTGATGCCGGAAAAATCGGGGATATGAGACGCCGGTTCTGTTGAGAGGGCAACCGTTGGATCCAAACCTGGAATCGGAATCATGAAGAATATCCCGGAGGAGGTTTGATGGAAACGGCGGAGGATTATTGAATTCCATAGCTCTTCAGCTTCTTATGAAGCGTCTTCCGGTTGATCCCGAGGGATCGGGCCGCCTCACTCTTATTGCCGTCGGCGGCCTTCAGGGTGGAAAGGATGGCCGATTTTTCGACCTCCTCGAGGGATCGGGGTGTGGATGCCTCAGGTGGGAAGACCTTATCCCGAGGGGAGCCCTCAGCCGGATCGGTGATGGAAAAGGGCAGTTCTTTTTCCGAAATAAATTCCCCCGGTACCAGAATCACCGCCCGCTCCACCGCGTTTTCCAGTTCGCGAACATTGCCCGGCCAGGCATGTCTCAACAAAAGGTCCATGGCTGCCGGGGTAAATCCTTTTACCGTTTTTCGGTTCTTGTCCGCATACTTGTTCAAGAAATGCTGGGCCAGCAGGGGGACATCTTCCTGCCGTTCCCGAAGCGGGGGAATATGCAATGACACCACATTCAGCCGGTAATAGAGGTCCTCCCGAAAATCGCCCGTTTCCACCGCCTTCACCAGGTCCCGGTTGGTGGCGGCGATGGTGCGGACGTCCACCTGGATGAGCGCATCGCCGCCAACCCGCTGAAGCTCCTGTTCCTGGACCACCCGGAGCAGTTTGGCTTGCATCATGGGGGACATTTCCGCGATCTCGTCCAGAAAAATGGAGCCGCCGTTCGCCTGCATGAAGCGGCCCTCGCGCCGCCGGTCCGCACCGGTGAAAGCGCCTTTTTCGTGGCCGAAGAGTTCCGATTCCAGAAGGGTTTCGGTCAAGGCGGCGCAGTTGACCGTCACCAGCGGTTTATCCTTTCTGGCGCTGTTGTAATGGACGCATCGGGCGATCAACTCCTTTCCGGTGCCGCTCTCTCCGGTGATCAGCACCGTGGCCTCGGACGGCGCCACGGTGGCGACCATGTCGATGAGGTCTTTCATGGCCGGGCTTTTACCGATGATGTTCTTGAAATCGAAATCCCCGTCCAATCGGTCTTTCAGCAGCCGGTTTTCCGATTTCAGACCGGCATGTTCCAGGGCCCGTTCGAGGGTCAGTTTCAGGACCTCGAAATCGAGCGGTTTGGTCAGGTAGTCATAGGCCCCGGACTTCAAGGCTTCTACGGCCGATTCCACCGATGAATAGGCGGTCATGATCAGAACCGGTATGGCGGGATTGTACTCCTTGATCTTTTTCAAGGCATCGAGGCCGCTCATGACGGCCATGCGGACATCCATCAGGATCAGATCATAGGATTTCTCTTTGACCATCTGAACGCATTCGGTCCCGTCGGCGGCGGTTTCGACCGCATAGGCCCAGCTTTTGAGGATCGCCTGTAGGGTGACCCGGTGGGCCGGGTCGTCATCCACCACGAGAATGGTCGTCTCTTTATCGGGAATCGTCATTTTGGCCTCTTTCATCAGCGGGAAGGAACAGGGAAAACCGGGTGAACTCGCCGGGCGTGCTGCGGACCCGAATACTGCCGTGATGGGCTTCGATGATTTTGTGGACCACCGCCAACCCCAGCCCGGTGCCGGAGGGTTTGGTGGTAAAATAGGGGTCGAAAATTTTAGGAAGGTCTTCCGGGGCGATGCCCCCGCCGGTATCCTCGATCTCGATCGCAACCTGTTCATCCGCTCCGGAAAAGCTGCGAACCGACAGCATTCCGCCGCCGGACATGGCCTCGATGGCATTCAGAAAAAGGTTCAACAGACACTGGGAAAACCGGTCCGAATCCAGCCGGACGGGCGGCAAATTCGGGTCCGGCGAAAACCGAATCTCGATGCTCTTTTTTTCCGCATCCTGCTGAACCAGGCGAATGGCATGGGCCAATACCGGTTGTACGGGGGTCGGCTTCATTCTGACCTCGGAGGGTTTGGCGAAATCGAGGAGTTCGCTGATGGCCCGGTTGAGGCGGTCCACCTCCTGAATCATGACATCGGCCATCTTCTTGTCTTCGCTGCCGGTCGCAAACTTGCCCCCGAAAAAAGCCGCCAGCCCCTTGATGGAGCTGAGCGGATTTCGAATTTCATGGGCCACTCCGGCGGCGAGCCCGCCCAGCGCAACGAGTTTCTCCTTTCTGCGAATCTCTTCCTGAAGCCGTCGGATCTCCTCCAGATCTTTGAGAATCAGGATGCGGCCCACCAGTTCGCCTTCCGGATTGATGATGCTGGAGGCGCTGACGCTGACCGGTACGGTGCGGCCTTGGGAAAAGGTACATTCCATCTCTTGGTCGAGCAGGGGTCGACCCGCCTCAAAGGGTACTTCCAAACCGCACCAGTGGGACGGCAGCACCGATTCGAACCCTTTCCCCAGGGCTTCGCCGGATGCGATGCCGGTAATGCTTTCCGCCGATGGATTGAAAAAAGCGATATGGCCCTGCCGGTCGGTGGCGATGAGGCCGACGGGAAGATTGGCTACCACCTCGTCGGCAAATGCGCTGGTATCCTGGAGCAACCGGCGGGTGGTTCGATAGCTGTGGGCCCAGAAAAGGGACAGAAAACCGGTGAAGCCCAGCAGGATCAGGACCGATGAAATGATGACGGTATTTCGAACGTCCTCTATTCGGGCCTCTTCAAAGGGTTCGACATCCAGGCCCGCAAAGATCAGGGTGTCGCATTCCTGAGACGCGTCGGGTCCGCACCAGTTCATTCGATTTCTCATGCCGGGCCGGCCATGCATCCGTCCCATGCCGCGGCCTCGTCCCCCCGGGGGTCCCAGAGGGCGGAAAAACCGGTACACCTCAAAAGCACGCGTTTGGTCCTCGGCTTGAACGATGTGCCAGGTTTCCCGGGCCACCGCCGGCGGAGGAATCAGATTGAGATTCTTCCGCAAGGGTTTTCCGACCATGTTCGGGTCGCTGTGGGCCAGCACCCGGCCCGATTCATCCGTGATGGCCAGATAGAGGGTATCCGGCTGGCTCGCCGTTTCCTCCAACAGGCGCTGAACCTGGCGTTCCCCCCACATCATTCCCATCATACCGGTTCTGGCGCCGGCCTCGATCGCCTTGATCAGGGCCGCGCCTTTTTCACTGAGGATCCTCGACATATACCGCTTTTCCCGATGGATATTCTGAACCGCCAGCACCACGACGATGACCAGCAGAATGATCGCGGCGCCCACGATTATCCAGGGAGAGGGCGGAATGGAGGGTCTATTTTTGATTCTGCGTTTAAATAGCATCGGAATTCGCCGCTTTCTTTTTTTTTGTGACCCCCATTCACCCGGACAATGCGGATCTGAATAGGTGGACTCTATCATATGGGTAAAAAATGGACAACCGGTATTTGGGATCAAAAGCTGTGGGTAAAAAATACCCAATCGGTAAAAGGCAGCATCTTTAAAATATGGCCTTTCTATTTTTAATTAGTTGATATTAAAAGCTTATCTTTTTAGTTAGCAAGTTTGGCACGTCTTTTGCTGTGAATAATTGCAAGCGTTATTTACGAAAACCAACGATTTTTAACCCAAAGAAAGGAGTCGACACCAATGAGAAAAATTCTGATCGCACTGGCTTTGATCATCACCGTCGGATTTGTCGTATCCCAGGCCTGGGCTTGGGGCGGCGGACGGTACGGGCAGGGACGCGGATTTTACGGAAATGGCGGCCGGTATATGGCCAATGTGGATCCCCAGGCATACGGGGAGTTCATGAACAATACCGCCGACCTTCGCAAGCAGCTCGCCCAAAAACGGGTGGAATATCAGACCCTGATGGCCCAGCCCGACCCGCAGCAGGATCAGGTGGCCCAACTTCGGCAGGAGATGACCGATCTTCAGGCTCAAATTCAGGACCAGGCCCCGGCCCGGATGCGGCAATCATGGGGCAGGGGACAGGGCATCTGCCCCATGGGGAATAATTGCCCGATGGGTGGCGGCCCGCGCCATGGCCGGCATGGCCGCGGCCCCCATCGCGGGTATGGCTGGTAGTTGAACTTCCTTCTCTCCTGAAGGTGACTATTCTGAAACCGGGGGCGAGGGGGGAGATCTCTTCAGGAAGACATAATTGAGTTGTCTATCCCCTCCCGAAATCGGGAGGGGATAAAATCCCCTTCTTTTCTCTATCCAGGTTGTCAAAGTTCAGTCTGAAAAATTATCCATTCTTAATTTTAAACGTCTATCTTCCCTCCGGACTCCAGCAAAAAACGAATTCCTTTGGGTGAATACAGTAGATTCTTTTCGATAATACCCGCTTTTGCGTATTTCTCGGAAGCCGCGATTCAATTAGGAGATAGGGTAATAGGATCAGCTCACCCGGTTTATGGATGCACCGCTTTCGGGTGATCCGAAAGAACCACCACAACAACAAAAGGAGAACAGAATGCACCCCTTTCTTTCCCGCGTCTTTCTCGTCATCCTGATCTGCACTCATTTTTTCGGCTGCTATGCGCTTCAGCGTTCTTCCGGGGGCGGGCAGACCGATTTCAATCCGCCGAGGGAAGTCGATCCGGCCGATATCGCGTTGCCGGACGGGTTTCAGGCCGAAGTGGTCGCCACCGGCCTCACTTTTCCCACCGGCGTCGGATTCGATGACGAAGGCGGCGTCTACGTGGTGGAGGCGGGCTATTCATACGGTGAGGTCTGGACCACTCCGCAGCTGCTTCGAATCGATCCGGACGGGGACGGCTTTACCGTGGTCGCTGCGGGGGGAGACAACGGCCCCTGGACCGGCGTCGATTTTCACAACGGCGCTTTTTATGTCGCCGAAGGCGGTGAACTCGAGGGCGGCCGCATCGTCCGGATCACAAAGGACGGAAAAATGACCGCTCTGGTCTCGAATCTGCCGAGCCGAGGAGATCATCACACCAACGGACCCGAGACCGGACCCGACGGCCGGCTATACTTCGGCATCGGCACGGCCACCAATTCCGCAGTGGTAGGCATCGACAATTATAAATTCGGCTGGCTGCAGCGGTACCCCGATTTTCATGATACCCCCTGCCGGGACATCACCCTCACCGGAGAGAATTTCACGACGAAAAACCCATTCGAACCCGAATCCGATGAAAAGATGGTCACCGGCGCCTTTGTGCCGTTCGGCGAAAAAACGTGTCCGGGGCAGGTCATTCAGGGAGCGGTACCGTGCAACGGCGCTATCCTGCGGATTCAGCCCGAGGGCGGAAACCCGGAGTTGGTGGCCTGGGGATTTCGAAATCCTTTCGCTTTCGCCTTTTCTCCGGACGGCCGGCTGTTCACTACAGAGAATCAGTACGACATCCGCGGCAGCCGACCCATTTTCGGGGCCGGCGATCTGCTCTGGGAAGTGTCCCCGGGAACCTGGTACGGCTGGCCCGATTACCACGGCAACACCCTTCTGACCAAACACAGCCGCTATCAGCCGCCGGGCAAACCGAAGCCGCCGATTCTGATTCAAGACCATCCCGATACCCCGCCCGAACCGGTGGCGGTGCTCGGGGTCCATTCCTCTTCCAATGGATTTGATTTTTCCCGGAACCCTGATTTCGGGTATGTGGGCGATGCCTTTATCGCCCAGTTCGGAGACCAGGCCCCCACCACCGGGAAGGTGCTGGCGCCGGTAGGCTTCAAGGTGATCCGGGTCCGGGTGGACGACGGAACCGTCAAAGATTTTGCGGTCAATAAAGGAAAAAAAGGCGGGCCCGCCTCCTGGACCGGCGGAAACGGCCTGGAACGGCCGATGGACGCCAAGTTCGATCCGGAAGGCGCCGCCCTGTATATTGTCGATTTCGGGGTCATGATGCAAAGCAAACAGGGCGCCAATCCGGTGCCGGAAACCGGTGTGCTCTGGCGGGTGACGAAGCGCTGAAAAAAACAACCGACATTTGCCGCTTGCCACTCGAACCAGTGTGAGACGCGCAGGCGCGGGAACGAGAGAAAGGAGAAGGGGAATGAAATCGACAGTATTGATCATAGGGGTGTTGGCATGCGCTCTGATCTGGTTGACGGGATGCGGGTCGGCCCGCAGGGGCGCTCCTACCGGGGAGCCGGTGGAAATCACCCGCGGATTCGTCGAAAAGGGCCAGAAGGTTTTCATGACCTATTGTCACCAGTGCCATCCGAGAGGAAAAGCGGGGGTCGGACCTGCAATCAACAACAAGCCGCTCCCTGAATTTCTGATCCGGCTTCAGGTTAGGCAGGGGTTCGGGGCCATGCCGGCGTTTCCGGAAAAAATGATCAGTGATTCTGAACTGGAACGGCTGGTCGCCTACCTGTTTCGGCTGCGAAATGCGCCGGAGAGTTAAAAATAATATCCTATCCACGAACGACCGACCCCAAGGAGGAGTCTCATGCGTATCATCGAACCGCACATTCACAATGTCTCGAGAACCACGGACGACTACTACAACATGGCGGTCGCGGGCATCGTCGCCTGCGTGGAGCCCTCGTTCTGGGCCGGCACCGATCGGACTTCGGTGGCCGGATTCGAGGATTACTGGGAGCACATGATCGAATTCGAGACGAACCGGGCCGCGAAGTTCGGCATCAGGCATTACGTCATGCTCAGTCTCAATCCCAAGGAGGCCCGGAATGCGATGGCCGGGGACGTGGTGGCGGCCATGGAACCCTATCTCGACAGAAAACCGGTGGTCGGCATCGGCGAAATCGGGCTCGATCTGATCACGGACGAAGAAGAAGAAATATTCCGTATTCAACTGCGAATGGGCAACCAACGGAAAATGCCGATGATCATCCATTCCCCCCATCAGAACAAGAAGAAGGGCATCGAGCGGATTATCGACATCCTGGAGGAGGAGCAGGTGGCCCAGGAACGGATCGTCATCGATCACAACACCGAGGAAACCATTGAACTCTCATTGGAAACCCGGTGCTGGGTGGGAATGACCGTCTACTATGTCACCAAACTGAGCGCTGAACGAGCGGTCAACATGATCACCCGCTACGGCACGGACCGGATGATCGTCAACGGATCGGCCGACTGGGGCTATTCCGACCCGCTGGCGGTGCCCAAGGTGGCGATGCTGATGCGAAAGAGCGGCCATTTTTCGGAAGAGGAGGTTCGGAAGGTGGTGTTTAAGAATCCATTTCATTTTCTGAAGCATTCCTCCCGGTTCGATCTCGATGTGTATGAACCGAAAAGCGATCATCTCAAAGCGGTGTAAGGCCGTTTGCATTTATCCAAAAGGCTGCAATGATCACTAAGGCGCGGGTCATTCCCTATCTGCAACTGGCCCGGTTTCCCAATATCTTTACGGCTGTCGCCGATGTTCTGGCCGGGTACCTGATCGTCACCGGGTTTCAGATTCGATGGACCGCTTTGTTGGGGCTCATGACCGCCTCGAGCGCAATTTACGCCGCCGGTTGTGTTCTCAATGATTTCATGGACCGGGAAACCGACGCTCTGGAGCGCCCGTTTCGGCCCATTCCCTCCGGCCGGATTTCTCCGCACCGGGCCTTTTCCATCGCGCTGATTCTGTTTTCCTTCGGTCTTTTCGGGGCGTCCCTGGCCGGTCCGGGGCCGTTCTGGATCGCGTCGCTCCTGGTGGTGTTCGTGGTCGGCTATGACGGCTGGGCCAAGAAGCGACCCGTTGAAGGGCCTCTGGTCATGGCCCTGTGCCGATCGACCAATCTGGTCCTCGGCATGAGTCCGGCATTCGGGCGGGGCGGCGTCCACTGGGTTTTTCCCGTGATCACCCTGGCCTATGTATTCGGCCTGACGGCGCTGAGCCGGTATGAAGTCAGCGGGGGCCTTGGATTTCGAAAATGGCTGATCCTCACCCTCTGGATACTGACTGTCGGTGCGCTTCTCGGAATGAATACCCTGGGGGTGGTGCGGAGTTCGAGCATGATCTATCTCGGCATTTTGATCCTGTGGACCGGCCCGGTGCTGGGATATGGGTTGTACAAGGTGTCGCCTGCGCACATCGGCCGGGCAGTAAAATTCCTGATTCTGGGGATACCGGTGCTGGATGCGGTCTATGTATCCGGGATTCACGGGTTTGCCATGGGCCTGCTGGTGGTGCTCTGTCTAGTGCCGGCCTGGCTTTTTTCCCGGTTTTTATATGTGACCTGATGGTGTGAACTTCTGAATTGCTGAAGGAGAAGATATCGATTATGGGACAAAAACGAGTGGTGGTCATCGATGTGGTGGGGCTTCGCCCCGACCATTTTGCACATCCCGAAAACATGCCGAATTTGGCCAAACTGGCGGATACGGGCACTCTGATGACCATGAAGCCGGTGTTTCCGGCGGTGACTCTGCCGGTTCAGGCCAGCCTCACCACCGGGGTTTTTCCGGAGACCCACGGGGTGGTCTCCAACGGGTTTTACTTTCCCGAACACCACCAGGTCTCTTTCTGGGAGCAGGCCAGTGGACTGGTGCAGTCCGAAAAGATCTGGGAGCGGCTTCACCGAAAAGATTCTCAATTGAAAACCGCCGTCCTCTTTTTTCAGAATTCCCTTTACGCCGATTGCGAGGCGGTCATCACTCCCAAACCGCTGCACACCGACGACGGGTTGGTTCAATGGTGCTACTCGAAACCGGTGGGACTGTATGAATCGATCAGCGAAAAGATCGACCCGTTTAACCTGTATCACTTCTGGGGTCCCATGGCCTCCATCGAAGGCAGCCGCTGGATCGCCGAATCGGCGGTGGAGGTGATGGACCGAATTCGCCCGCATCTCATGTTCGTCTATCTGCCCCACCTCGATTACAGCTCGCAGAAGGTGGGGCCCGATGATCCGAGCATGTCCGAGGAACTGCGTCAGATCGATCAGGAGGTCGGAAGAATTGTCCAGGGAGTGGATGCGCTCGGAATGAAAGAGGAGACGATCTTCATCGTCCTGTCGGAGTACGCTTTTCACGCCGTTCAGGGGGATGTGGCCCTCAATCGGGTGCTTCGGGAAAATGACCTGCTGTGCGTGCGAACCATCGCGGGCCGGGAATACCTCGACTTTGAACTGAGCCCTGCTTTTGCCATGGTGGATCATCAAACCGCCCACCTCTACATCAAGCCGGGCCGGAAAACGCAGGTCCGACAGGTGCTCGAACAGGTGGAAGGGATCGATTTTCTGATGGATACCGACGAAAAACAGAACCTTCGCATCGATCACCCGCGCAGCGGGGACCTGGTCGCCGTCAGCGCCCGGGACCGGTGGTTCAGCTATTACTGGTGGCTGGATTCGGACAAAGCCCCCGATTTTGCAAACCGGGTGGATATTCACCGAAAGCCCGGCTACGATCCCCTGGAGATGTTCCTGGAGCCGGGCACCCACAATATTTCCCAGGACACCCGGCTGATTCAGGGTTCCCACGGGTATCCGCCGGTGGACGAGCGGGACCGGATTCCGCTTCTCATCAGCGGGCAATGGCGGGAAACAGCCGGCCTGTCGGAAGACTTGAGTGTGCCGGATGTGTTTCACCTGATCGAGGGAATCTTCAACGACGATTGAGAGAATGTCTGAACCTGAGCGGAAAAACCCCCGCGCAGGTGATGTAAATCCAATTATTAAGGAGGTAACCCAATGTCTCGAATCAACATGCTTGTATCGATGATCGTTCTGTCGGCGCTTTTTGTTTTTGTACCCGGCCTGTATGCGCAGCAGACCGGACAGGGAACGGCCGACCCCGATCGGCAAGGGATGATGGGCTCCAACGGCGGCGGTTATGATCAGGGCAGGGCTTATCCGAATCAGGGGATGGAGGATGGGGTCTGCCCGTATTGCGGCAGGGAAATGGGACGAGGCCGCCCTCGTGGATACGGTATGGGACGTGGAATGGGGCGCGGCATGGGAATGATGAACCGAGGCCAGGGCCGAGGCATGATGATGCGGCGGGGTCAAGGCCGGGGGCAGGGCATGATGAGGCAGCGGGGCCGGGGCCGGAACTACGGTTCATATTATGATCAGCAGCAGCTGCCCTTGGAAAAAGAAGAGGCCAGAGGTATTGTGGAAAACTATCTGGAAAGCAGCCGTAACCCCAATCTCAGGGTCGGGGATGTGGAAGACCAGGGGGACACCTTTCAGGCCGACATCGTGACCAAAGACGGCTCTCTGGTGGATCAGCTGTTGATCAATAAGGATACCGGGTGGATGCGGTCGGTATATTAAAATGGGTTGACAGCGCGGATGTAAAAACGTAAGATTCTTACCATAAAATTTGAATCAAGTGTTAGGGGTGCTCTCTTTTGAGGGCTGAGATCTTACCCTTCGAACTTGACCTGGATAATACCAGCGAAAGGAAACACTGCAACGGGTCCGAAAACCCGGCATGCTGATGAAGCAGGTGCAGTGAAACGCTGTACCTGCTTTTTTTGTTTAGATCGGTTCATACCAAAAAAGGCGTCTTCGGGCGCACTTTTTCATATTTCGGCATGTCGCCTATCGGCGATATGTCCGAGGAGAAAAGAATATGAGTACACTCATCGATGAACTCAAAAACGGCGAGCGGCCGGGGTTTCTGTCACAAATCGCATCACACGAATCCCTGGATGAAGAAACCCTGATCGAGCGGGTGCTGTCGGGCCGAATCGTCATCTGCCGAAACCGCCGGCATCGGTTCGACCCGATCGCCATCGGCGCCGGCGCCCGCATCAAGGTGAATGCCAATATCGGCACATCCCCCACTCAGTGCGACTTTGAAGATGAAATCATCAAGGTGAAAACGGCTGTGGATGCGGGGGCCGATACGGTCATGGATCTCTCCATCGCCGGGGACATCAGCGGGTTCCGTCGGCGGGTGACGGAGGCTTGCAATATTACCCTGGGCACGGTTCCCATTTACGAGGCCATGATCGGTCTGAACCATCCGTCGGAAATGACCCTGGACCGTTTTCTGACGGTGATGCAAAAGCAGGCGGAGGAAGGGGTGGATTTTATGACCATCCATTCCGGGCTGCTGTGGGAGCATGTGCCGTCCGCCCAAAAGCGGGTGCTGGGCGTGGTCAGCCGGGGAGGCTCCATCATGGTCGCCTGGATGAAGCACCATCAGCGGGAAAGTTTTTTGTATACTCATTTCGACCGGATTCTGGAGCTGGCCCGGGAATACGACATCACCATGTCCCTGGGTGACGGTCTGCGGCCCGGTTGCACGGCGGATGCCAATGATGCGGCCCAATTCGGTGAACTGGAGGTGCTCGGGGAACTGGTGCAGCGCTGCCGTGAGGCCCATGTGCAGGTGATGGTGGAAGGGCCGGGCCATGTGCCGTATCACTTGATCGAGGAGAATGTGCGGCGGCAAAAAGAGATCTGCCAGGGGGCCCCGTTTTATGTGCTCGGCCCCCTGGTGATCGATTATGCCCCCGGATACGACCACATCGCCGGTGCGATCGGCGGGGCCCTGGCCGCCTGGTGCGGCGCCGATTTTCTCTGTTATGTGACCCCGGCGGAACATCTGCGGCTGCCCACCATCGAAGATGTGCGGGAAGGGGTGATCGCCTCCAAAATCGCGGCCTCGGCCGTGGATCTGGCCCGACACCATCCCCGGGAGATCGAGCGGAATCTGGCCATGTCCGAAGCCCGACAACGATTCGACTGGGAGGGTCAGCAAAACCTGGCCATTGATCCCGCCAAATTCTGCGACTATCTGGAAAAGGTTGATCCGGAGGCCGAAGGCGATCCGAACCAGGCCTGTTCCATGTGCGGCGAATGGTGCGCCCTCAAGCGGGCAAACAGTCGCTGATCCGCTGTGACCGGTTCGGTCCGGAAGTGGTGAAAGGGGATCAGGAAGAGGAAGGCGCTTTTTCTTCGGTCTCTTTCAGAATGGTTTCCTCCATCGGACGGGACACATCCTCCCGGGGCGCCAAAACCGTAAAGGTGGTTCCCTTACCCCAGGTGCTGGCGACCTGAATATCCCCGCCCATTTCCCGAAGCGCCTTTCTGGCGCTGGCCAGGGAGAGGCCGGTGCCCGATTCCCGAGTGGTGAAGAAGGGGACGAAGATTTTGGGCAGGTGCTCCGGTTTGATGCCCTGACCCTGATCCTCCACCTCCATCATGCAGTGAGAACCGTGTCTGCGGGATCGAACCTGCACGGTCTGACCGGGAGAGGAGACTTCCAGCGCATTGGTGATGAGCTTGTCCAGAATCCAGCCGATCTTTCCCACATTGACTTGAGAGGGGCAGCCTTTCTCGTCCGGATCGGCCGTCAGGTGAATGCCGGCGGCCCGGGCCGCCTCCTGGTGGTGACCGACCCGATCCTGAATAATGGTGTTGAGATCTTTGGAGATTGTCTGAATCTCTTCCGTGGGAACAAACATCGAGAGTGTCTCCACCAGTCGCTCCAGACGGTTCATTTCCTGATTGAAATCGAGATCGAGTTCGGTGCACTGCAGGGCTTCTTTCTCCCGACACAGCCCCTTGAGGGCGCCGAGGATGTCCCGCATTTCATTGCCCACGGCGGTGGCGGCCCGGCCGAGCACCGCCAGTTTCTCCGAGCTGATCATTTTTTCCTGGTGCCGGCGTTGCCGGTCAACCAGCCCCCCCAGGACCACGGCCACCAGGTTGAAAATGAGGACCTGGCTGAACACCGTGACGGCGTTGCTGTGCGCATCGTCATGAATGAAGACATGGGGTGCATAGATGAGGCTGATGATGATCGCGGTCGCCAGACCGGTTCGAAGCCCGAACCAGAAGCCGGCCAGAATGATCGGGATGAAGTAGAGTTCCCGGTGGAGAATGTGCAGCCCCATCCGATCCCCGGCGGTGCTGTAATGGAGAATTGAAATCACCACCGTCAAACCGATGATGGTCAGCAGTTTGGTGTTTTTGGCTTTGAGTTCCATAGGGTCTCCTTTCACATACTTCCTTACTGAAAACATAATCGTTGATAGAGCAAATGTCATGCCTTCAATTTGGCCTGCCATGTTTTGTAGAAAAATCGACTTGAATAAGTCGGACGCGCAGAAACTGCGCTCCTCAGGAGGACGTTCAATGGAAAATGCGAAAAAAATTTGCACCCTTTCATCGGGAATGCTATTTTTTAGATGGTCCCTGTTTTGCAAAAGAGTTGATCATGCAACTACCGCACCCCAAAACCTTGTACCTGCCCGCGCTTTCCATCGTGGCCATGGTGCTGATGCTGCTGCTGTTTATCGGGTTTTCGACTTACCAGAACCTGAATCGGGCCCGGACCCATGCCCTTCGGTTCGTTCACCGGGAAGGGGTCGCCCTGATGCAGGCGATCGAAGCCGGCGCCCGGGCCTGGATGATGACCCCCATGTGGCAGGGGGATTCCGTGGAGCGGCTGATTGTGGAAACCGGCCGAAGGGAAGACATCGCCTACATTTATCTGGTCGATCCCGTCGGACGGGTGATTCATCATTCCGGCGCCTCGATCGACTCGGCGATTCAAAAAATATGCCGAAAAGAACCGGCGGCTCATTCACGGATTCGCCCCTCGGGCAACGGATCTTCTCATGCGGTATCCCTGGCCGGGAAACGTCCGGGAGCTTGAAAATGCGGTGGAGCGGGCCGTGATTCTGGTCCGGGGAGACATGATCACCCCCGAAGACCTGCCCGATGTGATCCGGATACCGGACCCGAAGACGAGTCGATCGCCGCGCCCTCCTTTCGCCCGGGCAAATCCCTCAAAGAGATGGAAAAAGAAATGATCCTGCAAACCCTTCGAGACACTGACGGCAACCGCACCCGCACCGCCGAAATTCTCGGCATCAGCCGGCGGACGCTTCAGATGAAGTTGAAGGCGTATGGGGAGAATCCGTGAAAAGACATTAAATTCGAAACCGCGTCCCCGGCGGGAAAGCGAGTCCGAAAACCTGATCCAGCACTTTCAGCAGTTCTCCGTCATCCACCAGAGTGCGGCTGGAGACGGTCTGCCCGTCATCGGTGATCAGTTCGTAGTTGCGCAGAAACCGCCTTGCCTCGGGCTGAGTATGCTGGGCGATGAGGATCTGAACGAACATGGAATCGGGGTGGGTCGAGGTGTAGTAGTTGGCCATGTGATAGTCGATCCACTCCTGGGGTTCCAGGGAGAAGGCATAGAGGTCGATCCAGGACCCCTCCCGATGGGATTGGAGCACCCAGTGTTCGTTTTCGTCAACCAGGCGGTAGGTCCAGGCAAACTGGCGTGCAGGTTCGTCCGGCGCCAGGCGGAGGGGCCGCATCAGCCCTTCGGCTCCGAACCCGACATCGGTGAGCCACGAAACCCCGTCAATGGCCACCTTCAGGAGCATGTGGGTGCGGGGCCGCATTTGTTCGGTCCGGTACCGGACCCGTGCGGCCAGCGGAGTGACCTCGAACCCCAGTTTGCGAAGCACTGCATAAAGAAGCAGGTTCTGTTCGAAGCAGTATCCCCCGCGTTTTCTCCGGACAAGCTTGTCCACGATGCTGCTGAGATCGATGCGGATCGACCGGCCAGATAAAATGTCCAGATTCTCAAAAGGAATGTGGGTGGCATGGGCGAGGTGAATCGCTTCGAGAACGGGCAGGGTGGGGGACAGGTCCCCGCGATACCCAATCCGTTTGAGGTAAGCACTGAGGTCCGAATCCGAAAGGAAAGGGAAATCCTTCATCAGGGAATTTTACTTCCGATCCGATGGGTGATCGGATATCTGTCCGGCAGTTTGTCCGATTGCCTGTGACCGTCGGTTGTCCTCACGGCCGGATTTTTCTCTTTTCTCCGCTTGGGGTTTCTGCTGCCAGGGCCATTTGCCGGTCATCTCCACCTCCAGGGTGAAGCTGAGGAAGGTTCGAATGACCACGATGATCGCCAGCACCGCCACGCTGTGCAGGGACAATTCCACCGCCACTGTGTTGATGATGTCCGCGGCCACCAGAAATTCGAGGCCCAGCAGAACACCGCGGATGAGGCGATTGCGGGTTTCCTGGAAAATGGTGCCGGCATCGGTTCCTTGAATGAGCCTGAAGAGGGCGTAACCGAGGGCGTAAAGAGACAGGCCGGTAATGATTCCCAACCCGAGAATCTCCAGGATGGCCGCACACCATTCGGCCATGTGTTCGACGATTTCAAACATTGTCGGAGTAATTCTCAGTTCTTAGTTCCGGATTTGGGGTGTTCCGGATGAAAAGGGCAAGAAGAGATTTCCGGTGAACTTCCATCCTGCTGTAGAGGCATATCCGGGTTAGCGGTTTCATCATTCGGGTCGGTTCACCTTTTTGGAGGTCGTCCTCTTAAATTCTTCCTCTAAAATGGATAAGAGTTGATGAATGCTCACCGGTTTTTCCAGAAACCGGATGAAACCGACCTGTTCACATTCAACTCGCATGCCCTGGGACGCATAACCGCTCATGGCATACAATTGAATGGATGGGTCATGTTTTCGAATCTGTCGCCCCAACTGCACCCCGTCGGTGCGGGAGTGGAGGTGAAGATCAATGAATGCCACAGGTATGTTCCTCTCCTGCAGTATCTTCATGGCTGCGTCGGGAGACCGAGCGACAAAAGGCAGATAGCCGTTTCTGGACAGGGCCTTCCGGCACATGGTCAGAATCTGATTTTCGTCATCGACGACCAGGACCGGTTTTTCTTCCATCGCAGGATTCCCTTGTTCGGGTCGAACCTTTTCGAAGGTCAGGATCAACACGCCGAGGGATCGCCTTCCGGTTTGCAGAGCATCGGGCATTTCGCAGAAGACCGAATCGGCCGTTCTTCTATCATCCCCTCCACTCGGCGCTGAGTATTACTTATCTCATAGGGGTTTCGGTGTAAAGAAAAAACCGAGGCTGGTAAGTGCCGCATCGTGCCATCGTATCAGAAAGTCATCCATGGGATCTCCTGCGTCTTCCGTTTTAAATCCTTCTCCCGCATCTCCCGTTGCCGCATGGGCGTGGCATCAATTCGGTCGAATGCTTCCTGAAGTTCCGCCTCTTTGCAGATCATTATTACCGCCGCCGTCTTTTCCGCGGGTTGAGGCGGTGAGGAAAAACTCGGATCGAGGCCGAAACCGAACTGCTTCGCCGGTTTGACAATTATTCCGGGAACCGGTTTTCTTCAAGCGAGCGGGCGGACAATACCGGCCGCTTCAAAGAGGGTGCGATCACCGCGAGCTGGTCGTGGGCATGGTGATATGGTGGAAGCCAAGCGCCATCGACCCCATTCAGTGAGAGGGTGACCGGCGACTGACTCATGACCGCTTACTACTTGCTGGGATTATACCTTATATTCCGCCACAATCGCATTCAACTCCTCGGCCATGGCGCTCAGGGTTTCCGATGCTTCGGTGGAGGAGCGGGTGGAGACCACGAAGTTGTCGATGCCTTCGGAGATCTGCTTGAGGGTCAGCAGGATCTGTTCGAAGGCGTTCACCTGCTGGCGGATCGACTCGGTGATCTTGTGGGCCGACCGGGCCGAGGTTTCCGAGGAGTCGAGGATCTGCTGAAACACCTCCTTCAGATGAGTCGAGAGCTTCCAGCCTTCGGTGATCTTTTTGGTGCCGTCTTCGGAGTTGAGGATCAGGGTGTCCGATGCCTTCTGGATTTCGATAATCTTGGATTTGATCTCTTTGGTGGAGACCATGGTGTTGTTGGCCAGGCGTCGGATTTCGCTGGCCACGATTTCAAAGTTCTTGCCGGCCTCTCCGGCGGCCGAGGCCTCCAGTTCGGCATTGAAGGCGATGATCTTGGTCTGATCCGCGATGGAATTGATGATCCCCACGATTTCCCAGATATTGTTGATGTGATCCCCCAGGGATTTGATTCCGTCGATGACCTCGCTGTTGGTGGTGCGGATCTCCTCCATCTGATTCCGGTTGTCTTTGGTGATGGTGAACCCTTTTTCCACGTTTTCCCGGGTTTGGTCGGCGATCCGGACCACCTCCTCGATTTTGAGGGCGATGGATTTGGAGAGCTTGTCCGAATCCTCCATGGTGGAGACCACCTCTTTGACCGAAGCGGCCTGGTTGTTGGAGGTGGTCTGAATCTCCCTTGAGGAGACCGACAGGTCCTGGACCGATCCGATCAGGGTTTCGGCCGCCGCCTTGATCTTGACCATCTGCAGGCGAAGCATCTCAAGAAATTCATTGAAATAGGCGGCCATCTGGCCCATCTCGTCCGTGGAATTGATCTGAATTTTTTGGTTGAGATCCCCGCCCGATTTGGACAGATCCTTGACCTTGCCGAGAATATCCGAAAGCGGCGCCGCCAGGATTCGGTGGACCAGAAAGAGCATGATCGCCAGAATGGCGCTGATCACCACCAGGGACATCAGGATCATATTCCGGGTCAAAAGCCGGGTATCGGCCAGGGCCTCGCTGCGGTGGATTTCGGCGATCACCGCCCAGTCGGTGTCGAAGATTCGGGCGGTGGTGAAAGAGCTGAGCACCGGAATTTTCCGGTAATCCGGAATCACCTGAACCCCGGAGCGCCCGGCAAACGCCTGATCCACAGAATCGGTGTTGACCTCGAAAATCCCGATGGTGGTGCCGAGGCTTCGGGCCAGGGAATTGTCGAGATCGGCGATGAACCGGCTGTCGTTTCGCATCATGCGATCCCGGCCGACCAGATAACTCTCTCCGGTCGCCCCCAGACCGGCTTCATCATAATTTTGGTTGAAGGTCATGATGGCGTTGATCTTGTCGATGGGGATCTGAATGATGAAGACCCCCTCCTTTCTTCCGTTCACAAAGACCGGGGTGCCGATGAAGGCGGCCGGAAGGTTGTAGCTGGGTTCATAGGGGGCGAAATCGTCAAAGGCGATCTGCCCCTCATTCAGTTCCCAGGCTCGGGTAAAGGCCCGGGCCAGGCCGGTGTCCCGGTAGGGTCCGGAGATCAGGCTGGTGGCGTAGTCCATTTCTTTGAAGTCGGTGTAGAGGATCATCCCGTCCGGGTCCACCAGAAACACATCATAAAGATCGAAATTGTGGAGAAAGGCGTTCAGGGTGGGGTGGTATCGACGATGGACCTCGGCATAGGTGAAATCGGTCCCCTGAGGGGCGAGCAGTTTGTCTCGCTCCCCGGCCGGATGGGGGTTGGCGGCGATGTAGAGGTACTGGGCGATTTTTCCGTTCAGGGAGCCGGGCAGGTATTCCTCCACCGGCCGGGGTTTGGGGCCGTTGGGGACGTTGTAATTGACCTCTCGAAGGTAATGCTGCCGGTAGTGATCGGTCAGGGCTTGGTCCAGCCGGTCTTCGGAAAGGTCGACCTCGGTCAGTATCCGGTAAAACCCCTCTCGATATTCCAGAAGGGCCTGTTTGATGCTGTAATCGGCGGCCAGGGAAATCAGGAGCTTGCCCATCAGATCCATGTAATTCTGGATGTGTTCCCGGGCCCCCTGGCGAATGGAAGTGAGCTGGTCCATACGGGCCTTGATCAGGCTTTTTCGAGAGTTCTGGATTGCGATGGCGCTGACGGCGATGCCCAGCGCCAGGAAACCGATCAAGCTGATGGCGATGATCTTCAGCTGAATCCCTTTCCGAGAAGCCATTTTCCGTTCCCCCCTGAATACAGATGCGGTGTATCGGCTTGCGGCCGGTAATGATGTGCCGTGTCGGTGTATTCATTCGTCTATTGCAATTTGTCCGGTTTGTCAATATATGTCACATAATCCGAAGACAGGGACCTCGGTGTGAAATCGGCGCATTTTCAGGTAGAAAAATCCTCCTTTTTGTTCCGATCGGAGAAAATATTTTGACAAATACCGGTCCGGGTGAGATAAAGCGAGACTATACACCTCAATTTCCCAATTCCTGAAAAAGGAAACTCTATGAAAAAGCGGTTCTCATCCATTCTGCACAGCCTTTCAGGAAGGGTTCAGCTGGTATTCGGCGGGCTTTTTCTGGCCATCCTGGCGATTCTGGGCACCGTGATTCATTTCAGCATGGAGCAGACCCTGGAACGTCGGAGCGAGGCTGAACTGGCCAACACCACCGAATTGATCTACCGAATGACCGAAATCTATGTGGATAAGGCGATTCAGAACTACCTGCGAAGCATCGCCGAAAAAACCCGGGAAATGGTGGCCTACCATTACGGGTTGTTTCGAAGCGGGGTGCTGGATGAGGCCGAAGCCATGGGCCGGGTGCGCGCCATGATGCTCGACTCGGGATACGGCCGAATCGGCGACACCGGATACCTGGCCGGGGTGAACCATCGCGGGGTGCTGGTGATTCACCCCAGATCCGAAGGGGTGGATGCCGGAAAACATGCCTTTATGAAAGAGGCGATTCGAAAGAAAAACGGGTTCTTGAGCTATATGTGGAAGAATGTGGGGGAAACCGAACCCCGGGAGAAGGTGGGATATCTGGCCTATTTTGAACCCTGGGACCTGATTATCTGGGCTTCCTCGTACAAAAGTGAATTCAGCAGCCTGATCGAGATTCCGGATCTGGCCCAGCGGATTCGCGCTATCCGCATCGGAAAGACCGGGTACCCGTTCATCCTCGATTCCCAGGGGCGGTTTATCGTCCATCCCACCCTGGAGGGTCGAAACATTCAGGAGATCGGGGACGATCGAGGCCGGTTGTACATCCAAAATATCCTGAAACGGGGTGAAGGGATCATGCGATATCCCGGGGAAGCAGGCGCCTCCGGTGAATCGGCGGCAAAGATCTCCTATTTTAAATATTACCCTGAAATGGACTGGATCGTGGTCTCCACCATGTCCGACCGGGAAATAGACGACTCTCTCGGGAAAGTCCGAAATTTCAGCATCGGGGCGTTGGTGGCGGCCTGCATTGCGGTCAGCCTGGTGGGGTCCCTGGTCTTCACCCGCATGCTGCGGCCGGTCTCTCGCATGAAAAAGGTGGCGGATGCGGTCTCGGAAGGCGATCTGACCCGGCGCATCGAGGTGACCACCCAGGATGAAATCGGGGAACTGTCGACCCAATTCAATGCCATGCTCTCCAATTTCAACGATGTCCTTCAACGGGTTCAGTCCTCGGTGGCCGTTCTCCTCGGGGCGGTTCAGGACCTGTCGGTGTCGGCCCAGGAGATCTCCACCACCTCCAACCAGCAGGCCGCCTCGGTCAAGGAGATCGTCAGCACCATGGAGGATTCCGACAAGCTTACCAAGTCCATCTCCACCCGAATCACCGAGGTGGCCCGGATCGCCAATACCACCCGGGATGCGGTCTCTCAGGGGTTCGGCCTGATCCAGGAGAGCCTCACCAAAATGGATGAAATCAAGGCCTCCAACGCCGAACGGATCGCAGGGGTGCGGTCCCTCAGCGACAAGATCGAAAACATCTGGGAGATCGTCAACATTATCAATTCCATTGCGGATCAGACCAAGATCATCGCCTTCAACGCGGAACTGGAGGCGGCCTCGGCCGGGGATGCGGGGAAAAATTTCAAGATTGTGGCGGCCGAAATTCGACGCCTGGCCGACAGCACGGTGGAATCCACGGCCGAGATCAAATCGGCCATCAACGAGATTCAGCATTCTTCGGACAACCTCATCATCGCCTCGGAAGAGGGGACCGAAAAGATTATCGAGGGATGGGAACTCTCCAACCGGCTGCGGCTGGTCTTTGAAGATATTCAGAGCTCTTCCGAAATTTCCGCCCGCTCCGCCGAGCACATCGCCACCTCGACGGATCAGCAGGTCGCCGCATTTGAGCAGATTCTACAAACTCTAAAACAGATTTCCGAGGGGATCGACAATTTTGTCCTGTCCACCCGGTCCACCACCGAGGCCTCCCAAAAGCTCAAGGGGATGGCCGATGATTTGAAACAGATCGTGGTGACCTATGTCACCTGAGACCGACAGGGAAGGGGATATGCGGGATTCCATGAACAATGAGGCGATTCTCGAGAAGTTGTCGGCCGATTCCGGCGACACGGAAACCGGCCCGGCCGCCGCGGAAAAATGGACCAAATTTCTGATCGTGGAGATCGGTAAAGAACGGTACGGTTTTTACGCCGATCAGATCAAGGAGATCGTCACCGACCAGCCGATCTATTATGTCCCTTTTGTACCGCCCTATATCAAGGGGTTCATCAACCGCCACGGTGAACCCTACACCGCTTTTGACTTGAGCCTTCTGTTCGAAAAACAAGGGCTGGACAGCAGGCTGTTTCTGGTTTCCCGACACGGCGGGGACCAGCTGGCCTTTCAGATCTCCGATGTCACTGAAATTCTGAAGGTTTCCGAGGGCGAACTCCACTCCCTCTCTTCGATGGATGACGGGGAATCTTATTTTTCAGGGGTCTTGAGCCGGGAAGGGGCGGAGGATATTTTCGTGCTCAACATCGATAGCGTGGTGGCCCGGCTGGAGCGGGATCTGGGTGAAGGCTGAATCGGAATACCATCCTTTTCTGGTCTTTCGGTATCCCGGCATGACGTTTTTCGTCAACCGGAATTCGGTGGAGACCAGCCTTTTTCTGGAACCGGGCCGGCAATCCCGGAATGACGGCTTTGGAAAAGGGTTTTCCGCCGATATTTCCTTCGGCGGAGAGTCTCTGATCACCTATGATCTGGCACGATTTCTTGAAGCAATCGGGCCGGTGGATAAAACCGGGTCCGAAGAACCGGGTCGACCGGGCGGGGTGGCTCTCATTCTGCCGGTTTCCGGGTTTTCCCCGGCGGACCGATCTACGCTTGAGGATATCCCGGGGCGCAGACTTGAAGACCGAGTCTCCGAAACCCGGGTGGCGGTGGCGATGGGACGGCACGGGGAGACCGAATCGATTCCACTCCGGGAAATCCGGCTGTTTTCCCCGAGCCTGCGGGGCCCCCTTCGGGGCCGGGGACTTCTAGGCTGCCGGTTCCCGGGGGCGGGGGAATGCCACTGGTTTTTGGATCTGGGGCGGATCTGGATGAACGCCTTTCGAAACGCGGCGGGAGATATGAAAGTGAAAGACGGAGAATAGATGAGAATCCTGATCGTCGATGATTCGGCCCTGATTCGAACCATCCTCAAGGGGATGTTGGCGATGGAAGACGGAATGACGGTGGTGGCCGAAGGCGCCAACGGAATGCAGGCCCTGACCCTGAACCGAAACCTGGAACCGGACCTGATCATCATGGACATTCAGATGCCGGTCATGGACGGTCTGGCCGCCACCCGCCGGATCATGGCGGAGAAGCCCACCCCGATTCTGATCTTTTCCAATGAACTGGACGCCGGAACCGGGTATGAAGCCTTAAACAGCGGGGCCGTGGAGGTGATCAAAAAACCGGACATGGACCAGTTCAATGAACCGGCATTTCAGGAGGGCTTTTTCCGGCGGATTCGAGCGGCGGCCGCCTCCAAAGTGCTTCCTAAGCCCACTCCGTCCGATGGTTCGGCTGATTCGGTTTCCGGCGGGCGGGGCTATAAACTGCTGGTCATGGGCGCTTCAACCGGAGGACCCCTGGCGGTAAAAGCGGTGCTTCAGCATCTGCCGGCCAACTTTCCCCTGGGCATCGCCCTGGTTCAGCACATGGAGGTCGGTTTTGACCAGGGATACGCCCGATGGCTGAATGATTTCACTCCATTGACGGTCCGGCTGGCCGGAACGGAGGAGCCGGTTCATCCGGGGGTGGTCTGCATCGCGCCGGTGGACCACCACTTGATCGTCCGGGGGGACCACCTGGTCCTGAACGACGGGCCCAAGGTCTTGAACCAGAAACCGAGTGTGGACATGCTCTTCAGTTCGGCGGCCGAGAGTTACGGGGATCGGCTGATCGGGGTGCTCTTGACCGGGATGGGAAAAGACGGCGCCGACGGGTGCGCCGCCATCGTGTCCCGACAGGGGGTCACCCTGGTGCAGGACGAAGCCTCCTCGGCTATTTTCGGCATGCCCAAGGCGGCGATTGAACGGGGGGCCGCCACCCGGATTCTTCCGCTGGATAAAATTCCGGAACATCTTCTCCAGCTGGCGGGGGTCAAGCACATCGTCTGAAAGCCGGGGCCGTTTTCAGGGGAGGCGGAAAAACGGATCTATGATGGATCATCAGTTCGACAAGGTTATCGAGGCGGTTCGCCGGGACACCGGTATCCGCCTGCCCGAGTCCAACTACCGGACGGTTCGGGATTTCATTCGAGAACGGTGCGAATGCCTGGGCGCCTCCCCGGAGCGTTATCTCGACCGGGCCCGGGAAGATGCCGTTGAATTCGAGCGTCTGCTGGATGCGGTGACCATCAATGAAACCTATTTTTTTCGTGAAGAACGCCATTTCCGGCTTCTGGAGAACCGGATTTTTCCGGAACTCTACCGGAAAGGGGAACGTTATCCGCTGATCTGGAGCGCCTCCTGCGCTACGGGTGAGGAGGCGGTATCTTTGGCGGTGCTTGCGGAACGGTTCTGGGGCGGGCAGGGAAAAGAGGCCGGATTCACGGTCTGGGCCACCGATATCAATCCCTGTTCTTTGAAAATTTTTGAGAACGGCATCTATTCCGGCAATGCCTTTCGCCGGGACGGAAGCGGATACCACCCGCTTCTGAAATCCTACCTTACGGCCCATGATCGCGGCCATCAGCTCGATGTCCGGCTTCGGGAGCGGCTGCGCATTCGAAAGCTCAACCTCTTTGCCGATCGGTTTTCAGAACTTCCCGGGAACTTTTCTGTGGTTTTTTTTCGAAATACCCTGATCTATATGGACCTGCCGGTTCGGGGGGAAATCCTCGATAAGATCGCCTCGGTTCTATCGCCCGGGGGATATCTTTTTCTCTCCGCCGCGGAAATGCCTTTGCTCTCCCATCACCGGCTTCGGCTTACCGAAGCCGACGGGGTCTATTTTTTCAGAAAGACCGAAGAAAAAGTTCCTGCTTCAGCGCAGACCCGCATTCGGCGGGAATCCGCCCCGGAACCGGCGGGAGTTGATCCGCCTGCCCTGAAACCAAATCCCTCGGAATCCGAAAGCCGGACCACGGCGATCGATCTTGCGGCGGTGCTTGAATTCGCCAATCAAAAAGCCAAGGACGAGCGGTTGTGGATTTCCGGAAATGCCGAGTTTTCCGCGGCCTGCGGGCTGCTCGACGTCTTCTCTCGGATCAATGCCAATCGCACCGAAGAGGCCGCGGCCCTGCTGGCCGAAATCGAAAAACGGTTATCCCCCAATGAAATCCTCTGCTATCTGCGCGGCTATCTTTGCATGAACCGTCTGGAAACCGAGGAGGCCCGGCGCCATTTTCAAAAAGCCCTGCGCCATCATCCCGGCTTCTGGCCGGCCCGATTCTATTCGGCCTCTCTGATCCAGCACGCTGCACCGCACCAGGCCCGAACGGAATACCGTATCTGCCGGAAGGATCTCGAGGCCTATCTGGCCCGCGGCGGTTCCGAATACCAGTTCCTGCTGGAGGAATTCAGCCCCCGCTATTTTCACCGAATGTGCGGAAAATGGATCGATCGGCTGTCCCGGGAATTCATCGATTGAATTGAGCCCCGAACAACGGTTACAAACATTCTTTCCCGCCGGGAAAGGGAGTCCGAATGCTGAACAGAGACACCTTTATCGACACCTACCTGGATGAACTCAACGAAAACATCGAGGCCGTGGACGCCACCATTCTGGCGCTCAAAAAAGACCCGGAGAACGAGGATGAACTGACCCGCCTGCTGCGGGCCCTGCATACCATCAAGGGGTCCTCCCGAATGCTCAAGTTCGGTCATATAGAGCGGATCGTCCACGGGCTGGAAAACGTCTTCAAGGGGGTGCGGGAGAAACGCTACGGCATCAACCGGCCGCTGGTCCGGCTGGTCTTCGTCACCACCGAGTATCTGCGGGCCGGCGCCGATAAAATCCGATCGGAAAAAGACGATGAACTGCCGATTACGAATCTCCTGGCGGTGTATGAGCGGGCCTGTGCCAATGAACCTTACTCTCTGGATACCCTGAATCGAAACCACCCTCAACCCGAATCCGAAGGGGAATTCGAGGGTGCTTCCGCCGGGATCGGGGAATCGGAGGAACCTTCGTCGGCCGAGCCGGTTTTTCGGGAAGCGGAGGCCGACTTTGAAACGGTCCGAATCAAGATCAGCAAAACCGATCGAATCATCAAACGTTTCAACAACCTGGTGATCAAACAGTTCCAGTTCAAAAAGGAGATGGACGATCTTCGGGACCTGGAGATTCGGTTCCGGGAGTTGATGGGTCCGAGCGGCGGCGGAAACAACGGCGGCTCCGCCGAGGCCGCGCGCAAGCAGAACGAATGCCTCAAGATGATCCAGCAGATCCGCAAGAATTTTTCCACCGACATCACCCTGATGGAACGGGATGCCCTGGAGGTTCAGGAGGAGATCTTCAGCCTGCGGATGCTGCCGCTGCAGCTGGTCCTGGGCCGCATGGAAAAGATGGTGGAAGACATGGCCATGGCCATGGACAAGGAGATCGATCTTCACATCACCGGCGCCGAGGTGATGATCGACAAGATCATCCTGGAAAAGCTGCATGATCCGCTGATCCATCTGATTCGAAACGCGGCCGACCACGGCATCGAGTCACCCGAAGATCGGGCCGCCCAAGGCAAACCCCGAGCCGGACGCATCGACATCGATTGCGCCATCGAGGGCGGTCAGGTGATCATACGCATTCGGGACGACGGCAAAGGGCTCGATTACGAACAGATCCGGAAACGGGCCGTGGCCATGAACCCGCTTCAGGAGGAAGAGATCATGGAGATGGACGAGGCCTCCCTGAGCGCCTATATTTTCGCCTCCGGCTTTTCCACCAACGACCAGGTTCGGGATCTTTCCGGCCGAGGGGTGGGCCTCGACATCGTTCGGTACAACATCGAAAACATCAAGGGGAAGATCACCCTGAACAGCCGAAGAGGAGAAGGGTCCGAATTCATGCTTACCCTTCCGCTCTCTCTGGCCACCATCGAGGGGTTTTTCGTAGCGGCCGGCGGAGAAAAATTTCTGATTCCCGCCAATTTCGTTCGGGAAATTCTGATTCTTCAGCCGGAACGGATTCTGGATTTGATCAGTCGGAAAGGGATTAAGCTTCAGGACAAGATCATCCCTATTTTTCCGCTCACCGCCATTCTGGGGCGGGCCGATTCCGAACCGACGGAGGGGAAGCGGTTCGCGGTGGTGATCGAGTCGCTGGGGGAGATGGTCGGCATGGTGGTGGATACGGTGATTCAGTATGCATCCCTCATCTACAAGCCGCCTCCCAGAAGCCTGGCCGGACTGAAGCTGATTCAGGGAATCGTTTTCGACGAAAGCTATAATATTATTAATATTCTGCATATTCCCGAAGTGGTGAAGCGCTTCAAGGGGGTGCGCTCCATCGCCTCCCGCAAGCGGTATTCCGCGGAAAAATCCGAATACAAAAACATTCTGGTGGTGGACGATTCCTATTCCACCCGGGAGATCGAACGCTCCATTCTGGAGCTGGAAAATTATTCGGTAGTCACCGCCGAGGACGGAATCGACGGGCTGGAAAAGCTGCGGGACCACCATTTTCATCTGATCGTCACCGACATCAACATGCCCCGAATGGACGGGCTGACCTTTGTGGAAAATCTTCGAAAGGACGACCGGTATCGAAAAACCCCGGTGATCGTGGTCTCCTCGGTGGAGGACCCGGCCGTCAAGGCCGATTTTTTCGCCAAGGGAGCCGACGCCTATATCGTCAAATCGGATTTCGATCGGGGCAATCTCATCATGGAGGTTCGAAACCGGATCGGATTATCCGGAGAAAAGCGCGGCGGAAAACAGGTGGTACATGAGTGAAGACACAGCCAAGACAATCCTTCTGGTGGACGATTCCGACCTGGTGGCCGGGGTCTTGACGGAATTTCTGACCTCGGCCGGGTACCGGGTGGTCCGGGGCCGGGACGGGGTGGAAGGCATTCAGATGGCCTACCAAGAGATTCCCGATCTGATCATTATGGATGTGGAAATGCCGCTGATCCAGGGCTATCAGGCCAGCCGCCTTCTCAAGAGTCGCCGGGGAGTTCGGGATATTCCCATCATCATGCATACCAGCCTGGCCGAAGACAAGGACAAATACTGGGCCTTCAACTCCGGGGTGGACGCCTTTATCAACAAGGATTTCGACAACCTCGACCGGCTCAAAGGAGAAATCGGCCGACTCATTCAGGCCGACGGGATCGATCGGAACCTGATTCGGGAGGACGGCCGAACCCTGCACCGGGAAGGGGTGTTTGAAATGATCGGCTCGGTGCTGGATCAGCAGCTCTTTCAATCGGCCCTGGTCAATCTCCTGGGGGAGGCCGGCAAGAGCATCGGCTCCATTCCTCAGACCATGGAGCGGATCTTCGAGATTCTCTCCAAAGTATGCGAGTATCATGTCGCGATCATCCTGATCCGGTACAACCGACGGCCGGTGGCCTATATCCGCCCCAAAGAACGTCTGGTTCGCGATGATGTGGATGATTTTTACCATATCTGTCTGAATGATTTTCACAAACACTTTCCACAGCTCAACCTGGACAATACCCAGCAAGTATTTCTGGGCATCGAGGATCGAAAGGATTTCGACCGGCCCCGAATGGATGCGGGAGGGATCAGCTCCTATGCCGACTTCGACATTCAAGGAAAGGGCGGAAAGGTGATCGGAAGTCTTCATGTGGGGCATTTGACCAACCACTATTTTTCCGATTACATTCTCAACAACATCGGGGTGTTCGCCCATTGCGGCGGCACCATCATTGAAAACGCCATTCTCTTCAACCAGATATCGGAAATGGAGGATCGGGTGCGGAAGGTCTTCGCCAAATTCGTCCCGGACGAGATCATCGACGATCTGGTGGAGCGGCAGACCGACGAGTCCCTGATGACCGGGGAAAAACGGCGGGTGGCGGTGCTTTTTTCAGATATCCGGTCCTTTACCACGATTTCCGAGAACAACTCGGCCGAGGCCATCGTCTCATTTCTGAACCGTTATTTCAGCATTATGGGCGGGATCATCAAGGCCCACGGCGGCACCATCGATAAGTTTGTCGGGGATGCGATTCTGGCTATTTTCGGTGCCCCCACCAGCTATCCCGACAACGGGCTTCGAGCGGTCCGGGCGGCCGAAGAGATGATTCAGGCCCTGGACTCGGTGGATACCGGCGACCTGGCCCTGCCTGAAACCGGGCTCGAAATCGGGATCGGCATTCACGAGGGGGTGGCCATCGTCGGCAACATCGGGTCGGCCGACAAGTTCGACTACACCGTCATCGGCGACACCGTCAATCTGGCCTCCCGGCTGGAGGGGCTCACGAAACATTATCAAAAACGGATTCTGGTATCGGAAGCGGTGATGGAGAGCGTGGGGGATCAGGTTTTCTTCCGTGAGGTGGATCGGGTGAAGGTCAAGGGAAAGGAGACCGCCACCAGCATCTATGCGGTGGAACAGGATGCCGATATCTTTGATGAATCTTTTATGGATCATTATACCAAGGCCATAAAACTGTATAAAATGGGAAGCTGGGAAACCGCCGTTTCTTATTTTGAAGAATGCCGTCGGAGTGTCCCTGATGATCCGATCACCCGCACTTTTTTGAAACGGTGCCGGGAATTTCGGGAAAATCCGCCTTCGGACTGGGACGGGGCCCTGGCCCTGGATTTTAAATAAGATTTTTTTGCCTCCGGATCGAATTCCAATTTCTTTGCTTGGATCGAGTTCTTTTCTTCTGATTTTTCCTTGAGATAATTATTCCTTTTTAGTAGAGCTAATTAATAACTTCTATTGCAATCTTTTCGGAATATTCAGCCATGAAAATCGCCATCATCGGCGCCGGGATCTCGGGTCTGGTCACCGCCCGTCTATTGAACCGGGATCACGACATCACCGTTTTTGAGGCCAACGACTACATCGGCGGGCATACCCGCACGGTGGAGGTGTCGGACGGGGAGCGGACCCAGGCGGTGGATACCGGGTTTATCGTCTTCAATGACAAAACCTATCCCAATTTCGTGCGGTTGATGGGGCGGCTGTCCATTGCCCGCCGGCCGTCGCGAATGAGTTTCAGCGTCAAATGTGAACAGACCGGGCTGGAGTACTCCCCCAGCTCGCCCAACGCCCTGTTTGCACGGCGTCAGAATCTTCTGTCGCTTCCTTTCTATCGAATGCTGCTGGATATCTTCCGGTTTCGGCTCGGGTCCAAAACCCTGCTGTTGGAAAACGATCATCGGGTCACCCTGGGCGAATATCTGGCCCGAAAGCGCTACTCCCGGTCTTTTGTCCGTCATTTCATTCTGCCCATGGGGGCGGCCATCTGGTCCGCCGATCCCAAAGGGTTTCGGCTGTTTCCGGCCCGCTATTTCGTCCAGTTTTTCGACAACCACGGGTTTCTCAACGTGGTTAATCAACCCCGGTGGTATGTGATCCGCGGCGGTTCGAGCTCCTATATCGGGCCGCTGACGCACCGTTTCAGAGAGCGGATTCGGCTGAACAGCCCCGTGCGATCCGTGCGGCGAAGCCCGGATCATGTGGAAGTCACATCTCGGGATGGAAAGCCGGAGAAGTTTGATGCGGCGGTGATCGCCGCCCACAGCGATCAGGCCCTGGCCATGCTGGGGGACCCGTCGGACGAGGAACGCGGAATCCTTCGTTCCATTCCCTATCAGGAAAACGAGGTGCTGCTTCATACCGACATTTCGGTGTTACCGGACAGGCGGGCCGCCTGGGCCAGCTGGAATTACCGGATTCCCCGAAACGGCGAAGACCGGGTGCATGTCACCTACAACATGAACATGCTCCAGAGTCTGGATGCGGCCAAGACCTTCTGCCTCAGTCTCAACCAGAAACGGGATGTTCGTTCCGAATACATCCTGCGCGAATTCGTCTATCATCATCCGGTCTATAATCCCGAAGGAGTTGCGGCCCAGGGACGTCGGGAGCGGATCAACGGGGTGAACCGGACCTGGTTCTGCGGCGCCTACTGGGGGGCCGGATTTCATGAAGACGGCGTCAACAGCGCCCTGGCGGTGTGCAAAGACTTCGGAAAAACCCTGAATGATGCATAGCGCCATTTACGAAGGAACCATTCGCCATCGCCGGTTTCGACCGGTGGAAAACAGCTTTCGATATCGTCTGTTCATGATGTACCTGGACCTGTCCGAACTGGACGCGGTCGTCGACCTGCATCCTTTCTGGTCGGTCGAACGGCGAAACCTGGCTGTTTTTCGACGGCGGGATTATCCCGGGGACCCGCGGGTGGATTTGGGTATTTCCGTTCGGAGCTGGATCCGGTCCCGCACCGGCGAGTGGCCGACGGGGCCGATACGGCTGCTCACCCATTTGCGGTATTTCGGCATCAGCTTCAATCCGGTCAGCTTCTACTATTGCTTCGACGCCCGGGATCGGGCGGTGGAATACATTGTGGCGGAGATTCGAAACACTCCCTGGCTCGAGTATCACCGGTACCTGTTTACCTCATGGGACAATCGGCATCCTTCCTCCGATTGGCGCAGGTATGAATTTAAAAAGCGGTTTCACGTATCCCCCTTCATGGAGATGGGCATTCGGTATGATTGGCGGTTCCGGGTCCCTGAAGAGCGGCTGAATGTCCATATGAGCAACTATCGCGGCAAGGAACGGGTCTTCGACGCCGGTCTCGACCTTCAGCGCCGTGAGATTGATCGCCGTTCTCTGTCCAAGATTTTGCTGTGGTATCCGCCCATGACCGCCAAGGTGATTGTGATGATCTATTGGCAGGCCCTTCGCCTCTGGTGGAAGGGCGCCCCCTTTTTCAGCCATCCGGACAAACTCGTTCCAAAAGCAAAGGAGGGATGAAATGCGCATCCTCGGCGAATCCATCATCCCGGCAGAGAAAAGCGGCACGGCGCCGCTGCCGTCACGGTTCTCAGGGATCGGCCGAAAACTGGTGCTGAAACAACTGGGAAAACTGCGGTACGGCAGGCTTCAGCTGGTTGAACAAACCGGCTTGCGGTCCTTTGGGCGGAGAAACCTTGATTTTCCGGTGAAAGCCGCCATCGCCGTTCATGATCCGGCTTTTTATGGAAAGGTACTGTTCGGAGGATCTCTCGGTGCGGCCGAGGCCTACATGGATGGGGATTGGACCGCAGACAGCCTGACAGACGTGATTCGGCTTCTGGTGCGGAATGAATCGGTACTGGCGGAAATGGAAAAAGGCTGGGCCAGGCTGCTTGCGCCTTTCCAACGATTCCGCCACTGGCTGCGGATGAACACCCACCGGGGAAGCCGGTCCAACATCACGGCCCACTATGATTTAGGGAACGATTTTTACAAGCTTTTTCTGGATGAAACCCTGACCTACTCCTGCGGATATTACGAAACTTCGGAGCGTTCTCTGAAAGATGCTTCAACAGCCAAATACGATCGAATCTGCAGAAAACTCCGAATCACCCCGGAAGACCACGTACTAGAGATCGGCACCGGCTGGGGCGGGTTCGCCCTGCACGCGGCAGGGCGGTACGGGTGCAAGGTGACCACCACCACCATCTCCGAGGAGCAATACCGCCTGGCCCGGGAGCGGATACAGGAGGCGGATTTATCCG
>JBKHDE010000013.1:0-40636 GCA_046541495.1 Desulfococcaceae bacterium
TTTTTTCCGGGTCCTTGTGGGTGAGCACCACCAGAAGGTTTCGTCCCCAGGTGGTGGGAAAAGGCATATGGGCGCAGGCCAGCAGAGAGCAGACCGACCGGAAGAAATTCCGTTTTCCGAGCAGAATGATCCGGTCTCCCAATTCAACCGTGATCTCCTCGTTCAGGGGAAGCATGGCTCCGTCCCGGAAGACCGCCGCCAGCCGCCAGTCGGGATGGTCGAGATGATCGATGCCGATCCCGGCGATCCAGTTGTCTCGGGTGACCAGGACCTCCACCAGTTCCCCCTGGCCCCGGGAAACCGGAAAGACATTGACCCGGGGGTCCTGAAGATAGTGGTACATGGCCCCGGCCGCCATCTCGGCCGGTAACAGGGTATAGACATCCAGACCCTGGTACTGTTCGGTGAACTCGGGCTGTCGCACCACCGACAGGATGTGCTTGACCCCCTTTTCCCGGGCCTTTCGGGCCACCGCCAGGTTGACCTTATCGTTGTCGGTCATGGCCAACACATAATCGCTGTTCTCCAGGTCCGCTTCCTCCAGAAGCACCGGGCTGGAGGCGTCGCCGGTGATGGCTTTGGCCACGGTATCATAGTTGTGCGACAGCTCCGTCAGGATGCTTTCGGACCGGTCGATGAGGGTGATGTGCCAGCGTTCCCCCAGTCGGCTCAGCAGGCTTCGGGTATATTTCCCCGCGCCGCAGATCAATGCCTTCATGGCGGGCCTGGTCCTGGATATTTCTTGAAGTTGTTCGTTCACGGCGATTTGATCGGAACCGGAATGCCGGCCACCGTCCAGATGACCCGGTCGGCGCAGGCCGCCACTCGCTGATTGGCAAACCCGACCAGGTCCCGGTACTGCCGGGCCAGGCCGTTTTCCGGCACGATGCCGGCGCCCACTTCATTGGAAACCAGAATCACCGGACAGGCGGCCCGGTTCAGGACATCGGTCAGTGCCTGTATTTTGAATTGGATCGCCTGCTCATCCCGGGTTTCCATCAGAAGATTGCTCATCCACAGGGTCAGGCAATCGAGAAGGATGACATCGAATTCGGGGCTCTGTTCACGAACCGCATCGGCGACAGCCACCGGCACTTCCAGGGCGGACCAGCAGTCTCCCCGATCTTCCTGGTGTTTTCTCACCCGGTCCCGCATTTCCGCATCCTGAGGAACGCAGGTGGCCAGAAAAAGCTTTCGATTTCCGGGCAGGGCTTCCGCCAGTTCCTGGGCATGGCGGCTCTTGCCGCTTCGGCATCCGCCGATCACAAAAACGGTTTCGTTCATCGGCCTTTCTCCGAAGGCAAAGCATCCATCGCATCTATAACGGCTTGGGTAATGGCTTGGGTATCTACGAATTTCTCGAAATGCTCGGCCAGAAGGTCGTATTCCCGATCCCGGGCTTCCAGTCCGTGGATATCGGGGACAGCGATTTTATCCAGCCCGAGGGTGTTGAGCCATTGCCGAATCACCTCCGGCGTGTCGAACAGGCCGTGCATGTAGGTGCCCATCATCCGGCCATCCTTCGAAGCGATGCAGCCGTCCTCGTCTTCGCAAGGGACCTGGTTGCGGGTCAGCACCGAAAACAGGGGTGAACCTCCGGTCCGCCGGGTCCGGCCCATGTGAATTTCGTAGCCGGTTCCTTCGATATCGCCCCAGGAAAACCGGGACCGGGTGGTGGTTTTGGGGGCCTGAAGGGTGGTCTCCACCGGCAGCAGGTCTAGTCCTTGGGTGGTGCCCGCCGGTCCTTCGAGTCCGTCGGGATCATGGACGTACCGGCCCATGATCTGGTATCCGCCGCAGATCCCCAGGATACGGCCGCCGTTTCGTGTGTAGTCGGAAAGCCGCTGCGACCAGCCGATGTCCTTCAGCCAGTCCAGGTCCCACCGGGTGTTCTTGGACCCCGGCAGGATCACCCCGGCAAAGCCGGTCAGGTCCTGAGGCTGTTCGATAAAAAAGAGATCCAGCCCCGGAACGGCCGAGAGCGGATCGAAATCGGTGAAATTGGAGATATGGGGGATGCGGATCACCCCCATCGCCGGTCGCTTGCCGAGGGTGGGGGAGACCGCCGGCGGGTTTTCAATGGCCACCGAGTCCTCCGCCTCGATCCGGAAGTGGGTATACCAGGGCAGCACTCCGAAGACCTTCCTGCCGGTCTTTTGTTCCAGCCAGTCGACCCCGTCGTCGAAGAGGCGGATATCGCCCCGAAACCGATTGATGATGAACCCGGCCACTCGATCCCGGTATTGTGGAGGGAGACACGCCAGGGTCCCCACGATCTGAGCGAACACCCCGCCCCGATGGATGTCGGCCACCAGAATGACCGGGGCCTCGGCATATTCGGCCATGCGAAAATTGACGATATCGTTGGCCATCAGGTTGACCTCGGCGCAGGAGCCCGCCCCCTCCAGGACCACCAGATCATACTGATCCCGCAGCCGATCCAAGGACTCGCAGGCCGTGGCGAGCAGGGTCGATTTGCGCTCGTGGTATTCCCAGGCGGTGCTGTTGGCCACCGCTTCGCCCATCAGCACGATCTGAGAGCCCACCTCGCTGGTGGGTTTGAGCAGAACCGGATTCATATCCACATGGGGCGGTATTCGGGCCGCCTCGGCCTGAACGATCTGGGCCCGGCCCATCTCCAGCCCTTCGGGGGTGACCCCGGAGTTGTTGGACATGTTCTGGGCCTTATAGGGGGCGACCCGAAATCCCCGGTTCAGGAATGCCCGGCACAGGGCGGTGGCGATAACGCTTTTGCCGACATCCGAGCCGGTGCCGAGGACTGCGATGCAGGGGGCTTTGCTCATGACTTTCGATGGTCCGTTTCTAAATCGTATTTTTTCGAATACCCCCTCGGGGTGACCATAAAATCGAGATATTCAAACGTGTTGCTGTTTCCAACAAAGACGGTGGTCTGCATGTCCACCGGCGCCTGGTGAAGATCGGCCAGGGTGGTGATATGCACCTGCTGGTTGTCGCGCATGGCCCCGGTGACGATCCCCACCGGGGTTTTCGGGTCCCGGTATTTGAGGATGATCTTCTGGGCGGCTGTCAAGTGCCCGCTCCGTTTCTTGCTTTTGGGGTTGTAGATCGCGATGACGAAATCGGCCGATGCCGCGGCTTCCACCCGTTTTTCGATGGTCTCCCAGGGGGTCAGAAGGTCACTCAGGCTGACGGCGGCGAAATCATGGGTCAGCGGGGCGCCCAGCAGGGAGGCCCCGGCGGCCAGCGCCGGAATGCCGGGAACCACTTCAACGGCCAATTCTTCTTTGTTTGCCGAGGAAGAGGGGGCGATTCCCGCCGATTTGGTAAAAAATTCAAGGACCGACCTTTGATGGGGGAAAAGGCGGATGCCCTTCTGTCGGCACATTTCCAGGGCCAGACCGGCCATGGCGTAGATCCCCGGGTCTCCGCTGGAGACGATGGCGCAGGATTCGCCGCCTCGGGCGATGTCGATGGCCGCTTCCACCCGTTCCACCTCTTTTTTCATGCCGGTGCTCACCACCCGCTTGCCTTCAATCAGCGGCCGAATCAGATCGATATAGGTGGTGTAGCCGGCCACTACCGTCACCGAATTCAGGACCTCGACCGCCCGCCCGCAGAGATACTCGAGTCCGCCGGGGCCGATGCCGACGATGAATAAGGTGTTCGGGCCACCGCCACCGTAACGTTTCGGGTTTTCTGTTTGGGGACGATCAGGCTTCCGTGGTTCGCCCCCAAGATTGCTGCCGCTTCGCATACGCTTTCGACTCCTATATGTTTTTTTACCATGGCGGAGGGTCTTTGGATTGCGGTCACCTTTTGAAGCGTATCCCGGTCGAAAAAGACCAGATCCAGACCCAGTTCGGCGCCTAAAGCCGCCAGGCCGGGTTCGTCCCGTTTGATGTCCACCGAGGCGATTCCCTTCAGGCTGCGGGGGGACAAGCCGAATGCGTTCAGTGTCTCCAGCAGAAGGGCTTTCATTTCCGCCATGCCGGTGTTCCGGTTGCATCCCATCCCCGCCGTCAGGGAGCGGGGACGCAATACCAGAACATTCGGGGGCGGGTCAACCTGAATGTCATCCACAAAAATGCCGGGCGTTTCCTCGGACATCACATCCGCGCTTGCCCGGCTGTTATTCGGATCCTCACCTTGATTTTTGAGCGAATATTTCCAGTTTGCGACCGACTCCGCGGGCAAATGCGGCCGAACCCGTCCGAAGGGATCATGAAGTCGAACTGTTCGGCCGGTCAGGAGCGCCATGCCGATCTTTTTAATGGCCCCGGGGGTTTCGATAAAAAGCCCCTCTTGTTGAGCGATGAGATCGATGGCCGGCGCCTGGTTCAGGTCGGTGGCGGTGGTGATGACCGGTTCGGCCCCGGTGACGGCCGCTACCCGCTCCGCCAAACGGTTGGCGCCGCCGAGATGGCCCGACAGCAGGCTGATGGCATGAGCCCCGGTTTCATTCATGACCACCACCGCCGGATCTTCTGTTTTGCGGCGAAGCAGCGGGGCGATCATCCGTACCACGATGCCGGTGGACATGATGAATACATGACCGCGGTACCGGTGAAAAACCTCGGACAACACCGCGGAAAGTCGGTCGAAATAGGTCGCGGAAATGTCTTGATCCGGAAGGGAGGCGGAGAGGTAGAGATCCGCATTCGGCAGCGACCCGGCCAGGTTCAGAGCCAGTTCGGCTCCTCTGGGGGTAACGGCCCAGACGGCGAGTTTCTGTGCGACCTCAGGGCGCTCCATGGCGGGGCTCCGCGCCCATGAATTCACCTGCCGGGCTTCGATTCATGCCGAAGATTCCGCGGTCCGGGCCGGCTCGGCACATTCCGCCGCGCCCACCTTTTCGATGGGAAGGGACACCGTGAAGGTGGTGCCCACATCCGGTTCACTTTCCAGAGTGATCGACCCGTTCATGGAATCGACCAGGTTTTTGACGATGGGCAGCCCCAGGCCGGTACCGGTGATATACCGGGTTTTGGCGTTTTTGACCCGGAAAAAGCGGTCGAAAATCTTTTTCTGGTGTTTTTCCTCGATACCGAACCCGTTGTCCGAGACCTTGGTAACGATCCGATTTCCTTCTTTGCGGACCGTGACCTGGATGCGGCCGCCCTCTTGGGTGTAATTGACGGCGTTGGAGATCAGATTCCCGAAAATCGACTCCAGCCCCCGGGGATCGGCGGTGATGGTGGGCAGGGGCTGATCGGGCAGTTCCAGGCCCAGGGACTGCTTTTTGGCTTCGGCCCGGGCCTGAAGGAAATCGACGATGTTCTTCATCAAATCTTCCACATGCACCGTTTCCGGCTCCCGGGTGACGGCGCCGGATTCGATTCGGGACAGATCGAGCAGATCCCCGATCAGGGAAATCATCCCCTGCGTCTTTTCCTTGGCCCGGGAGAGGATGTATTGCTCTTCCGCGGATTCTCCCTCCACCATATCCTTGAGCACCATGGCCAACTGCTCGTGGATGGTGGACAGCGGCGAGCGGAGTTCGTGGGAGACCTTGGCCACGAATTCGTTCTTGAGCTGGTCCAGCACCTTCATGGTGGTGATGTTGATCAGGGTAATGACCGCCCCCAGACATTCCCCGTCTTCGGCCAGAACCGGCTTTCCCCGCGCCATATAGTAGACGTTGTGGTCCAGGGCCAGTTCATAGGAGGGCGGCTCGTCGGTTTCGTGGTATTTTCCCTGGGAGATGTCATGGACCAGTTTAATGAATCCTTCGTCGGAGATGTAAGCCTCCATGGGCTCTCCGGCCGGTCGGCAGGGGTCCAGGTCGAGCATCTGCTGAAATGCCGGGTTCATAAACACCACCTGACCCTGGGTGTTGGTCACCAGAATGCCGTTGGGCAGAGACTCGATAATGGTTCGAATCCGGCTTTTTTCCGTGCCCAGATCCAACAGGGTTTTTTTGCGCTCTTCTTCCAGTTTTTCCGTCTCCCGGGTGAGCCGGAGGTTCTCCCGGGCCCGGTCCACCACGATTCTCAGGTGATCCGGCTCAAAGGGCTTGGGGATGAAGTCGTAGGCCCCCTGCTTCATGGCTTCGATGGCGGTTTCGATGGTGGCGAACCCGGTGATGATGATGACCAGAATGGCCTCGTCCATCTCCCGAATCCGCGGCAGCACCTCCATCCCGTCCATCCCGGGCATCTTCAGATCCAGCAGAACGATGGAGATGTCTTCCTGTTCCACCACCTCCAGGCCTTTGTCCCCCCGGCTGGCCTTGAACACCTCGAACCCCATCCGCTTGAGGATCCGTTCACACCCTTCCCGAATCCCCTGCTCATCATCGATGACCAATACCCGCATCGTGTCGTTGTTATTATCCAATTTTCGTATCATCCTCTCCGTTTTTGGGACCGCTCAGGGGAAGTTCAATGGTGAACACCGCACCGCCGTCTGCTTTGTTTCTGGCCTCGATGGCGCCGCTGTGATTTTTGACGATGCTGTAGGCCAGACTGAGCCCCAGCCCTGTGCCTTCGCCTTCTTCCTTGGTGGTAAAAAAAGGATCGAAAATCTGGGGAAGGATATCCTCCGGAATGCCCGGGCCGGTATCCGAAATTTCAATAGCGAGTCTTTGCTTGTCCGAAGACAATTCGGTCTTGATAGAAAGTTTCCCGTTTCCCTCCATGGCTTGAGCCGCGTTGATGATCAAATTCATGAACAAATGGTTCAACTGCTGAATATCGCCCGGAATCAGGGGCAGTTCTTCCGAGAAGTTCTTCTCGATCTCGATATTGTGAAACAGGGTCTGCTTGTCCAGCAGGAAGAGGGTGCGCGACAGGGCCTGGTTTATGTCGTGGGGTTTGATCTGATAGCGGGTCTGGCGGGCGAACTCCAGAAGCTCCTTGACCGTGTCCCGGCAGCGCTGGGCGTCTTTTAAGATTCTCTCAAGATCCTCCTGGACTTCTTCCTGAAGTTCGTGCTCTTCCAGAACCAGCTTGGTGAACAGGGTGATGCTGCCCAGGGGATTGTTGAGCTGATGGGCCACACCGGCCGAGAGTTTGCCCAGGGAGGCCATTTTATTGGCCTGAAGCAGCTGAAGCTGGGTTCTTTCCAGCTTTTCGCGCATCTTGATTTCGTCCCGAAGATCGTGAAAAAAGCCGATGGTGGCGACCTCTTTTTCCCCCTCGTAGACAATGGCGGCATTCAGGCTGATGGGCAGTTTTTCTCCGTCCTTGCGGACGATATCCACTTGATAGGACTTGAGTTTTCCTTTTCCGCCGTGTTCATCGCTGCGAAGCTTGCGCATGATTTCCCAGGCCCCGTCTCCGACATAGATGTCCTGAATCATGAGGTGATTGAGACCTTCGTATACCGTATACCCGCTGATTTCAGAGGCGGCGTCATTGAAGATGAAGACCTTGCCCTTGGTGTCGGCCGCGATAACCCCGTCCACGGAGCTCAGGATCAGGTTACGCAGAAAGGAATTGAATCGCTGGAGTTTTTCTTCCAGACCCTCCAGAAAGGGGACATCGAAATCGAGCATCACCACGGCATCAACACTGCCGTCGTCTGAAAACAGCGGATAGAAATAGTGGCAGTAGGTCCGTTTATAAACCAGGGAACTGGTTTTGTGGACCAGGGCCGGCTCCTGGGTCCGGATGATCTCGGCAATGGGGCATTCGTCGCAGGGTGCGTCGCATCCCCAGAGGGTTTTGAAGCAGGCCTCGCCCACGATATCCATGCCGAATTGTTCCTTGGCAAACTGGTTGGCGGCAATGATTTTGTAATTGCGCGACACCACGATAATCTGCCGGGTGAAAGAGTCGACCGCCTTGAGCAGGTATTCCTTTTCAACATCAGAGCGCATGCCCGTCTCCCTTTGCTTGGATTTGACGCTATAAAGGTGAGAGCATAACGTGAAAGCAGGGGATAATCAATAAAGAAAAAAATAGGGAGCGGGGCAGTGATCGGCTCAGGAACGGGAAAGCCGTTTTCGAATCAGATCATTGGGATCGCATGAAGACGTGCAGGGGCCGTCCAGGACCAGGACGGCGGTGGTGTTGGGCTGGGCAAGGGGGATGGGTGCTCCCTGCGCATCCAGCAGGGTGGTGATTTTTTGAGGGACCGGGGGGCCGGATCGGGTCGAGAGCAGCTCAATGGTGTCCCCGGCCTCGATTTTGTTGCGGACGTTCACCCGAAGCCGGCCGGGGGAAATCTCCTCCAGGATTTTTCCGGCAAACCGGTAAGCCTGGGATTCCGGCTGATACAGGCAATCTTCATAATTGGGCCGGGTTTGTTCGGGATCTCCGAAATAGAAGCCGGTGCAGTATCGGCGGTGGCTGATCTTGGCGAGTTCATCGATCCATTCCGGTTTCATGGTGTAAGACACCGGGTTCTTAAAATAGGAATCGATCGCCTCTCGATACACCCGTACCACCGACCCGAGGTAGTGGATTCCTTTCATCCTGCCCTCGATCTTGAGAGAAGTGATGCCGGCCGCGATCATCTCGGGGATGTGTTCGATCATGCACAGGTCTTTGGCATTGAAAATGTACGAACCCCGGTCGTCCTCCAGAACCGGGTAGTACAGGCCCGGCCGCTTTTCCTCCACCACCGCGTATTTGAAGCGGCAGGGGTGACAGCAGAGGCCCCGGTTGCTGTCTCGTCCGGCCATAAAGCTGCTCAACAGGCACCGGCCCGAGTAGGAGATGCACATGGCCCCGTGGGCGAAGGCTTCGATGTCGATGGGGCAGCGGTCGGCGATTTCCCGAATTTCGGCCAGGGAGAGTTCCCGGGCCGCGTTGATCCGCCGGGCCCCCATCTGCCGCCAGAAACGAGCGGTTCGGTAGTTGGTGGTATTGGCCTGGGTGGAGATATGGACGGGGATGTGGGGGATAAGCTCTCGGGCCGCGGTAAAGATTCCCGGATCGGATATGATGACCGCGTCCGGGCCGATGCGGCCCAACTCCCGCAGATAGGCGGTCAGCGCTTCCTGCTCCCAATTGCGGGAGTAGATATTGCAAGCCACATACACCTTGACCCCATGTCGCCGGGCAAGGGCCGTCCCCGCTTCCATCTCGTCCAGAGTGAAATTACCGGAAAAATTGCGCAGGCTGAACGCCTTGCCGGCCAGGTAGACCGCATCGGCCCCGAAATGGATGGCGGTTTCCAGTTTTTCAACATTGCCCGCCGGGGCCAGGAGTTCGATTCTTTCCGGTCCACGGCTCATGGGGCGCTTCCCGGAAACCCGGCCCTTCTCAGGAGATTCGGCCGATTCATTCGGCGGAAAGTTCTCCTTCCGAAAACATTCGATCCACGGCAATCTGAACGCTCTCTTCCCAGAATGGCGGTTGAATCCCGAATTTTTCCTCGATTCGGCCGCAGTCCAATACCGAATACGGCGGACGCCGGGCCGGGGTCGGATACTCGGCGGTGGTGATGGGGGTGACTCGATCGGTTTTCAGGAAGGTGTGGCGACCGGCCCGTTCGATGACCGACGAAGCCAGGCCGTACCAGGTGGTGATCCCCGATCCGCAAAAATGGTAGGTCCCCCAGGCGGTTTCCCGATCTTGCAGAATGGCGTCGGTCATCGTCCAAACGGCCGAGGCCAGATCCGCGGCGCTGGTGGGGGACCCGTACTGATCGGCCACCACCCGGACCTCATCCCGTTCCCGGGCCAGGCGGATCATGGTCTTGACGAAGTTATTTCCGTGGACCCCGTACACCCAGGCGGTTCGAACGATGAAATGTTCTTGCAGGCGGGACCGCAGCTCGGCTTCCCCGGCCGCCTTGCTTTGGCCGTAGACACTGACCGGCGATATCGGGTCGGTTTCCAGATAAGGCGCCCCCTTTTGCCCGTCGAAGACAAAATCGGTTGAGATATGAATCAGCGGAATATTCAGGCGGGCACAGGCCGCGGCCAGGTGGGCCGGTCCGTCCCGGTTGACGGCATAAGCCGCTTCCGTTTCGGTTTCCGCCTTGTCCACGAGCGTGTAGGCCGCCGCATTGATCGCCAGGAAGGGGCGGTGCCGGTCGAAGGCCTCCGTCACCTGTGCCGGGTCGGTGATATCCAGTTCTGAATGGGAGAAGGCCGCCATATCGAATGCGCCGGGCCGGTGTTGCCGAACCAGTTCCCATCCGAGTTGACCATGGGCCCCGGTGATCAGAATGGTCATGGTAGGGACCTCCGGGACAAAAGCCGGTGGGCGGGAAAATCGGCGAGGGAGGGCAGGTCGACATCCTTTTCGGAAATGATCGGGTCGGAGACCGGCCACTCGATGCCGATCTTCGGGTCGGACCAGAGAATGCCGCCTTCATCTCCCGGTGCATAGAAATCGGAGCATTTATAGAGAAAATGGGCGGTGTCGCTGAGCACGCAGAATCCGTGGGCGAACCCCTCGGGGACAAAGAGCTGTCGGCGGTTTTGTTCGGAGAGACGGACCCCGATCCAGCGCCCGAAGGTGGAAGAGCCTTTTCGAATATCCACGGCCACGTCAAAGATTTCTCCGGTGATCGCCTGCACCAGTTTGGCCTGGGGGTGCTCGATTTGAAAATGGAGCCCCCGCAGGGTGTTTTTCACGGAATAAGAGAGGTTGTCCTGAACAAAGGTGCAGGGGATGCCGTTTTTTTCATATCGCTCCTGTTGATAGGTCTCCATAAAAAAGCCCCGTCTGTCTTCAAATACCCGGGGTTCGATGATCAGCACGCCTTCCAGTTCAGTGGGTATGATATTCATCGATCTTCTTTCGGGTTGGCATATTCAATCATGTCCAGCAGATATCGGCCGTAACCGTTTTTTTTGAGCGGAGATGCCAGTTTTTCCACCTGTTCGGCATCGATATATCCGCGTCGGAAGGCGATCTCCTCCACACAGGAGACCTTGAGCCCCTGGCGTTTTTCAATGACCTCAATGAAATTGGCCGCTTCCATCAGGCTTTCATGGGTGCCGGTGTCGAGCCAGGCGAACCCGCGGCCCAGTTTTTCCACCTGAAGTTCACCGCGATTCAGATAGGTGGAATTGACATCGGTGATTTCGAGTTCGCCCCGGGGGGAGGGCTTCAGGTCGGCGGCGATGTCGAGCACCTGATTGTCATAGAAATAGAGACCGGTGACCGCATAATTGGATTCGGGCCGGGTCGGTTTTTCCTCGATGTTGAGTGCCCTGCCGTCCTCATCAAAACTGACCACGCCGTATCGCTCCGGGTCTTTGACCCAATAGCCGAAAACCGTGCCCCCTTCGGGTCGGGAAACCGCCCGGTCCAGAAGCTGGGTCAGGCCCCGGCCGTAAAAGATGTTGTCACCCAGAATGAGGCAGACCGGGCTGCGGCCCACGAATTCCTTTCCCAATATAAATGCCTGGGCCAGGCCCTCCGGAGCGGGCTGTTCCTTATAGTCGAAGGATAGCCCCCACTGGGAGCCGTCTCCGAGCAGTTTTTGGAACAGCGGCAGGTCATGGGGGGTGGAAATGATCAGGATCTCCCGAATGCCGGCCAGCATCAGGACCGAGAGCGGATAATAGATCATCGGTTTGTCGTAGACCGGCAGAAGCTGCTTGCTCACCACGGTGGTGATGGGATAGAGACGGGTGCCTGATCCGCCGGCGAGAATGATGCCTTTCATGGGTGGATGTTTTCCTCCTTTCGGTACCCGGTAATGATCCATACCGGGTTCTGGGCCTGGAGCCGGTCGCCCCAGGGCATGGGTTTGGCGGTGTTGACCTGGATCTGGATCATTTCCGTGGTGAAGTCCAGATTGCGAAGTGTCTCCAAGGCCTTGTCCATATTTGAAATCAGAACGGTGTTGACCACAATCACCCCGTCGGGCGTAAGCCGGGTGGCGGCCGCCTGAATGATGCGGTCGAGATCTTTTCCGCCCCCGCCGATAAAGACCCGGTCCGGGTCGGGGAGCCCATCCAGCCCGTCGGGAAGAACGGTTTGAACCACCGCCAGGTTGCGGATGCCGAAGCGGTCTCGATTGACTTCAATATCCGCAATCCGGTCCGGATTTTTTTCCACCGCAAAGATGCGTCCTCTTTTCAGGAAGAGGGCGGATTCTATTGAGACCGAGCCGCTGCCGGCCCCGAGATCCCAGAGCACATGGTCCGGGGAGGTCAGCCGCAGTTTGGACAGGGTCACCGCCCGGACTTCGGCTTTGGTGATGAGTCCTTCCCGGTGTCGGTATGCGTCGTCGGAAAGGCCGAGCCGTACCTCGGATTGAGTCGAATGGCTTTGCGTTTCGCGCCTCAGAATGAGCACATTGGGTTCTGCAAAGGGTCTGATCGCGGCTTCTTCCGGTGTAAACCATTCCACCTTCTCGGACGGGGCGCCGAGCTGCTGAAGGACACACATTCGAAAATCGGCGATGTTTCGGTCTTGAAGAAGGTCGGCAACCCAGCCGGGGGTGTGGACCGGGTCGGTCAAAACAAAGATTTTGTCTTCTGTGGCTAAGGTTTCCAGGAGACGGGCCGGGTCTGATTTGCCGTGCAGGCTGACGGTGCGTACATCCTGCCAGGGCTCTTTGATGCGGGCAAAGGCCGCGGCCAGGGTGGAGATGTTGGGATGAATTCGGACCCGGTCCGGTCCCAGGGCTTGAATCAGGCGGGCGCCGATGCCGTAAAACAGCGGGTCCCCCGAGGCCAGCACCACCACGGATTCTTTCGCTGTTCTTTCCTGGATAAATCGAATGACCCCCGATAGGTCTTTGGTGATCTCTTTTTTGACCGCGCGGGAACCCGGAAAATAGCCGAGATGACGCTTGCCGCCGACCAGCACATCGGCCCGATGGATTTGTTCGAGATGGGCCGGGGTGAGGTCTTCGGGGGAGAGCCCGATGCCGATGACGGAAACGGGTGTCATATCTGGCTGCCTCCCGGATCCGAATCGAAAATGGGGTTTCCTTCGAAATCGAGAATGACCCCCTGAATGTGGACCGTCGGTCCGGCGAATTTTCGGGCCGATGCCGTCATGCGACGACCGACTTCCGCAATCAAAACCGGATGCCGGGGATGAATGAATTCAAAGGCATGCCGGGCGGTATTGGCCTCGAATATGGATTCGGACAGGGATTCGTCCCCGGTCGTCTCCAAAGCCCAGTCGGCGAGTTTGTGCAGGGTCAAGCGGGCTTTGGCCGCGTGGGTGTGGGGAAATCCCTGGGCCATTTTCACCGCCTTGCCGAAAAAAACGGTCAAGGTAATGCAGGAAAAACCCTGTTCGGCGGCGGTTTCCAGGGCACTCTTGAAAAAGTCGCCCATCTGGATGAAGCCTTCTTCGGGAAGCTCCGGCCACAGCCCCTGAGCATGTTTTTCACTGCGCCGGCCGGTGGTCAGTACGGCCCGGTCCAGGCCCGCGGCCCGGGCCACCGACAATCCGGCCTGAATGGTGGCGATGTAGGCGGCATGGGACATGGGTTTAACCCGGCCGGTGGTGCCGAGAATGGAGATGCCGTCTACAATCCCGAGCCGGGCGTTGAGGGTGCGGCGGGCGATGGCAAGGCCCTCGGGGACGAAGATTTCCACATCCACGGATGCGATTTTGGAAAATTCAGTCAGCACGTCGGATACGGCTCGGTGAATCATTCGGCGCGGGCCGGGGTTGATGGCCGGTTCGCCGGGGGGGATTTCCAGGCCCGGTTTGGTCACTCGGCCCACCCCTTCACCGCCGAAGATTCGAATATCGGTTTCCCCGGGCGGTTCCGTGTTCAGGGTCACCCGGGCCCCGATTTCGGCCTTGTGGGTGGCGTCCGGGTCGTCTCCGGCATCCTTGATGACGGTGCACACGGCGGTGTGAGGATCGATCCGCCGGCAGGCATGGATAGGGATGTCCAGGTGGCCGGTATCGAGCATGGCGATCCGGACTCGGGACGGCGGCGCATCGGACAAAAGGGAAACCATCGCACCCTTTGCGGCGGCGGCTGCGGCCGTACCGGTGGTGAAGCCGGATCGAAGCGTTCGGTGGTCGGCGGAATCATCCATGGTGCTCGGGACGGCGGTCGGTTCACCGGGTGTGGTCGTCACGCTGCTTGGCGATGATGATGGTCCAGTAACCGGGTTTTCGCTCTTTGAAGGCCCGCACATCCCGAATGATCTCCTCGTTGACCAGACCGCAGCAGCTCACCCCGATGCTGTTCTCCAGCAGGTCGGCCTCGTCCAGGGCGGTGGTGATATCGGCGGCGTTTCGGTAAGCCTTCAGAAAAACCACATTCTCCGGCTTGGGGGAGATCTGCCGCAGCCGGTCCCCGCCCTTGACGCCGGACATCACCAGCAGGGATTCCTCTCCTTCCACCAGCGGGGTGTTGAGCCGGGCCGCGCAGGCCTGGTAGGAGGTGATGCCGGGCACCGTTTCGATGTCCAGATCCGGGGCGAATTCGAGAATATTTTTGAGGATGTAGCCGTAGGTGGAATAGGTCGTGGGGTCGCCCAGGGTGATGAAGGCGGCCTGTTTGCCTTCTTTCACATGAGAGATGATCACCCTTGCGTGATCCCGCCAAGCCTGCCGCAGCTCCGAATCATCCTTGGTCATGGGAAAGGGCAGGATCATGATGGGGGTGCCCTGGGGAATGTGGTGCTGAGCGATGCTCACCGCCAGGCTGTAATCGTTTTTCGAGGAGGAGGCGGCAAAGACCACGTCCACCCGGCTGAGAATCCGGACCGCCTTCAGGGGGATCAGCTCCGGATCACCGGGGCCCACCCCGATGCCGTACAATTTTCCGTTTTGTGAATTCATTTGTTTCTTTTCATCCGTCTAACGCACGTCGGTTGTTGCCATAATCGAGAGGGCGTTTACCACACTTGCGGCCACATTGGAACCGCCTTTTCGCCCCAGGTTGGTGATATACGGAAAATCGGTCCGGGTCAATTCCTCCTTGGATTCCGCCGCATTGACAAACCCCACCGGCAGTCCGATGACCAGGGCCGGCTTGGCCTTGCTCTGGCGCATCAGTTTTATCAGATGCAGGAGCGCGGTGGGGGCGTTGCCGATGACATAGATGCCCTCGGTCATCTCCTGTGCGGCCCGGTCCACGGCCGCCTGGGCCCGGGTGACGCCGGCCTGCAGGGCATACGCTTTGACCTGCGGGTCGCCGATCAGGCAGGTGACCGATCCCCCGAAGCGGGCCGGTTCTCCTTTGCGAATGCCCGACCGCGCCATTTCGGTGTCGGTGAAGATCGGTTTGCCGCCGCGGATGGCCTCGATCCCCTTTTGGATGGCGTCGGGATGGAACCGAACGGTGTTCATGTATTCGAAATCGGCCGAGGTATGAATCATCCGCCGGACCACGGCCCATTTTTCGGGGGTGAAGTCGTGTTCTCCGGCTTCCTGATCGATAATCTTGAAACTGAGGGCTTCGATGTCGTCGGGTTTCATGATGCGGTTTTCCTTTCCCGCCGGAACCTGCGGCAAACGGCGACAAAATGCTCGGCGGCCTTCGGTCGGCTTCCGAAATGAAGGTGAATGTAGCTGCCCAGGGTCCGGCGGACCCGGTATCCGGTGGCCAGCGTGCCGGCGCCCAGCCGGTCGGAGACGGCGTAGACCGTTTCCACGTGATCGTTTTCCGGTGCTTCCTGAATCCCCGAATAATGGAATTCATGGCCCCGAATTCGGGTTCCGGCCGGCCCGAGCAGGGTCTCTGCGGTGAGGATGACTTCCCGGTATCCGAGGGATTTGAGTCGGGTGAACATGGTGGTGGTGAATGGGAAACATCCGCACATGGAATAGGTTCGGTGGTCGGTATCCTGAATTCGGCTGCCGAGATACATGAATCCGCCGCATTCGGCGTAGATGGGCATACCGTCGCGGCTCCTGCTTAGAATCTCCCGGCGCAGGGATTCGTTTTCGGATAGGGGCCGGGCGAAGAGTTCGGGGTATCCGCCGCCGAAATAGAGGCCGTCGAGATGCGGGGGAAGGGTTCGGGTCTCCATGGGGGAGAAAAAGACGAGTTCGGCGCCGGCGGATCGCAGGATATCGAAATTGTCGGGGTAATAAAAGCAGAAGGCTTTGTCCCGGGCCACCCCGATGCGGACGGCGGAAGAAGGGGCGGCGTGGTTGAAATCGGTTTGCGCTTTCGGGTATTGCTTGAGGTCTATGTTCGGCAGGCGGGCCAACAGATTTTCCAGATCGATCCGCTCTTCGATCAGGTCCGCCAGCCGGTCGACAGCATCGGGGGGAAGGCCGTGTTCGTCCTCGGTCACCAGCCCCAGGTGGCGTTCGGGAATGGCGATGGCTTCCTCCCGAAGCAGGCCGCCGAGGCAGTCCATTCGAATATGATCTTCCAGTGCTTCCTTTAAATAGGCGAGATGTCGGGGGCTTCCCAGTTGGTTGAAGACGACTCCGCAGAAGGAGAGGTCCGGATCGAAATTTTCAAAGCCCTGCACCAGCGCAGCGGCGCTTCGGGCCATGCTCCGGGCGTCCGCCATCAGAACCACCGGCAGCCCGAGCCATTTGGCCATCTGAGCCGTGGAGCCGGCCTCGCTTTTGCCGTCGTAGCCGTCGAACAGACCCATCACGCCCTCGACCACGGCGATATCCGCATCTCGGGCGGCCTTTCGAAAGCAGGCCAGGTTGTATTCCCGGGGAAGCATCCAGCCGTCGAGATTGCGGCTCGGCACACCGGTGATGCGGCCATGGTGACCGGGATCGATGAAATCGGGTCCGACCTTGAACGGCGCGACCTTGAGCCCCCGCCGCTTCAGGGCCGCCATCAGCCCCAACGTAACGGTGGTTTTGCCGCTCCCGCTGCTAGTTCCCGCGATGACGATACCTTTGATGGGAAACCTCCGCGATTGATGATAAACTGTATAGCTAACATTTTATAGGGAGGTGATGCAACGAAATTTTGGCTGCGGCGGCATGCCGGTGGCCGATATAAAGATAAATAAAGAAGTCCAATGGATTTGCCGAACCCTTGCGGTTCTATTTCCTGCGAATTAAGTTTATGGCTAGGCAAATAAATTTTCCCCTCCTAAATCTAATACCCAAAGATGAGAGTATGTCCGGGTTATATCGACATAATTCCTGAAAGAATTTTTCATACTTCAGAGGAAGGAAACGCTATGGACCGTGTGAATATAAAATATATGGCAGGCAGGAAACAGTCGGCGAACATGCTGGGATTGCTGTTCGCGCTTATGGTCACCATGCCGCTGTCCGCCCCGGCGGCATCGTTTCAGGCCAGCGCTTTCAGTAGTGCGGAAAAATCACAGCGGCATCAGTCCCCTTTTACGCCTCTATCGATGCGGTCGCCCATTATGCCCTGCTTCACAGCTATCTAAAGCTCATCATCGAAGGCGATGATGTCTATACGAAGGTTAACAAGAACGTACCCCCGACGAGTCCCGTGGTTGGAGCGCCCGAAAGGAGCCCAGGGCGGGCGTTTGGCCGCTAAACACGGCCATCTGCCCGCGCCCCGATTCGTGTCGATAAATCCCGCCTTTATTCCTGCCCCTGTTCCGTCGCTTCAAAATCCTGCTCGGTGGCGACGGAGAGAAAGCGTTCCTGAAGGCCGAAGGGGTCCGGAATCTCCTGCTCGGGCTTTCTCTGGAGCAGTTTTTCACCGCGATCATCCAGATACTTGTTCAGTTCGAGGTCGATGTTCATCGGCACCTCCACTCCGGCCTGGACCAGCATCTGGCGCAGCAGGGCCTCGGACTTGCCGGCGAAGGCCACGGCGTCGCCCAGAATCCGCAGGGCCTCGGGCGGATTGTGAAAGCCGACCGAGTTCTCGGCGCCGATGAAGAGCTGCCGGTAGAAAGCCTCCAGGTAGAAGTCTTTGGCCTTCTCATACAACTGCTGATCATACTCGACGCCCTGGGCGTTGTGAGCTGTTTCAAAGAGCTTGGCCGCCGTGGCCGTGGCGTAGCCCGCCCGAAGCATGATCGAGACCGTTCGGTCCTGAATGTTGATGACCCGCCGCTTGAGCCATTCGGTATCTTCGGCGTGGCACTGGGCGCAGGCGCGCAGATCGGCCTTGAGCGGGCTTCGGACGCGGTGGTCCGAGACCTTGTAGACCCCGACCTTGGTATAGGGCATGTGGCAGTCGGCGCAGGCGGCCCCGGCCTGCCAATGGGTGGACTGGTTCGAGAAGAGCTCGAACTCGGGGTGGCGCATGAAGGCGAGCTTGAAGCCGGTGACCTGCTGGGTCCACTCCTTGTTGTCGGGGTCGGTGCGGATGTACTGGATAATGTCCTCGACGGTGATCTGACCCCATTGGCTGTTTTGCCACGGAAAGTAGATGCCGTCGGACTTTCCTTCGGCCGTCTTGGTGATGTTGTAGGTGACATGACATTGGGCGCAGACCGCCGAGCGCATTTCTTGGTGGGAAAGCTTCTGCGGGTCGGTCCCCATGTCGTTCAGGGCCTTGAGCAGGGTGAAGCTGCGGGAAAGCTTGAGGGACATATCCTCGTTGTGATGACAGTCGATGCAGGCCACGCCGAGTTCGCGGTGCTCCTCGGGGATTCTTTCCACCACCTCTCGGAAAGGGAGACTGTAATACTCGAAGCCCATTTCCTCTTCGAGGACCGGCGCGTAAGGCGTCTTGCAGGTCAGGCAGACGCCGCCGGCGCCCACCCGTTTGGCGTCTATTTCAAGTTGGTCTTTTAGCATGTAGGCATGGCCGCGCGGCTCGTTGTATTCGATGCCGAACCCCCAGCCGTGAAAGAGCAGGGCCATGTACGGGTACATGGACAGCTTGTCGTAGGTGATGTTGTCCGCATCGAAGCCGACCTTGTACTTGCTCTTGCCCGGCGGCGAGGGCTCTTCAGTCTGCAGCCAGAGGTCGTACTCCACCGGGTAGGCCTTGCCCCAGACCTCCGGGTCTATGGTGTTGTCGGGGATCTTCACCGGCTGCACCATCTGCGGCTCCTCGGGCGCGCAGGCCCAGAAAACTGAAAGAACGGCAAGAAGCATTCCGAGTCCAATCATTATCCTCCGATTCCTGATAATCATACCTATCTCCCTGAGGTTTTCTATCGGTTGGGTTACAAGGGCAGAATGGAGCCGGTCAGCCGGTGCTGCAGCCGGCGGTGGCAGTCCCAGCAGTTGCGGTCCGTTTGGAGCATCTTCGCCACGGTTTCGGTGTGACAGCGGATGCAGTTGTCCTGGATGAATCCCTGGCCCCGTTCCGAGACTTCGATGCGGTCGGGTACGTGGCCGGAATAGAAGAACACGACGTCCTTCATGCCGTCGATCGATTTCCAGAGGTAATAGCTCGCCAGGTTGTCGTGGGGCAGATGACAATCGATGCAGCGCTCGCGGCGGTGGGCGCCCTGGTGCTGCCACGCCTGGTATTGGGATTCCATGACGTGGCACGAGGCGCAGAATTCGGGGGTTTCGGTTCGGGCCATCAGTTGCGGCGGACCGAATGCGAGAAAGATGCCGATGACGGCCAGGATGAGACCGCCGATGACCAGGTATTTCACTTTTAAGTATTTCCTCATGGATTTTGTTTTCCTCCCCGTGAACGCCCGGTGCTGATCAGCCGATGGTGCCGGGAACCCTGTGTCTGGGCAATCGCTTATCTTTTTCTCATTCTATCATTCGGTGAACATGACACAATACCTGTTTTCCCTGATTTTCCATTTGAAAAATACCCATTCAATTCAGCCGCGGTCGGCGGGAATGATCTTTCTTTTTTGAGTGAGGTTGATCTGTGATTTTTCCTTGTATTCCATTATATGGTAGGATAACGAATGAGAAGGGCGGATAGAGATCTTTTTCCACTTTTCAGCAATAATATCGCAATAAATGGGAATCTATGTATGGTATAAGGTGATAACATGGAAATTTTCCAGGTATTGCGGCTTTAGGCTCATTGCCGCAAGTCATAGCAAAACATGCAAATAGCTGAAACGATTTCCTCTTTGCTGGTGAAGTTTGACCGAAATTTACGACAGAGGGAACACAGTTGTTGTGGGTAAATATCTGCACAATGCACACCTCGATTTATGAAACCATAATCGTTGAATACAGGAATGATTTTCTTGACAGAATGTGGGGCATTACTCGATACTTTCCTCCGTAAACGTCAGTAAAGCGTCATGTCATGAACGGTACTGTCTGGTGTCTGACGAGGCATTGTAAAGAGAGTGGAGAAGGGAACAGTGAAATATGCATCGGTCATTCAGGATGAACTATGGGATCAAGCGCATTGGGTTGCCACAGCATTCGCGTTTCCTCCAATTGAAGGCGGAATTCCGGCAATGGCATTGGCCTTTGAGCATGAGCAGCCTGCTGTGAACATCTTCCAACAGTGGCACGCAGAGTTCGGGACCGAAGATACGGATGAACGGGTGCGTGTTGCCATTATTGAAGGCGAGATTCTTGGTCAACCCGAAGGGTATACGATCCATGTGACCACGAACCCCGCGTATCTTGTGTCACAGGTCGAACGATCCCTCGGACATGAGAACTACAGTGAGATTGCCACACTGTGTCGGTTTAACCGGATGGGGACAACCCATCTTTCTCAAGGATTGGGGCAATTTAAAGCCACCGTAAAGGCCCTTGGGAAATATCTTCTTCTGCCGGCCATCTACAACCAACATGTCTCAGCAGAAGTTCGTCCATTGCTCGAACTGGCTATTGTGAAGCGTGAGATTCACTTTCGCCATGTTCAAGGGATTGCTCCGTCAGATATTGACGCTGCCGTGATTGCCGCATCACGCCAATGAAAAGGCCAGGAAAACGTCCTGTATGACCGTGGAGAGCCTAACAAACAAATGCAAAAGACCCCACCCGCGCGCCGCAGTTTCAGCATATTCCTTCCGCATAACGGTTCGGCGTTTGTTCGAGATAGCCCCAAAAACGCCAAGGGCCCTGGAAACGGCTCGGAATCCAATGCGGGCGACACAGAAAAGTTGAAGGGTAATGAAAACAAGGTCGAATTTACTCTCCACAACGGGCACTTGGCCGCGGCATCTTGCTCCTTAAATTTCTTCCCGGATTCATTCGCCTCGGCTTTGTACTTGTCCCGGGCATTTTTAAGCCGGATGTTTTCTCGCCGGAGGTAGCGAATTTCGTTCGCCCGGAGAATTGCTTTGCTCTTCCAGTTTTCCAGCTTTTTTGCTGTGTGTGGCATCGGATATACTGAGAATGTCCGCCAGACAGGTATGGATTGATTACGATAAAGAAGCCGATGTATTGTATATGAGTTTCAGAAAACCTCAGAGAGCTAGTGAAACAGTTGAGTTGGACGATGATATGCTTTTAAGAAAAGACGGTGAAAAAATAGTAGGCTTAACAATTCTAAAAATCAGATGGGAGAGAAAAGGAAAACAATGAGTACTGTACGGGGTTTGATGTGGACGATACACATGGGGAATCATACGGGATTTCTCTTGGGTTCTATCCATTGCATGCGGAAAGACATGCATCCACTTCCCTCTACAATGGAACAGGCGTTCTCGGTATCGTCTGTCATCGTGTTTGAGGCGAATACAGCAGAAACCGGAACCCCGGCCTTCAAGCGCTATGTTCAGGCTCGCGGGACGTATCCACCTGGAGACACGCTGTGGAATCATCTCTCCCCGTCAACGCAACAGCAGGTGCGGGAGGCGCTACTGCGACAACAATTTCCAGCCCATCTTGCAGAAACGATCAGGCCGTGGCTCCTTTCCACGATACTCAAAGACCGCTCTCAAGAAGAGGATGCTGCCACGCTTCACCACACATTGGGCGTGGACGCCTATTTTCGCAAGAAAGCCACACGGGAAGGCAAACAGGTGAGGTTTTTGGAGTGTGCCACGGCGCAAGTGGATTGCTTCGCCACGCTTTCGGAACGTCAACAAGAATTTCTCTTGCAAGATGCCGTGCGCCAAGACCGTCCAGAAGGCGAACTCCCGCTTGATGAGGTGCTGGACTTGTGGAATGCCGGAGAGGCTGACGCTTTGGAGGCGCAGTATCGGCAGCATCATCAGGAGCAAATGACCATCTACGAGCACATTGTCATTCACAGGAACCTTCGGTGGCTGCCAATGCTCGAAGAACTGCTGCATCTCGGGGAGAATGTCTTCATTATTGTGGGAGGCGGGCATGTCGGTGGTCCTGATGGCGTCGTCCGATTACTCACCGACAAGGGGTATCCTCTTGTCCAAACATAGGGTATGATAGCCGCTTTTGCCCCCGCTCTGGAAGGTTTGTTGGGTGGTTATGTCACGTTCAGTACGTGTCGCGGCGGCAAGCGGAGCGCGTGAGATGGTTCTTTTGAAATCGGGGCTTTTGCGTCTCGCTGTATCGCGAAACGCGATGCGTATATTGGAATTTGCTAAAATTGATCATATGCATTCAGCTGGGAAGCGGATAGAATGGAACTAAGCACCTCCGCCAAACGCGTTCAGGATTTCCTCTCCGCAAAAGGGTTCTCCTTCCAAGTCCAGGAACTGCCCGGTTCGACCCGGACCGCCCAAGAGGCGGCCCACAGCGTCGGATGTGCGGTTTCCCAAATCGCCAAATCCCTTGTGTTCAAGGAGAAGAAAACCGACCGCCCGATTCTGGTGATCGCATCCGGGGCCAATCGCGTCGATCTTAAAAAAATCCAAAAAACCACCGGGCTGAAACTCGGAAGAGCGGACGGGAACTTCGTCAAGGAAAGGGTCGGATTCGCCATCGGCGGGGTGCCGCCGGTCGGGCATAAGGAACCGTTGGAGACGTTTTTGGATATCGATTTGCAAAAGCACGAGACCATCTGGGCTGCGGCAGGCACTCCCTTTGCCCTTTTTCAGCTCAACCCCGCCGATTTGACGCCGCTGACCCGGGGAAAATGGATGGATCTGTCGGAAGAAAAGCAGGTGTAATCGAATCCGCGGGTTACCGCCGGAGGTATGTGACGCTGCCGCCTATCGTTTCAGCAGATCCGAAATCAAAAAAGCCAGTTCCAGGCTTTGCTGGGCATTCAGACGGGGATCACAGGAGGTTGAATAGTTCTTTTTCAACTGATGATCCATGATTTCCTGGGCCCCGCCGATACACTCGGTGACGTCCTTTCCGGTCAGTTCGAGATGAACCCCGCCGGGAATGGTCCCCTCCGAATGGTGGATATCGAAAAAGTTCCGAATTTCCTCTAAAATATCCAGAAATTTTCGCGTCTTGTAGTCGGATTCAGAGACATAGGTGTTTCCGTGCATGGGATCGCAGCTCCACAGCACATCGGCGCCGTTGCCTTTGACGGCGCGGATCAAGGGCGGCAGATACTGTTTGATTTTATCCTTGCCGAAGCGGGTGATCAGAACGATGCGGCCCGGTTTGTTGTCGGGGTTCAGCAGATCCAGAATCCGCTTTAATTCATCCGGATCATGCTTCGGGCCGATTTTGATGCCGATGGGATTGTGGACGCCTCTTAAAAATTCCACATGGGCGCCGTCCGGCTGCCGGGTCCGGTCGCCGATCCAGACCAGGTGGGCGCTGCAATCGTACCACATTCCGGTTAATGAATCCTGGCGGGTCAACGCGGACTCATATCCCAGCAGCAGGGCTTCATGGGAGGTGTAAAAATTCACCTCGCTCAATTGGGGCATCTTATCGGTTTCCAGGCCGATGACCTTCATAAAGGTCAATGTTTTTGAAATTTGAGAAGCCAGGGCCTCGTATGATTTGCCTTCTTTGGACTGCTTGACGAACGCCTTGTTCCATTCATGGACCTTATCCAGAGAGGCATACCCGCCCCGGGTAAATGCCCGCAGGATGTTGAGGCTGGCGGCGGAATGATAATAGCTCTCCAGCAATCGGCTGCAATCGGGCTTTCTGTCTTCAGGGGTGAACGCGATACCGTTGATCATGTCTCCCCGAAAGCTGGGCAGCTCGACCCCGTCGACGGTCTCCACCGGGCTGGATCGGGGCTTGGCGTACTGGCCGGCGATTCTCCCCACCTTGATGATCGGCTTTTCTCCTGCGTAGCTCAGCACCACCGACATTTGCAGGATCACCTTCATGGTTTCCCGGATGGTGGGGGCCGTGCATTCACTGAATTCCTCTGCACAGTCCCCGCCCTGCAGCAGGAAGGCGTTGCCTCTGGATGCCTCCGCCAGCAGGGATTCCAGTTTTCTGATTTCCCCGGCAAATACCAGGGGGGGCAGGGTGTTGATTTGGGTGATGATCTGTTCGTATTTTTCTTGATCCGGCCAATCCACCTGCTGCATGGCAGGGAATGATTTCCAGGAATCCTTCTTCCATTCCGACTGTGTCATAATTCTCTTTCTGAAGCGGTTCACATGGGTCGCATTAAAAAAAAGGCCGCCGTGAAAAGGCGGCGGGAACTTGCTTTTTTCAGCACCACCTGTATATTCTGCTACAAAAACAGGGTCAAGCGTTAATGTTCATCAAATGGGCAGGCCCGAGCGGTTTGCGAATCCGCGCCCGGCGTGCAGAGAAACCGCCCAAGCCGCGGTCTTTCAGCGAGAAGGTGAAAGGCGTTTACCAGCGGTTTCGGATCGAGTTCATCCGGATCAAGTTCATACGGGTCGAGTCGGAGCAGCAGTTCGACATCCAAATCCCGGACCAAGAAGCGGTAAGCCGGGGAATGGGCGCATGACCCCGCACCCCGTTTTCAACGCTTCCATTCATCCGGCGGAATTGCGCTCTCCTCGTCCTCGTCCTCCTCTTCATCCCGATATTGCCGCTTTTTCCGCACCGCCCGGATGAACCCGAAAAGGGTCGCCAGTGCGGCACCAATAAAGATGATTTCATAGAGATGGACCGCCAAGTAGACCGGCCAGGTGCTGGTCCGCCGCAGCTGCCGATGCCACAACCGTTCCATTTCCGCCGGAAAGACCCCGAGGGCGCCGTGAAAGGCGGTCTCCAGATCCTGGCCCCGGCTCAGCCGGTCGAGCAGGTTGAGCACCGGTTCTTTACCGAATTCGCGCACCATGAATTCCACGGCGCTTTTGCTCGCCTCATAGGCCAGCAAAAGCGGCCGCCGCCGGGCCGGAAACCGATCGGCCAGCCGGTCGAGGTCCGGCGGATCTCCCGAGAGCACCGCGCCCCGAAGCACATCCCACCGTTTTTGAATCAGCAGCTCTGAATACCCGTCGCTCACCCACTGGGCCACCCCCTCGTTCAGCCACCGGGGCAGGCGGTCCCCGCCGATATATCGGTGCAGCACCAGATGAACCAGTTCATGCTTCAAGGTGGCGGACAGCTTTCCCGGGTCCCCGTCCATTTTGGTCAGGTCGATCACCATCAGGGCTTTTTCACCCACTGCAAAGGCGGAAAAATAGGGATTGCCGGCCATCCGTCGAAAATCCCGGTTGTCTGGGATCAGTACCACGGTCACCGGAAAATCGACCCGCCGTTTCAAGGTATGCGACAGGTCGGCGCGCACCCGGGGATAGATGCGGACGACATCTTCCGCCGCCCCGTGAACGGCGGGGGCGTACAGAACCGTCGCCCCGGCCGTGGTCATGCGGTCGAAGGGCTCGGCTCCCAGGAGCGGGGGGCACAGGAAGCCGAACCGGAATATCAGAAGAAACAGAATGGAACTTCGAAGGCGGAAGGCAGGTCGGGTGCCGGAGAGCGTCGCTGAGGGGATCAAAGAAACGGCGGCGGGGATTACACCCCTTCGACTTTCAGGGTGACGGTCACATGAATGTTCAGATCCTGAATTCTGCTGAGGGCGTCCATCAGGACTTGAAGCCCATCCTGGGCCGCCGCCGAGGTTTCATAGGTGATTTCCCGGGGTTCGCGGGTCTTTCGAGCGGCTTTGGTCTCGGTTTCGGCGGTCCGGCGCTGACCGGTGGTTTTTTTCCGGCGGCGGGACTTGGATTTTTTCTTGGCTTCGGCGATATATTTGGCCAGTTCCGGCACCTCGGTCACCGCCTCCTCCAAGGTATAGCGGGCATCCCCGGTTTTTCGGGTCAGGCCGTAGGCCTTGTCTTCGGACAGAGCCAGAAATTCATCGGCCATTTTATAGACATAACTTTTCCCATCCCGGTTCTTGAGAATAAAATACCCCAGGTCGCAGACATCTTCATTGGTGATTCGGCTCAGCATGCTGGCCACGTCCTGAATTTTAATCTCTTTTCCCGCCGCTTCCGAGACCTTTTCGGCGATCTCGTTGCTTCGAAGGGTTTCCCCGCTCATCAGGGTATTAATGATGAGCTGCACATTGCTGGGCTTTTCTTTAATCATGTTGTCCTCTACATAATGATTCATTCGAATGGTCCTTTCAGAACCTTTACTCGTTCTTGAAATTGTTTACCTTTTCTCTGAGCACGTGGGAACATTTAAAGGTCACGACTCTTCTCGGGTCTAGCATCAGGTCTTCGCCGGTGGCGGGGTTTCGACCGCGCCGCGGTTTTTTCTCTTTCACGCAGAATTTTCCGAAACCGCTGATCAGCAGATCTTCGCCTTCCTCCAGGTTTTGTTTCATGATTTCCAGAAGAAGCTCAACAATATCCGCGCTCTGTTTTCTCGAAAAGGCGAGTTGTTCGGTAATATCATCTATAATCTGTGCTTTCGTCAGGGTCATAATCTTCCTTTTTCTTTCGATTAGGATTTCCAATAGATGATGCGAATTTTCTATAGAAGTTGAACATAGGTTCAGTCGACACCTTTGTCAAGCCAAATTTCTCTGATTATCAGTATTAAAATTAAAGGGATAAAAGATATTCAGTATCCCAGGGGCGATTCATCACATGGAGTGAAAAAGGCGATTGTTTTTGAGTAGAACCGCCCTCGGCAGAGAGGTCATGGCGTAAAGAAACAAAAAAACGTTTGGTTTTAGCGGATTGCTCCCGAATTGAAACGAATACGGATCGATCTGAAGAAGAAAAGCTGAAGAAGAAAAAAACAATAGTGGAGAAAGAGTCCGAAAAGTGGGGGTAACCCGGTCAAAGGAAGCCGCGGCCCCCTTGACCGGGGCGGCCCGATAGTACTGTTCGGTGCTAGGACCGCCTTCGCCACCGAACAGTGCAGGGGATTTTACGCGCTGTAGCCGGCTTGAGCGCCACCCCTGCAAGTGGATCAAACTATAAAACATTCCGAGCCGGGACGCAACCAGCGGGAAGGGAAAATATCCATTGTAAATAAGTCCCATAGGATTTTGGGGCGAAAAATCATTTATTTTAAGGCCATTATACATGGTAACGGCAATCCCCATTCTCAATTCGGATTTGAAACCGGCGGGAAATGACGTCATTCGAGTGACATGTGCATGTTAATTGCTACCATTCCATTCCACAGGTTTTGAATACCGCCGGTTTTTTTCATTCAAAGAAAGGATATTTCCATGCCGACAGATATCAGCACCCTTGAATCAATTGAAATTTTCGAAGAACTCAGCTCCGATGATCTGGCGGAAATCAGCGCCCTCATCCATACTGTGCGGGTGCGAGAAGGGGAGGTTCTGACCCAGCGGGGCGACACGGCCCATACTTTTTATATCGTGCTTTCCGGTAATTACATGATCTATTTCAAAGGAGGAAAGGCGTTGACCTTGCATAACCGGGGAGACATGATCGGCGTGGCCACCATCCTCACCCCTTTTCGATACCGCGGCACCACCGTGGCCCTGACCGACGGAGAGGTGTTGGTCATGGCCGGCGACAGGTTTCTGGAGCTTATCCAAAGCAACGCCTCTTTGGGGGATAAGCTCCTGCAAAAACTCACTGAGGTGATCCATCAGAGATCTTCGTATATGGAGGAAGCCACAGGAGCCAATGCCCACTGACCACTCGGTTCAGGTATCCCTTGCACCCATGGATTCATCGGTGGTATACGCGATGGTAAATTTTCGCCGCTTTCCGGCGAATTTTAGTCGATTTCGATCCATTAGCGGTGCCCCTGTTTAAAATTCTGAAGAAGGAGGTTTATCATTGACTGGTCTTGAAGCGATTTCAGCCCACAACGGATGGTCCATCGCGTTGGTGGGAATTTCCATTGTCTTTACCGGCCTTCTCCTGCTGTCGCTCACCATATCCCAGCTTCACAAGGCGCTGGACATATGGGAAAGAAGGGGCGCTTACTGGGAGCGGTTCAGATCGAGAGGACCGGAGACGACGACCGAGCCCCCGTCGGAGCGGGGATGTATCTATCTTCCCCCGGATGTGAAGGAATCCGCCCGGCAGTGCAGGCTTCTTGTGGAACACCTCGGACAGCCCTTTCCCCTGCCCAAACTGCTCGAGTTTTCGGATCGATGCGGTCTGAACCATCCCCATTCCACCATCAACGAGCTGCTGCTGGCCGGGGTCATCATTCCGGACGGGGAGGGGTTTTATCTCTGGAATGACAATGTCGAGTTCACGTCTTAACCGATCCACCGAATAAGGAGTCGAAAGAAAACCCATGGGAAATCTGTCTGATCTGATACTGCAGTTTATCGGCAATACCGGCTATTACATGCTCGATTACCGTTACTCGACCATGCTCATCGTGGGCGTCGTCTTTATCTATCTGGGCATCGTCAAACGCTATGAACCCCTCCTTCTGATTCCTATCGGGTTCGGCATTCTGATGGGGAACATTCCGGTCTTCAAGGGATTGGGTTTGGCCATCTACGAAGATAACAGCGTGCTCCATTACCTCTACATGGGGGTCACCTCAGGGGTCTATCCGCCGCTGATCTTTTTAGGGATCGGGGCCATGACCGATTTTTCCACGATGCTCGCCCGGCCCCTGCTCATGCTCCTGGGGGCCGCGGCCCAGATGGGAATCTTTCTGACCTTTCTCGGGGCTTTGGCCCTGGGATTTGCACCCAACGAAGCCGGCGCCATCGGAATCATCGGCGGGGCCGACGGACCCACCGCCATCTTTTTGACGGCCAAGCTGGCCCCCTACCTGATCGGCCCCATCGCGGTGGCCGCCTATTCCTATATGGCCCTGGTGCCGGTGATTCAACCGCCGATTATGCGGCTGCTTACCTCCCGAAAAGAGCGGTTGATCCGAATGGAAGAGCCCCGGGAGGTGAGCAAGCAGGAAAAGATCATCTTCCCCGTCATCGGATTTCTTCTCTGCTGCCTGCTGGCGCCGGCGGCCCTGCCGCTGCTGGGGATGCTTTTTTTCGGCAACCTGCTGAAAGAGTGCGTGGTGGCCGAGCGGCTGGCGGTGGCGGCCCGCACCTCGGTGATCGATACGGTCACCATTCTGCTGGGGGTGACCGTGGGCGCCAGCACCCAGGCCGATGTCTTTTTGACGCCGCAGTCGGTGGGGATTTTCGTGCTGGGCGCGCTCTCTTTTTCCATCGCCACCGCTTCCGGGTTGCTGTTTGCCAAGTTGATCAACCTGTTTTTGAAGACCAAGATCAACCCGCTGCTGGGGGCGGCCGGGGTCTCGGCGGTGCCGGATTCGGCTCGGGTGGTACAGCATGTGGGCCAGGAAGAGGACCCCACCAATTTTCTGCTGATGCACGCCATGGCCCCCAATGTCTCGGGGGTGATCGGGTCGGCTATCGGCGCGGGGATTCTCTGGAGTTTTATCGCCACCTAACCTGAACGCGGGGGCATGGCGACCATGCTCCCGCCAAGGAATCGATGCAGTTCAGTATCCTTAAAAAATTTCTTTTCGCCTTTCTTCTCATCTCCCTCGTCCCTCTCCTGGTGCTCAGTCTGTATGCCCGTCAGAAACTGATCGAGGTTGGAGAAAGCGCCGTTCAAAACAGCAAACAGGCCCTTTTGGACAACTCCGCTTCTCTTCTGGAGGCCAGGGCCCGGGCCATCGCCCGCCAGGTGGAGCTGCTGCTGGAGGTCTGCGAAGACGATCTGCGGGCTTTATCGCTGCTGCCTTTTGATCCGGACCTTTATTTTGATTTCAGCCGGGCTCATCTGCGCCGGATCTGGGTCCGGCGGGGGACCCGGAATCGAGTGGAAGAGGTGAAACAGCTGATTCCTCTGTACCGGGAGGTCACCTACGTCGACCCCGGGGGGGTGGAACGGATTCGGGTCCATGAAAACAACATCACCCTGGCCAGGCGCCATGTGGCACTGCCGTTTATCGGCAGCTTCGGAAAAGAGGACTACTACAATGAAGCCCGCGCTCTGGCGCCCGGGGACATCTACGTGTCTCATCTGCTGGGGCGGCATGTGCGCCGGGAAGAGCAGCTACAGGGGGCCCCGGATGTGGAAAGCGCGGTGGGCGGCGCCGAATACGAGGGGATCATTCGGTTCGCCATGGCGGTTTACCGGGACGGCGCCTTTGTCGGGGTGGTCTCCCTGGCCCTGGATCACCGGCATCTGATGGAATACACCCAGCACGTGCTGCCCATCGGCGACCACGAGGTGGTGTTTCCCAGCTATGCCAGCGGCAACTATGCCTTTCTGTTTGACGATGAAGGATGGATCATTACCCATCCGAAATTCTGGGATATTCGAGGGCATGATCCGGATACCGGCCGCCTGATCGACCCCGAATCGCCGGATTACACCGAGGCCGCCATGAAAGCGGGCCGAGTGCCGTTCAATCTGCTCCATGTTCCCTTTATTCATGAAAACTATCAGTTGATCGCCCGCTCGGTCTTGTCGGGGGAATCGGGGGTCACCACCACCTCCAGCGTGGGGGATGTGAACCGGGTCATGGCTTTCGCCCCCATCGCCTTCGATTCGGGGGTATACCGGCAGACCGGATTTTTCGGCGGGGTGACCCTCGGAGCCCGCAGCGACGCCTTTCACCGGCCGGTGGAGGAGACCGCTACGGTCATCCACAAGGCCCTGGCCCTGACGGTGCAGCATTTCGTGTTTATCATTATTATCACCGGTATGGTGGTGGCATTGATGGCGATTCTGCTGGCCCGAAGTTTCAGCCGTCCCATTCAGATTTTGAATCACAAGGTCCGGGACATCGGGGCCGGCCGTTTCGACGTGTCGGTGGAGATCAAGAGCCGGGACGAGCTTGAATCCCTGGGCCGGAACTTTCAGAAAATGGCCGGACAGCTCGAAAACAATCGCCGGCAGTTGGTGCAATATCTGCGGGAACTGGAGGCATCCAAAAAAGAAGCGGTCAGGGAGCGGGACTTTATACAAGAGGTTTTCGCCAATGTGGTGAGCGGGCTTTTGGTGATCGATCGAAAGGAAGTCATCACGGTGGCCAACCAGAATGCGGCACACATACTCGGGTACGAAATGGAGGAACTGAGGGGGGATTCGGTGGCCGAGGCCTTGTCCGATTATTCTGATTTGATCGATCTGATACGAGGGGTCTTTCAGGGACGGGAGGCTTCGGGGGTGGATCTAGAGATCGTTACCATCGAAGGACGAAAGTATATCGAAGTCACCGCATCCTCCCTGAGAGACACCCACTCGGCCGATGACCGGTCGGTATTGGTGGTAATTCGGGATATAACCCATAGAAAAAAAATGGAGCAGTACCTGCGCCGGTCCGACCGGCTGGTTTCTCTGGGCACCCTGGCGGCCGGTGTGGCCCATGAGGTGCGAAATCCGCTGACCGGCATCAGCCTGATGCTGGACGATCTTCACGACCGAATGACCGACCGGCCCGAGGACCAGGGATTGATGCGGATGGCCCTGGAGGAGATGGAAAAACTGGAGACCATCGTCAATGAGCTGCTCGATTTCGCCGCCAATCCGTCCACCCGGCATGTGCCCGTCGAACTCGGTTCGGTGATCGAGAATACCCTGTTTTTGATTCAGAAACAGTGTAAGCGACAGCACGTGCTCCTGGTCCGGGATATCGATCCGGAGCTGCCCCCCATCCAAATGGACCCGGAAAAGATGAAGCAGGCCCTGCTCAATATTTTGCTCAACGCCCTCCATGTCATGCCCGAGGGCGGCGAGCTGCATGTCCTGGCCCTGCGCCGGGAAAACCTGGAGATGTTCACCGGTCCCCAAGAGGTCGAGATCCGCATCTGCGATACCGGACCGGGGGTGGCGCCCGAAGACATGGATTACATCTTCGACCCGTTTTTTACCCGAACCCCGGAAGGGTCCGGACTGGGGCTTTCCATCACCCACACCATCATCGAGGAGCACGGCGGAAAGATCATGGTGGACAGCAAGCTCGGCCGGGGCGCCTGTTTTAAAATCTTTTTTCCCCTGCTCGAGAGCGAGTCCGGGGAAAACCCGTCGAAAGAGGAGGGCCATGCAGAAAATCTTGGTGGTGGATGACGAATCGATCATCCGCGACAACCTGGAACGGATCCTTACCGAGGAGTCCTACACAGTCATGACGGTGCCGACCGGGGAAAAGGCACTGTCGGTGCTGGAGGAGAATGACCTGGATGTCATGCTCCTGGATTTGAACCTGCCCGATATCTCGGGGCTGGAGGTGCTTCAGAAGGCCAAGGAGCTGGACCCGGAGCTGATGGTCATCATCATTACCGGATATGCTTCGGTAGAATCGGCGGTCAAGGCCCTTAAACTGGGGGCCTATGATTACATCAAAAAACCGTTCAAGGCGGATGTCATCAAGCTGATCGTGCGACTGGCCTTCGACGCCCAGGACCTCAAAAAACAGGTGGGCAATCTGGAGCGGCGGGTCAAGCCGATCCCTTCACGGCTCAACATCATCGCCGAGAGCGAGCAGATGCAGCAGATCCTCACCCAGGTCAACGAGGTGGCGAGACACGAAGGCGCCACCATCCTCATCACCGGTGAGAGCGGCACCGGCAAGCAGGTGGTGGCCCAGTCGGTGCATATGCTGAGTCCGCGAAAGGAGAGGCCCTTTCTTGAGATCAACTGCGCGGCCCTGCCGGACAATCTGCTGGAGAGCGAGCTCTTCGGGTATGAGAAGGGGGCTTTCACGGATGCCCGCCAGCGTAAGAAGGGGCTGTTCGAGGCGGCCGAGGGGGGAACGGTATTTATGGACGAGATCGGAGAAATGCCGCTCAATCTTCAGGCCAAGCTGCTGGGGGTGCTGGAGAAAAAGCGGTTTCGCCGGCTGGGGGGGCATCGGGATATCACCGTGGATGTCCGGATCGTGGCCGCGACCAATATCGATCCCAAAAAAGCCATCGAGGAGCGGCGATTCAGAGAAGATCTCTACTACCGGCTGAATGTCTTCCCCATTCACATTCCGCCGCTTCGGGAGCGGCCCGACGATGTGTCGGCCCTGGCCCATCTGTTTCTGTTCCAGTTCGCCCGGCAGTTCAACAAGGATTTTCGGGAGATCGACCCCCGGGCCGCCAAATACCTGAAGGGCTACGGATGGCCGGGCAATGTTCGGGAGCTTCGCAACGTGCTGGAGCGAATCTGCATCATGCACAACGGCGACACCCTGCAGGTTTCGCATCTGCCCCGGGAGATCGTCTCCTATGAGGACATCGCCTCCTTTGTGGAAATCCCCGAGAATGTCTTCGACATCGAGGCGGTGGTGGACGAGGTGACCTTTCAGCTTATCCGCCGGGCTATGCAAAAGGCCGAAGGCAACATCGCCAGCGCGGCCCGGCTTCTGGGGATTCCCCGGGGGACCCTGCGGTACAAGCTGAAAAAATACCACATCGACGGGTAAGCTTTCTTACCGGCTCGCTTTCAGCAGGTCCCCGGTTCCGGAACTGCGCACCAGAAGCACCGTAGAAAGGTTTTCGGTTAACTTGTGAATGCGGGCCGCGATCTCCGGCTCCTGCCCCTTGTCAAAGGGCCGAATTCCCAGGATGGTCAAATCCGCATTTCGGGAGTGTTTGGCCAGAATCTTCTCGAACGGCTTGGGAGAATCCCCCAGGGCGATGACCATGGCCCGGGCGTTCAGCCGCATCTCATCGAGGAGTTTCTGGATATTGTCATGGGCATGGCCGATGCCGCCGGGATCTTTGATGACTTTGATGGCTCGAATGACGGCCCCCCGCCAGTCATCATTCTGCGCAATCAGGTGGGCCAGCAGCAGCATCAGGTCCCCGTTTCCGCCCATGCCGCCCCACCAGAGATCGATGGTGCGCCGCTCCCCGAATTCGCGATCCGGGTCGGATTTGAGCAGAATCACGCTGTTTCTAGCCAGCACCCGTTTGACCACCCGAAGCTGTTTTTCATACTGTTTCGCGGTGCGGCCCATGCCGAAGAGGGCGATATTGGGTTTGAGCCTTCCGATCCCGTGGGCCTGACTGATGACGCTGACCCCTTCTTCAAAGTCTCTCACCACCTGGACCTCGGGAAAGGCGGTGACCCGATTTTCCCGAATAAAGGTGTCCAGTGTATGCCGGGCGGACTCGGCGATTTTGAGGGCCTTTTTGTCTTCCGGATCGCCCACCACCACCTGAAAAAAGGTGATGATGCCGTTGCCCTTGCTCAGCCAGCGGGAGAGCCGGGAGAGGGCGGGCCGGGTGCGGGGATTGCCGGTGAAGACCATCATGTTGGGTTTCCAGTTTTTGGCGTGGGGCGGCTGTTCCTCCAGCTTGGCGAGAATGAACTGGGCCGCCGAAAAGAGAATGCCGCTTCGGGCGTCCCCCCAGTACTGGTGAAGAAACCGCTTCTTCAGTGAAAAATAGATCGCATAGCTCACCACCACGGCGATCAGGGTGGCCGGTATATGTATAAGGCACATGGCGCCGTAGCAGCCGGCGGCGCCCAGAAAGGAGAGCGACCAATGGATCCGGATGGTGGGCCGGTAGCTGGGATTTCCCGAAAGCCCCTCCAGGCCCGCGGCCAGATTGAGCATGCCGTAGGTGTTGAGAAAAAACATGGAGATCACCGGCGCCACCACGTCCAGATTGCCCAGAAGAATCACCGACTGGGCGATGCCGTAGGTGATGATGACGGCGAAACGGGGTTCGCGGACGCTGCCCATCCGGCCGGCGAAATACCGGGGAACGATGTTGTCGAAAGAAAGCGACTGAAGCACCCGGGGGGCGCCCACCATGCTGGCCAGGCCCGAGGAGAGGGTGGCGGCCCAGACCCCGGCATAAAAAAGGGCGGGCCATCTGGAAATCTCCTTCATCACGAATCGGTTGGTCTGAAGCTCGGCAGGGGCGGCATTGGCGGCGAACCATACAATGGTCAGGGAATAGATCACGAAGGCGAGACCCACGGAGAGGAGGGTGCCCCGAGGAATGGACCGTTCGGGATGTTTGAGGTCGCCGGACATGGAAATCCCCGACATGATCCCGGTGACCGCCGGAAAGAAGATGGCGAAGACCGACCAGAAGTGGTGCCCTCCGGTGTAGTCGGGCCTCAGGTGCAAGGAGAGGTCCTGCCCGGTGCCGCCGGCGAAAAAAGAGACGAGGGACAAAAACAGGGTGGCCAGAATGAAGTACTGAATCTTGATCGCGAAATCGGCGCCGATCATGGCCACGACGGCGAAAAGAAGGCAGGTGAAACTGGCCACATGCACCGGGTCGTATTGGGGAAACATTCCATGAAAGGCTTCGGCGAATCCAATCAGGTAAAATGCCACCGAAACGGCCTGGGACAGGTAGAGCGGAATCCCGATGCTTCCGCCGATTTCCGCCCCCAGGCTTCTGGAGATCATGTAATAGGCGCCCCCGGTCTGCACCCGAATATTGGTGGCGATTCCGGACAGGGAGAGGGCGGTGAGAAAAGTGATCGCATTGGCGATCAGGGCCATGATCAGGGCATTGACCATGCCTGCATTGCCCACCACCCATCCGGTGCGAAGAAACAGAATAATCCCCAGGATGGTCAGGATATTGGGGGTGAAGACCCCGCCGAAGGTGCCGAAGCCGTTCTGTTTTGAGTTTTTATTCATTTATTTGTGTGCAGGCTGTGTGCGGGCTTTAGGTCGATTTGTGTGCCCGGGGTCGGCGAAAGCGGTCGCGGTTCTGATTTTTGCTGATATATACCATACGATTCCGAGGAATGTAAATATTTTAGGCGGCGGGGCTCTCTTGCCAAAATTCGAGTAAATGTGTAAATAAGGATGAAGACCGATAACCCCACCCAATGAAGGAGAGGAAGCGATGGATAGACAGGCGTTTATGCGGCAGAAAAAGATCGAGGGCCAAACGGTTGATTTTATGGATATCAACCTGCTGGAAAAGGAAGGGATCGCCGATATTCAGCGGCTCCCCTTTTCCATTCGGATATTGGTGGAAAACCTGCTGCGAAAGCTGGACGGCGACATCGTCAAGGAGGCGGATTTGCTCAACATCGCCAAGTGGCGGAAGTCCTACGACGAACCGGTGGAGATTCCCTATCACCCCGGCCGGGTGCTGATGCAGGATTTCACCGGGGTCCCGGCGGTGGTGGACCTGGCGGCCATGCGCGACGCCGTTGCCAAACAGGGGGGAGATCCTCGAAAGATCAATCCGCTCATTCCGGTGGAACTGATCGTGGACCACTCGGTCCAGGTGGACTATTTCGGCACGGTGGAGGCCCTCAAAAAGAATGTGGCCAAGGAGTATGAACGAAACGGGGAGCGGTACGCCTTTCTGAAATGGGCCCAGAAGAGCTTCGACAACTTCCGGGTGGTGCCGCCCAACTCCGGGATCTGCCATCAGGTCAACCTGGAGCACCTGGGCCGGGTGATCACCACTGAAGGCCGAAACGGCCGCACCATCGCTTATCCCGATACCTTGGTGGGCACCGACTCCCACACCACCATGATCAACGGGGTGGGCGTCATGGGCTGGGGGGTGGGCGGCATCGAGGCCGAAGCGGTGATGCTGGGCCAGCCCTATTTCATGTCCATTCCCGAAGTCATCGGGGTGCGGATGACCGGCGCGCTTCGGCCCGGCATCACCGCCACCGATCTGGTGCTGACGGTGACCCAGATGCTGCGGGAATATCAGGTGGTGGAAAAATTCGTGGAGTTTTTCGGCCCCGGCATGAAGCAGCTCACGGTCCCCGACCGGGCCACCATCGCCAACATGAGCCCGGAATACGGCGCCACCATGGGCTTTTTTCCGGTGGATGAAAAGACGGTGGAATACCTGGAACTGACCGATCGCACCGAGCGGGCGAAAATCGTGGAAACCTGTGCCCGGGAGATGGGACTTTTTTATACCGGCGAGACCGACGACCGGGAGTACACCGATGTTCTGGAGGTGGATTTGTCGACGGTGGAGCCCTCACTGGCCGGTCCGGCCCGGCCTCAGGACCGAATCGTTCTGCACAAACTGGAGCGCAATTTCACCAATCTTCTCGACTGCGAAGAGCCGGAGCCGGAACAGGAGCCGGTCTCCCGGTTTCTGGATGAATCGGGCAACATCACCCCGGAGGAGCGGGAAATTTCATGCGACCCCACCGGCCGTCGGCGCTACACCATTTCCATGAACGGCCGGGAGATTTCCATCGGCGACGGCAGCATCGTGATTGCGGCCATCACCTCCTGCACCAACACCTCCAATCCCTTCGTGCTGATGGGGGCGGGGCTGGTGGCCAAAAAGGCGGTGGACCGCGGTCTCAAGGTGCCGCTCCACGTCAAGACGTCGCTGGTACCGGGCTCCAAGGTGGTGGTCGACTATTTGGAAGATGCCGGCCTTCTTCCCTACTTCGAAGCCCTCGGGTTTCACCTGGCCGGATTCGGCTGCACCACCTGCATCGGCAACAGCGGCCCGCTCCATCCCCAAATCGAGCAGGTGATTCGGGAGCACGATCCGAATGTGGCCTCGGTTCTCTCCGGAAACCGGAACTTCGAAGCCCGCATCCACCAGTCCATAAAAGGCAACTATCTGGCCTCGCCCATGCTGGTGGTGGCCTTCGCCCTGGCCGGCCGGATCGATGTCAACCTTGCCAAGCGCCCGGTGGGGCTCGATCCCAACGGTGATCCGGTCTACCTGGAGGAGATCTGGCCGAAAAACGAAGAGATCGAATCCCTGGTCAAAACACACGTCAAGCAGGAATTCTACCATACCGAGTATGCCAAGATTTACGACGGGGACGAGTTCTGGCAGGAGCTCAAGGTGGCCGAAAGCACTACCTATGCCTGGGACGATACCTCCACCTACATCAAGAATCCGCCTTATTTCGAAAAATTTTCCCTCGATCTGGACAAACCCGGCGATATTCAGGACGCCCGAACCCTCCTGCTTCTGGGGGATTCGGTGACCACCGACCACATCTCCCCGGCCGGGGCTGTCCCCGAGGATTATCCCGCCGGTAAATATCTGATCGAGATGGGGGTTAAGCCCAAAGAGTTCAACTCTTACGGCTCCCGCCGCGGCAACCACGAGGTGATGATGCGGGGCACCTTCGGCAACATCCGCATCAAAAACAAGCTGGTCTCGCCCAAAGAAGGGGCCCACACCCGAAAGTTCCCCGAAGATGAGGAGATGTTCGTCTATGATGCGGCCATGAAATACGAAGACCAAGGGGTGCCGCTGCTGGTGCTCGGGGGCAAGGAATACGGCACCGGCTCTTCCCGGGACTGGGCCGCCAAAGGGACCACGCTGCTGGGGGTCAGGGCGGTCATTGCCGAGTCCTATGAACGGATTCACCGAAGCAACCTGGTCGGCATGGGGGTGCTGCCCCTTCAGTTCAAAGACGGTGAAGGGTGGGAAAGCCTCGGCCTCGAAGGCGACGAGGTCTTCACCGTCACCGGGGTGAAGGACATGAGCCCGCGCAAGACCGTGAAGGTGACAGCCCGGAAAACAGACGGCGCCGAGGTCGAATTCGAAGCCGTCGCCCGCCTCAACACCGACATCGACGTGGCCTATTTCGAACACGGCGGAATCCTGCCCTATGTGCTTCGAAAGCTGATGCAGGAGTGATATTCAGGCCCTCATTCAGGGGGCTTTCCTCGATTCAGCCGGGGGGGTGGGCCCCCGGCCCCGTGCCTGGGGAATTCTTTGTTTCGACGGCCGCCATTCTGATCTCCGGAATGAAAAGCTGTGATGATTTTCCGGCTTCGCCTACTTATATTGCAAAGGGATAAAAAAGATCCAATCCATAAAAATAAAGCGAGGTGAACGCCATGAAAAAAATACCGATTTACATCACCCTCATCATCGCCCTGATCGCCTCTGCGCCGGCGGCGGCCGATTTCGATCATCAGCACAGTACCTGGGACCGGCTTCTGAAGGAGCACGTGAAATGGGTCCAGGACGGCACCGCATCGGTGGTGGACTACGCCGGTTTCCAAAAAGATCGGGATACCCTTCGCCGATACCTGGATCAGCTTTCCGGGGTTTCCATGGACACCTTCAAATCCTGGAACAAGGACCGGCAGCTGGCCTTTCTGATCAACCTTTACAACGCCTTCACCGTTGAGCTGATCCTGACCGAATACCCGGACCTCGAATCCATCAAGGATCTCGGCTCGTTTCTGACCAGCCCCTGGAAAAAGAAGTTCTTTACCCTGTTGGGCGAAAAACGCCACCTCGACTGGGTCGAGCACGACATGATTCGACAAGACGGTTTGTACAACGATCCTCGCATTCACGCGGCGGTCAACTGCGCCTCCATCGGGTGCCCGGCCCTGCGGGATGAGGCGTTTGTGGCCGAGAAGCTGGACCGGCAGCTGGAGGATCAGATGCGGCGGTTTCTTCGGGACGGGACCCGCAATCGCTACAACCCCGACACCGGGGAACTGGAAGTATCCAAGGTTTTTGACTGGTATCGGGAGGATTTCAACCGGGGTTGGATGGGATATGATTCCCTTCGGGGCTTTTTTGCGGATTATGCCGACCTGTTGGCCGACAAACCGACCTTCGTGGAAAAGATCAGAAACCGGCAGGTCGGGATCTCTTTTCTGGATTACGACTGGGCCTTGAACGACCTTTCCTGATACCGGAATCGGATTGAATTTATGTCAATTCAAAAGTATCCCCCTCAACAAGGAGCCTGATTTTTGCCACCATTAAATGCGGCACCCCCCCGAATTGAGAATTCGAAGCGCCCCGCCGGATTAACCGCTTTCCTGAAGGGAAGGCAGATCATTTTGCCGCTGCTTGCAAAGGGTGACGGTTGGCTGGCTGTGGACAAGCCGGCCGGATTGACGGTTCACAATCTGCCGGGGCAGGATCTTTGTTCAATGGTGGGGGATGCCTTGAAAAAGGACCCGATAGGCCGGGAAATCGGGTATGATCCGTCCGTGGGAATCCATCCGGTTCATCGGCTGGACCGGGAGACCAGCGGGGTGATGCTGCTGGCCTGCCACCAAATGGTGATTCGGGAGATCTCAACGCGAATGCAGGACGATTCAACCCGGAAAAGCTATGCGGCGATTCTGCACGGCCGGTTGCCGGTTCCCCCTGATTCGGAAGAATGGATCGACTGGGGCTGGCCCCTGACCAAGTCTGCCGGAGGACGACGGCATCCGGCCGGAAAGGGGAAGCAGCTGCCGAGCCGCACCCGGGTTCGAGTGATCCGCCATACGGAACGATATACCCTGGTCACCTGCGAACTGGAAACCGGCCGAAAACATCAGATTCGCAGACATGCCAAGCTGGCCGGCCATGCCGTGGTCGGGGATGATCGATACGGCACCAGACGATCCGTGGAATTCCTGAAACAGAAAGGGTTTGATCGCCTGGCGCTCCATGCCCGGTCGCTGACGATCCGTTTGCCGGGAGCCGCCTCACCCCTGGAGATTCGATCCCCGACCTTGCCCCAAGCCATGCAAACATTGCTGAATGAGTGAGGTATGGCCCGATCGGACAAGCCCAAACCCCTTCCCCCCAAACCCCTTCCGGATGATATCCGCCTTGCCATCGAGCGGCTGAAAAAAGTCCATTCCGGCGTCACCCACAACATCAACCCCGAAGTCTTGTCCCGCCTGCCCGCTAGCGTCCTGCGGACTGTGTTGAAGCTGAGAAAAGAATCCAAAAGAATGAGCACGCGCCTCACCGCCGCCGCCAAAATCAAAACCGCCCACCCCCGAAAAAAGGGGCTTATCCGTATCGACGAAATCCTCGAAATTCATCCCGATGAAACCCTTCGGGCCAGCCT
>JBKHDE010000014.1:0-38748 GCA_046541495.1 Desulfococcaceae bacterium
TGCCATCGAAGTAAACCTCGATGAATTATAAACTGAAGTTTGTGCCGAGTGCATTAAAGGAGTGGCGCAATAAGGGCGCGGCTATTTCAGGAATTTCCCCAGCACCCATCGGCGGCCGGCCGCATGGCGAAGGTTCGGTAAAGCCAAAAAAAGCAGAGCCTCAAAATGAGACTCTGCCCGGAGGAGAAGAATGGAAACTTATGAAGCGATCTATATAAACGATTCGTTAATTCGCAGCTATTCTGCCCTAAAGCATCCACATTGAATCGGTATTATCAGAGGTTCTTATTCGTTTCAGCCTTAGGGCAGAGCCCTCATGAGGCCCTGCCCGAGAGAGGTGATCAATCGGCAGAGTCGATCATCCTCGGCTGAATCGCAAATCGGTTTCGGTTATCCTTGGACATCGATGCCCATGTCGCACCCGAGATGTTCGTCGGGGTTATCGCATTCGAAGTTTCGCTGACGGGTATCCTGATGTCCTTCTTCTCTTTCCTGTTCCGTCTCGCTATAATCTTGGACTTTCTCAGCCATGGTATCACCTCTCATTTTTTGAATAAGCATGTTGGTTTCAAATTTCTGCCGTTTCATAGTGTCAGAATTGGAAGGGTTATCCCGGAACATCGATTCCGGGGTCACACCCGAGGTTCTCGTCGGGGGTGTCACATTCGAAATTCTTCTGACGGGTATCCTGATGCCCCTCTTCTCTTTCCTGATCGGATTCGATGTAGTTCTGGACTTTTTCTTTTCTTTCTGTATTCTCGGCCATGATATACCTCCTTGTGGGTTTGTTTTTTCATCGTGACGATTCGTTTCGTGTCGTCGTTCCCTCTTGACCTGTAACTTGGTCATCCATGGCGGTATGCGCAATGATAGTTAAAATGGGTATTAATGGTAGGTAATTTCTACCATAATGTTGCGCGGGGTGTCGGATGGATACCTTTTTCGAAGTCAGAACAGGACCTTTTACCAACCGGATGCGATCATGTTTTTTGTGGGAATCTATGCAGACCCGGATGTGACGCCTTCTGTCGCCGTTTTCCTGGAATTTTCCATGAAGACCCTGAAAAAACGGTATCAAGTTCGGGAGATTCGGCGCTGGTCGAATGAGGAGGGTGTGGAAATCGACAGCGAGATTGCGGCCATCCACGCCGATGATCGGTACACCGTCATGCGCCGGGTCTTCAGCCAGGACCGCCGTCCGGCCCGAAACGTCCCGACCCCGCCGACGCTGGTGATGCATTTCAGCGGAAGGGATACCGCACCCATCGACCGGCTGAGGCTACGAAACATTCCGGTTGAGGGCGTCGCGATCCGGGAAAAAGGAAAATGGGAAAAAGAAGATTACAATACGATCTGCCTGGGGCACAACTATTTTGTGCCAGGGCCCTGCATTTCGGCAGCGGTCGCAAAAGTGGTCCGCGAGAAACGGTTGCTGATCGGTGAAGATCTCTCCCAAGCGGCGCTATGGAAAGACATGGTCAAACGGATCGAACCGGTGTTTATGGTCGCGGAAGACGCGGGTTCACCCGGCAGATCAGTTTTGAATACTGAACAGCGCCATATGCTCATCGCCCTTTCCCTGCCCATCTGGTTCCGGGAGACCATTCAGCAGATTCGACGATACTAACCGGCGGGGGAATCGGTGCCGGATTCGTCCGTATGTTCTTCCCCAAAGATCTTTCGAAGATCGACCCCATTTTCATGCTGACAAGTACCAGTACGTCGGCTTGAATCCTATGGTGCCCATCCAGAACGCCATCCATAGGGGCGATGCCGGTATAGCATCGATTCTCGGGATGGGATTTGAGGGTGAGGTAGGTTCGGTATCAAACCAATAGAGCGGTTGCGCCAAGCAACCAGCAATAGGGCGCGAACAGGTGCATCCGACCCTTATTGACCATATAAATCAAGAATCTCAGCGCCAGGTATCCGACCAGACATGCGGTCGCGGAGCCGATCAGCACGGGGAGGGTGAAGGTGGCTGTGATCGACAAGTCCCAAATGCTCAGGAGAAGCGCCCCGACAATCGCCGGTATAGAGAGCAAAAAGGAGTATTGGGCTGCCGTGTGCCGGTTGAGGCCCAGAAAAAGCGCGACGGCGATGGTAGACCCGGAACGGGAAATGCCCGGCAGGATGGCCATTCCCTGGACAAACCCGATGAGGAGGGCCATCGGTATGGAGAAACCCGAAATTCCTCTGCCCTCCCGCTCCAACCACCTGGTTGCCCACAGCAGAAAACCGGTCACCAGCAGCATCCAGCCCACCAGAAAAACAGATGAGAAGATCTGATCAACCCATTCCTTTATAACAAGCCCCAGCACCACCGTAGGGAGTGATCCCACGACGATCAACAGGGCTAATTTCATGTCGCCGTCATCGTTTACCTTTTTCAATGTGATTTCTCTTTCCAGGCAAAGGAAAAGAAACCGAATTGCCGAAGCCGCCAAAAAAAAGATTTCACGGCGAAAGAAGACAATCACCGCGATCAAGGTCCCCATGTGAAGACAGATATCAAAAAAAAGCTGCGCCTCATGAATCCCGAAGAATTGCTGAAACAGGACCAAATGCCCCGAACTGCTGATGGGCAGAAACTCAGTCAGCCCTTGGATGGCACCGAGGATTGCAGCTTGAACGGTGTTGATCTGTGTTGTTGTGCCTCCGTCCAAAGGAACTTTCGCGGTACCGAAATAAAGGTTGCTGTTTTGGATCCCCACCCACAATAGGATGATGATAACCCCATACCCGAAAATGCCGAATAGGACTTTCCTCGGAACAATAAGCCTTGCATTTTTCATAATGATCTTCCTTTTGCAATTCTAATCAGATCAAGTACGATTCTAATACCTTTTCAGATGATAGAACTTATATGTTAATTAACCATTAGTTTTGTATTAGAATTGCATTACAATTTGAAAAAATTCGTATTCTCAAAGGGGCGTATCACCACTCAAGATGTGCAAACGGGGAAAGGAAGAATTTCTCGTAGATCCGGCGCTTTTCACGGCGATCTTTCACTTCCGTAGAGGGCGACACCACCTCCACGATCAGATCCGGTGCGCCCTGAATATTTTCCGGGGTGACTTTGGACCGGTCGCAGACCACCAACACATCGGGCTGCACCACATGGTGGGCATCCAACACAATATCCATGGGGGAGATTCCGGTGTAACAATGGTTTCCAGGATGGGATTTCAGGGCATATAGAAATTTCCCGTAATATCCTGGTGTCTGATCCCTGGGGCGGCGCTCATGTCGTAAACAGCGCCGTCCAGAATTTCCCAGGTTTCTTCTCCCGAACACTGCCGGTAATCCGCATACGTCCATTTTCTGTCTTTACGCATCGAAGCGTTTGACATCCTCGTCTTTTTCCTCGACTGCGGGTGATACCGTCCGCCCGTGGCTATTCCTCATTCTCATACACCCAGTGGTCAACTGGCACCGAAAAATGGTTCACCGTCTCCGTCAGTCGCCGAAAATACTTCTCATCCGATTCTTTTTCGATGATCAGCACCACCCCCGGGGTTTTGCCGGTCTGATAGCCGTTGTACATGGCTTGGCCGATGACTTCGTGCCAGTGGTCGGCATAAGCGAATTCCACGGCGTGCGTGGCTGTGAGGCAGTCGCAGGTGGTGCCGTCGGTCATTTTCGCCCCGGTTTCGCCGCCGGCGGATTCGCACCAGCGGGTGCGGTACCAGTCCAGCGGATGGGCCCGGTTGTCGCCCATCCAGGCCGGCACGGCGATGATCAGAATCAATCCGATGAAAAATACCGCCTTGGCGACGGAGCCCGGGCGCTTCCAATTTTCTAAAAACTTATACATGCGGCCGTCCGGACCCCCCTTGAATCAGTGCCTCGTTCGGGATCCTATCCGAGCTGCTGCTGCACATCATCCACCACCTTCTCCACCAGGCTTCGGTACTCGGAAAGTTTCTCTTCGGTCATGGCTTCAAACCGAAGCACCAGGGCGGGCTGGGTGTTGGAGGCCCGGACCAGTCCCCATCCGTCGTCGAAGAGCACCCGCACGCCGTCGATGTCGATCACCCGGTACCGCTCCCGGAAGTAGTCGGTCACTTTTTCCACCACCTTGAATTTTTTGCGGTCGGGGCAGTCGACCCGGATTTCCGGGGTGGTGACGGTTTCGGGCACATCGGCCAATAATTCGGAAATCCGTTTGCCGGTCTTGGAGAGAATTTCCAGCAGGCGGCAGGAGGCATAGATGGCGTCGTCATAGCCGAGATACCGGTCTTCAAAGAACATGTGGCCGCTCATTTCCCCGGCCAGGGCCGCGTTTTCATCCCGCATTTTGCTCTTGATGAGGGAGTGGCCGGTCTTCCACATGATGGCCCGGCCCCCGTTTCGAGTGATGTCGTCGTACATGACCTGGGAGCATTTGACCTCGGAAATGAAGGTGGCGCCCGGTTTTCGGGAGAGGATTTCCCGGGAGAAGAGGATCATGAGTTTGTCGCCGTAGATGATCCGGCCCTGTTCATCCACCACCCCGATCCGATCGCTGTCCCCGTCGTAGCCGATGCCCACATCGAGGCCTTTTTCTTTGACCAGGGCGATAAGATCCTGCATGTTGTGAAGAACGGTGGGATCGGCTTCATGGTTGGGGAAGGTGCCGTCCATTTCGCAGTAGAGGTCATGGACTTCGCACCCCAGGGCCTTGAGCAGGGGGACGGCCACCACCCCGCCGGTGCCGTTGCCGGCATCCACCCCCACCCGGAGCGGGTTGGGCAGGTCGATGTTCTGCCGAATGTAAGCCTGATAATCGTCCGTGACCTCCCGGGTCGAACGGGTTCCGCTTCCTTCGGTGAACGCCCGGTCGTCGATGATTTGTCGAATTTCCTGAATGTCTTTGCCGTGCACCGAATCCGGTCCCATGCAGATTTTGAAGCCGTTGTATTCCTTGGGGTTATGGCTGGCGGTCACCATCACCCCCCCTTCCTGCTTCAGAAACTGAATGGAGAAATAGAGCAGGGGCGTGGGGCAGACCCCGATGTCGATGACGTCGCATCCGGCCCCGGTCAGGCCGTCGATCAGGCGGCCCGCATAAGCGTCGGAGGTGAGCCGGCAGTCCCGGCCCACCGTCAGTTGGGTGCATCCGCGGGCTTTCAGGTAGGCGCCGATTCCCTTTCCGAGCAGGTGAACCTCGTCTTCGGTGATGTCCTCGCCGGCGATGCCTCTGATATCGTATTCTCTGAAAATGTCGGGATTCATTCGCTGTCCTTTCTGTCCGTATTCAAGTCTATCCATATCCAAGAAACAGGGCGGTCAGGCCCACCAACCAGCAATAGGGCGCAAACAGATGCATTCTGCCCCGGTTGACGATGTAAACCAGAAGCGCCAGGGCCAGATAGCCCACCAGGCAGGCGGTGGCGGCGCCGATCAAAACGGGGAGTGTAAAGGCGGCCGCTCCGGACAGGTCCCCCAGGCTCAGCAGCAGCGCCCCGAGAATCGCCGGGATGGAGAGCAAAAACGAGTAGCGGGCCGCGGTGGGCCGGTTGAGACCCAGAAACAGGGCCACGGCGATGGTCGACCCGGACCGGGAAATGCCCGGCAGGATCGCCATCCCCTGCACAAACCCGATCAACAGGGCCATGGAAACGGAGAATTCGGGGATTCCCCCGCCTTCCCCCTTCAGCCGGCGGGTGGCCCACAGCAGCACCCCGGTCACCAGCAGCATCCAGCCCACCAGAAAGACCGAAGCGAAGATCCGGTCGGAGTGTCCTTTCAGGAACAATCCGATCGCCGCCGTGGGGATCGATCCCACGATGATCAGCATGGCCAGTTTCATGTCGCCGTCTTCATGAATGCCGCTGAAGGTGAGCTGCCGCTTCAATCCGAGGGAAAGAAATCGCACACCGGATGCCAGCAGCGCTTGAACCTCCCGGTGGAAGAAGGCGACGACCGCGATCAGGGTGCCGGTGTGAAGACAGACATCAAAAAAGAGCTGGGCCTCGTGGAGACCGAACAGCTTCTGAAACAATACCAGGTGCCCCGAACTGCTGATGGGCAAAAACTCGGTCAATCCCTGAACGGCCCCGAGCACGGCCGCCTGAAGTGAATCCATGCTACCCCTTGACCACGGCCATGGGCCGGAGTTTGGCCACCTTTCGGGATATGCCGGCGCCGTGGACCACCTCTACCACTTGGGAGATGTCCTTGTAGGCATCGGGCATCTCTTCGGTCATGGTGCCCTTGCCGGACCACCGGACCAGAATGCCTTTGTCTTCCAGTTCGCGGTAGATGGCCCGGCCCTTGGCCGCTTTTTTGGCGGCCTTTCGGCTCATCATCCGACCGGCGCCGTGGCAGGTGGAGCCGAAGGTCTCGGCCATGGCCTGATCCGTTCCCACCAGCACATAGGAGGCGGTGCCCATGTCTCCCGGCGCCAGCACCGGCTGGCCGACCCGGCGGTAGTCATCGGGAACCGACGAATGCCCGGCCGGAAAGGACCGGGTGGCCCCTTTTCGGTGGACGCAGACGGTCCGTTTTTTGCCGTCGATGGTGTGCTCTTCTTTTTTGGCGACGTTATGGCAGACATCATAGAGAAGCCGAAGCCCCAGGTCCCGGGGGCTCATGTTCAGCGCTTTCAGAAACACCTCGAAGGCCCGGTGCATCAGAATCTGCCGGTTGGCCCAAGCGTAATTGGCGCCACAGGCCATGGCGCTCAGGTATTCCTGTCCTTCATTCGATTGGATCATGGCGCAGGCGAGCTGTCGGTCGGGAATCGTAAACGGCAGGTTTTTGGAATGTTTGCTGAGGCGCGCCAGAAAATCATCGCAGATCTGGTACCCGAGGCCGCGTGATCCGGAATGGACCATCACCGTCACCTGGTTTTCAAACAGCCCGAAGGCCCGGGCCACATCCGCATCGAAAATCTCTTCCACGATCCCGACTTCCAGAAAATGGTTTCCGGAACCGAGGGTGCCGAGCTGCTTCTTGCCCCGCTCCAGGGCCCGGTCGCTGACGGCATCGGGGTCCGCTCCGGCCAGACAGCCGCCTTCTTCGGTGTGGTCGAGGTCGGATTCGGATCCGAAGCCTTCGGTAACCGCCCAGCGGCTTCCCTCGGCCAGCACCTGCTTGACCGATTTGGGCGTCAGTTTTACCGGTCCGGTGGAGCCGACGCCGGAGGGGACGTTTTGATACAGCGCATTGACCAGCGCCTCCAATTGCGGACGGACCTCTTTTTCTTCGAGACGGGTGGTGGCCAACCGAACCCCGCAGTTGATGTCGTATCCGACCCCGCCGGGGGAGACGATGCCGGTCTCCCAATCGAAAGCGGCCACCCCGCCGATGGAAAATCCATATCCCAGGTGGACGTCCGGCATGGCCAGAGAGGCATGGATGATCCCCGGCAGGGTGGCCACATTGGCCACCTGCTGGAGGGTCCCTTCCCGGGTGAGGGATTCCACCATGCGCTCATCCATGTAGATTCGGCCGGGCACCCGCATATCACCGGTCCGGGGGATTTCCCAGCGGTAATCATCTATTTTTTTCAACTCGTTCATAATTTTATCTCCAGTGCGGAAGACTGCCGGGAGGACAACGCCGAATCGGATTGCTTCTTCGGGTTTTTCAATGAGATTGGGTTCGGGATTCTTCTCCTTGGCCGCCGCTATACGTCGAATATGATCTCCGCCTCCCATCCTTCGGCGGTTTTATCGACCCGAATGCCGTAATAAGTCACCGCTTTAATCTCTTCTCTGATTTCGTGCCGTTCAGGATCATAGGGCTCATAGAACAGGGTGGCGGCCAATTCAGACTCCGAAACGGCGTCGACGGCCACCCGCTTGATCAACAGGTCTTCCCCGGCCCAGAGATACAGCAGTTCCCTCAGCCAGTTGACCATCAGGTCGGGCCGGTCCTCCCCGATGATGCGGACACGGCGGGAGTCGACCTCCCGCAAATCCGCCCGGTCGACGAGCTGATCGAAGAGCGCCTCGGCCGCGTTCGAGAAGAGGTTCGCCAGGGTCGTCCCTTTGACGTGGACACCGACATCGGCGGTATGGTCGATATAGGTGTAATTCATGAAAGCATCATAACACCGGGTCCGAGGAGAGTCAAAGCGATTTGGCGGATATCCGGTTTGACTTTGCGGGGAGGTTATGGGTAATAGGTAAAAAGGTAGGCGATAGGCGATAGGTGATAGGTGATAGGTGATAGGTGATAGGCGATGGGCGATGGGTGATGGGTGATGGGTGATAGGCGATGGGTGATGGGTGATGGGTGATGGGTGATGGGTGATGGGTGATGGGTGATGGGTGATAGGCGATAGGTGATGGGTGATGGGTGATGGGTATAGGTTGGAGATGATGGACCTGGTGAGATTCTTTAGATGAAAGGAGGGGGTATGAACAGAAGAGTGAGTTTGATGGGTCGGGGGGCGATTCGGTGGGGGGTGTTGCTGGTGGTGGTTTTGACGATGGGGGCGTGCAGCGGCAGTGATGATTCGGCGGGGATGGCGGATGTGAACGGCGCCTGGGAATTGTTCTATGCGGAGGCGGGGGATGCCGGGGATGCCGGGCCCGTTCGAATGGAAATCATTCAATCCGGGGGAACGGTGGATGTGACCCTTTTTCCACCCGGGGAGACCCCGATAACCGGGTCGGGGACCACCGGCGGGACGGAGATTCTGATGAACATCGATGCGCTGGGGGATCTCACGGATGTGACACTGGACGGCACGGTGGCGGTGGATGAGATGTTCGGCTCCTGGACGGCCGCCGGGGGCAGAACCGGTTCCTGGGAGGCGTTTCGCGCGGCCGATGGTGGAGCGGTGGTCCTGATCAATCTGGGGGATAGTCTGACCAACGGGATCCAGAGTTATGCGGTCAATGAATTCACTCAGTCTTTCGGGTATACCCAGGTGCTGGCGGAACAGATGGCCGAAGCGGTTCCCCTGTTCTGGAACAATCCGCTTCTGACGCGGTTTGAAACCCGGATCGACCCGGACCTCATTCCGTATAATCTCGGTGTGGACGGCGCCACCACTCAGGAGGTCATTGTCGAGCGGACCGGTTCGGGCAACCCGCTCCTGGACGAATTGCTGGCGCCCCTGCCGGAGCGGGCCGGCAGGTCGCTTTCTCAGTTGGAAGCCGCCGAATACCTGGCGGATCTTTATCCCAACCAGACCAAGGTCTTTACCCTCTGGATCGGGAACAACGACGTGCTCGGGGCTGTCACTCGGGATTTTGGAAGTCGCCTGACCGAGGCCGATATTCTCGACTATCTGTCGGACACCGAAGCCGGGCATGATCTGGACGCGGTCGAAGCCAACCTTTCGGAGATCGTGGATCGTTTGGCCGCCTTTCCGGACAGCCACGTCTTTGTCGCCAATATTCCTTATGTCACTCAGATCGGGTTCCTGTTTAACGAGGCCGACCTGGAGCGGTTGGCGGCATTTCCGCAGGCGGATGTGACCTCCCTGGCGCCCGGCCAGTCGGTGGGTTTCGGGCCGGTTCTGAACCCGGACAACCCGGACCAGTCCATCGCCCGGGGGCTGGGGCTGGACAATTTTTCTCTCAACGGGCTGATCTTCGGAACCGTATCCGCATCGGACGGGTTTTCGCTTACCGCCGAGGAGGCGGTCCTGATCAACAATCGGGTGGACGCCATCAACGACCACATCGCCTTTTTGGCCCGGACCCATTCGAACGTCACACTGGTAGACACCAACGCTTTGTTCCAGGAGGTGATCGATGAAGAGATCGTCATCGCCGGGGATGTGTTGTACAAAACCCTGGGCGGCGGCGTGTTCAGCCTGGACGGGGTGCATCCTTCGGATACCGGGTATGCCCTGGTGGCCAATGAATTCATTCGGACCATCAATTTTTCGGACCTGAATTTGAGAATTCCGGAAGCCGATGTGGCGGCGGTTTGGGCGGCGGATCCCTATATCGACGGGGACGGGGATTTTTATGTGGACGGACCCGACCCCGCCACCATATCCCCGCTGTTGGCGCCGCTGATCGACTGCGACGATACCGATCCGGATGTGGTGGCGCCGTATGTGTCGGGAACCATCTGTTTCTGAAGAAGATTCCTTGGCCATGATCACCGGGTCGGCCACCTTCCTGTCATTCAGGTTTGGCCGAAACGATGATCAAGGCCGATTCTGAAAGATTCGGGGCGTCTGTGTTCGGGCGCCCCGATTTTACTCTTCCCGCACCATCTCCATGGCATGGTCCAGGGTGGCCTGGGTCAGTTTCACGCCGCCCAGCATACGGGCGATCTCCCGCACCCGCTCCTCCGGATTCAGGGGGTCGATGGCGGTTCGGGTGCGGCCTTCGGACACCTCTTTGGCGATCCGGAAGTGGTGGTTTCCGAACTTGGCGATCTGGGCCAGATGGGTGATGCAGATCACCTGGTGGTATCGGGCCAGGGTCGCCAATTTCTGACCGACCACTTCGGCGGTGCCGCCTCCGATGCCGGCATCCACCTCGTCGAAAATCACCGTGCCCACCGCTTCGATTTCAGCCAAAATCGCTTTCAGGGCCAGCACCACCCGGGAGAGTTCGCCGCCCGAGGCGATATCCGCCAGGGGCTTCATCTCTTCGCCCACATTGGGGGCGATCATGAAAGCGGCCCGATCCAGGCCGGTGTCGGTGACCAGGTGGTCCTCAAAGATGAGGAAGGGGTCGGCGGCCTCGGTGGCCGGGATCGGCGCCAGGGTGATCCGGAATCGGGTGTCGGCCATGTTGAGCCCGGCCAGCTCCTTTTCCACCTTTTCGGAGAAGACCGCGGCGCTTTGCGCGCGCTTGTCGGACAACTCCTTGGCCCGTCGAATCAGCTGTTCCCGCTTGTCGGCGATATCCGCTTCCGCGGCCGCTATTTCGCTTGAGATATTCTCCACTGCCGACAGCTCCTTTTCGATCGTTTCCAGGCGGGAGAGGACCGCCTCGATGGAGCCCCCGTATTTGCGCTTGAGTTTTTTGAGGGCGTTCAACCGGTCGTCCACCGCCTCCAGGCGCTTCGGGTCGACGCGGATGTTGTCGAGGTAGGATCGCAGGCCGTCCACGATATCCTCGATCCGGAAGGTGACGTCGGCCAAGCCTTCCACCCGGGGCGTCAATTCCGGGTCGATTCGGGAGGCCTTTTCCAGGTCTTTGCCGACCGCGCCCAGTTTTTCAAATACCGCATTCTGAGCGCCGTAGAGCGCTTCCACCGCGCCGAACACCGCCTGGTAGAGGACTTCCGCGTTTTTGAGCAGAAGAAGCTCCCGCTCCAGTTCCGCATCCTCCCCCGGCTCCAACCGGGCCGCCAGGATCTCCTGCTGCTGAAACCGAAGCAGTTCCCGTTCCTCGGCCTGTCGATCCTGAAGGGCCTGTAAGCGATTCAGTTTCCGGATCAGGGGGTGCAGGCCCTGATAATGGGTTCGCACCTTCTCTCGAAGCCCCATGAGGTGTCCGAATTGGTCGAGAATGAGCAGGTGCTGGTCTTCATCCAGGAGCCCCTGGTGGGCGTGCTGCCCGGAGATGCTGGCCAGGTTTTCGGTGACCGCGGTGAGCAGCCGAATGGTGGACGGGGTGTTGTTGATGTAGATTTTGTGCCGGTTGTTTCGGGCGATAATCCGCCGTACCAGAAGCCCCTCGGACGGATCGAGGGCGTTTTCGGACAGCAGGCGGGCCGCGGGGCTGCCGGGGTCCAGATCGAAGGCGGCCGACAGTTCGGCGGTTTCCGCGCCGGTGCGGATGAAGCTTGCGGTGGCCCGGCTGCCCAGCAGCAGGTTGACCGCATTGATGATGATCGACTTTCCCGCCCCGGTTTCACCGCTCAGGATGGTGAACCCGTCGGAAAACCGAATATGAAGGTCGTCGATAATGGCGAAGTTTTTGATCGCGATTTCTTGCAGCATGGCCTTCAGACGGTGTCTTTCATCACCGCTTCAATCCGTTCCAGTGCCCAGTCCACATCCTCCCGCCGAATGACCAGGGGCGGGGCGAACCGGATGGTGTTTTCATGGGTGTCTTTGCACAGCAGCCCTTTTTCCTTCAACAGGTTGCAAAACCGGTGGGCCCCGCCGGCTTCGGGGTGAAGTTCCAGGCCGATCATCAGCCCTTTGCCGCGGATCTCCTTGATGTGGGGGCTTTCAATCCTTTTCAATCCGTCCAGGAAATAGCCGCCCTGCTCCCGGGCATTCTCGATCAGGTTTTCCTCGAACAGCACCCGCACCGCTTTTCGGGCGACGGCGCAGGCCAGGGGATTGCCCCCGAAGGTGCTGCCGTGTTCGCCGGGGCGCAGCACCCCCAGCACCGCCTTGTTGGATAGCACCGCCGACACCGGATAGAAGCCGCCGGACAGGGCTTTGCCCACCAGGGTCAGATCGGCTTCGATGCCGTCGTATTCCTCGGCCAGCAGCTTGCCGGTTCGGCCCAGACCGGTCTGGATCTCGTCCAGGATCAGGACGATGTTGTGACGGGTGCAGATCTCCCGGGCCTGTTTCAGATACCCCTTCGGCGGAATGATCACCCCGGCCTCCCCCTGGATCGGCTCCACCAGAAACCCGACGGTGTTCGGGGTGACCGCCTGTTCCAGGGCGTCGGCGTCTCCGAAGGGGATCACCTTGAAGCCCGGGGTGAAGGGGCCGAACCCGCGCCGGGAGCCCTCGTCGGTGCTGAACCCGACAATGGTGATGGTGCGGCCGTGAAAATTGTTTTCACAGACGATGATTTCGGCCTGGTCCTTCGGCACGCCTTTGACTTCGTACCCCCATTTTCGGGCCGCCTTGATCACCGTCTCCACGGCTTCGGCCCCGCTGTTCATGGGCAGCACCTTGTGGGAGCGGGTCAGTTCGCAGACCTCTTTGTAAAACAACCCGAGCTGATCGTTTCGAAAGGCCCGGGAGGTGAGGGTGAGTTTTTGGGCCTGCTCCATCATCGCCTTTAAAATTTCCGGATGGCAGTGGCCCTGGTTGACTGCGGAATAGGCCGACAGGCAGTCCATGTATTTTTTGCCTTCCACATCCCAGACCCAGATGCCCTCGCCCCGGGTCAGCACCACATCCATCGGTTTGTAGTTGTGGGCGCCGTATTCGTCTTCCAGGCGGATATAGTCCCGGCTGTGCATGGTGGTTTCCTCCTCCTCTCATATTTTTAGGTAGTTACATCTCTTCATATCATGGAAACCGCATCGATTCAAAGGGTTTCATGCCGGTCTGAACAGCGGTTTTACGGGGAAAAAGAGGCGGTTCCGCAAACCCGAGGTTGTGAAAAAGGAAAATAAGGGTTATCTATGTTCATAGGTACAGAGGAATACACATGTATATTGCAGGAAATACAAGAAGACACAGAGAAAAAATTATGTTTACGACCAAAGCGGGAATTTATGTGGATGTGGAAAACATTATTCGAAACGGCGGATTCGGCATCCAATACGACGTACTGCGAAAATTTGTCTGCGATGACGGTTCGGTCCCCATTCGGCTCAATGCCTATGCGGGCTACGACCGGAAAAAGGCCCAGCGGGACGACAATTACAATTATTGGACGCGCAATTATTTTTCACGGATTCGAAGCTTCGGGTATAAACTGATCGCCAAAGAGGTCAAATGGTTCCGGGATGAGGCCGGGGATCTCTATGCCAAGGCCAATGCGGACCTGGACATGGCCATCGACGCCCTGCTCCAGTCCGAAAACCTGGACCGGGTGGTCCTGGTGACCGGCGACGGGGATTTCACCCGGGTCGCCCGGGCCCTGCAGAACAAGGGGTGCCGGGTGGAGGTGATCGCCTTCGACAATGTCTCTCCGGACCTGCGCCAGGAGACGGATGTGTTCACCTCCGGATACCTGGTGCCGAACCTGCTCTCTATTCGGGATTCCAAACCCTGGGGAGAGATCGGGTCGAGAGTGCGGGGGATGTGCTATTTTTTCAATCAGGATGAAAAGTTCGGGTACTTCCGGTTTCTTCAGCAGTTCGGCCCCCTGTGGATCACCGATTCCCGGGAAAAGGACTCCCCCTACCAGACGGTCTATTTCCATGCCGACTCGGTTCAAAACAACGATGTGGTCAAGGAGCTCCCCAGCCGCGAGCTGGTGTTCGAGTTCACGCTGGTGGAATCGGACCGGGGCAACCGATTGCGGGCCGAGCAGATCGCGCTGGTCTCCGAGCTCTATTTTCGGCGTCCGGGCGGAAAAGGCAACGGGTTCGGCCAGGAGCGATAGCGGTGTTGCCGGGAGTCGCCCAAACCGGCCGGCTGGACTGAATCACGCCGCCGGCGCCGGGATCAGGGATTTCGAAAGGATTGAATCGGCGGATGGGGTGGGCCGGCATTCCCGTCTATGCCTGCTTTTTCCGGGAACGGCCCGGCCAAAAGAGGGTCAAAAGGATCGACCCCGTTCTGAACCCCTGAAACCGCCGGGGTTTCAGCGGGGGTGTTTTTCGGAACGGGGGCCGGTTCCGCCGGTTGAGACGGACGGTTCTGAGCAGGGATTTTGCCTTTGATGACCCGGTTTTCCGGTTCCGGGGATTCGGCCGGAGGCGGAGGCTCCGGCTTCAGAAGATAGAGCAGCGCAACCCCCAGAAGCGTCCCGATGATCAGGATGGCCGCTGTCCGTTTCAAAGAAAAGTTGCTTTTGATCGTCTCGAAAAGCCGGTTCCACCGAGATCGCCCCCGACTGCCGGGGGCCTTTGGCTTTCCGGCCCCGCGCAGGTTTTCCACGGCGCCCAGGAAGACCCCCCGGGGCTCGATCTGATCGGCGGCTTTTAAAAGCCGGTGTTCCCATTCCGGCCACACTTTTTGTACAAGGTCTTCATCGCCGAGCCGGCCTTTGGACCAGAAGCAGAGCGGTTCCAGAAGATTGGAGGCATGAAGCGAGGAGGGATCGAGCCGGTTCAGGCCGGCTTCGATTTCATCGAGCCAATTCCTGCGGGAGGCGTCATCCGGAAACGGGGTGCAGAATGCCGCCAAAAACAGCTGCTCCATCCGCTCAAGCCCCGAATCGGTGGGGGTATCCACCGCCTGGCAGGCGGCTACCAGGAGCCCGACCTCCTGCAAGTCGTCGGGAACGGTTCTGCCGGCGATTTCCGAATGATACAGCTGAATCAGGCGTTGAGAGAAGCCGGTGTCTTTCCTGGGCGGCGGCAGCGCCATTTTGCCGCCCCGACGCACCCGTTCCAGCAGGGGCGGATCGGATTTAAGCTCCCCCAGCAGCACCGGCGCCATATTCGGATCCAGGGGCAGCAGATGATACTCCCCTTCGGCCGTCTCTTCGAACCGTTCGGTCAATGTATCCAAAAAATCGGTGGGCAATTCCACCCACAGGCCGTACCAGGGAAACAGGTAGTTGACCTGTGAAGGGATGTTTTTGAGGACCTCCCGCCGCCATTCATTCAAGGGGATCAGACGCAGGGTGGGCGGGGTTCTTTCGATGGTGACCCGATGCAGCAGATCATCTGATTTCTCCCGGAACCCCGGAGGCAGGTCGAGAATGGTGGGAAAGGACTCCAGGGCCTCGGACAGAAAAACCACCTGATCCAGGGTTTTGATGGCGGCCATGATGTTGCCGGCGGTTTGCCGCTCCAGGTGAATGGTGGCCGGTCCGTGAAGAATCTTCAAAGAGGTGCGCACCCGGTTTTCCAGCAGATCCAGTCCGGCGTCCAGAGGCGTGCCGACCGCCTTGAGGTATTCCCATTTTCCCTCCAGCTCCTGAAGCATGGGGGTGTCCTTCTGATGAAACAGGTGGATGCGGCCCCATTCCAGCAGCAGATCCAGGCTTTGGGAGTAGAGGATATTTTCGGTCTTGCCGTATTCATGCTCAATGGACATGGCGGTACTTCCTTTGAATGCCTGCCGCTCTTTACTCAGGTCAAACACCTGCTTCCGATTCCGACCGAAAGCCTTCGGCGCAACGGCTGGTCAGCGGACCGGCGGGAGCACGGATGGTCAAAAAAGGGGAATAATTTTCCTCATGATAAATGGAAAGGCGGGGGATGTCAAAAAAATAAACAGGAATCTGAAAAATCGCGGGTGAAAGCGGTGATGGAAGGCGTTTGGGGCAGCCTGCAACGGGGCGGGTGATGAAAAGCGGTGTGCCCGATGCGGTGAATTTCCGGCATCGGGCGCAAAAACCGTTTCAGCTCAGTGCGTCCGCCTTGGAAAATCCGAGTTCGAATGCGGCCAGGTTGACATCCACAAACCGCTCCTTGGTTTTGGTCCGGATGATCTCCTTGACCGATTCGGCGGTCAGGGGGAGTACGCCGGTCCGGATCATGGCCCCGACCAGGACCATGTTGACCGAGAGCACGCTTCCGGCCTCCTTGGCCAAGGCCGCTGCATCAAAGGCGATGAGTTTGGCTGTCTTTTCCCGAATCAGCGTCTGAATCTCTTTGAGGCCGGGGTAGACGCTTTTTCCGGCGGAGACGGTGGCCGGGGACAGGGGCGACAGGTTGGTGATCACCAGGGTCTGCGGGTTGCATTTGTTGAGGGCGCGAAGGGTTTCCAGGGGCTCGAAGCCCACCAGGATATCGGCTTCGCCGTCGGAAATGATGGTGCTTTCGGCATTGCCGAAGACGATGGCCGATTCCACCACCCCGCCCCGCTGGGCCATGCCGTGAATTTCACTCATTCGGACCGGGACATTCGAGGCCAGCGCCGCCTCTCCGATCACCCGGGAGGCCAGCAGGTTGCCCTGCCCCCCCACCGCCACGATGATGAGCCGGGTTGCTTGATTCTGGTTCATATATCCATCCTTTATACTCGTTAGCAGTTCACAGTGAGGGCTATTCTTTCAGCGGCAGAATCGCGTTTTCCGGGCAGAGCTGGGCACAGACCGCGCACCCCACGCAAAGATCCGGGTCGATTATGACCTGTTCGTTTCGCAGATAAAAGGCGGGGCAACCGAGATCATCCAGACATTCCCGATCATGCCGGCACTTGTCCGACACATAAAAGGCCCTGGACTTGAGGCGGTTGAGGTTTTTGGCGTAGAGGGTGCAGGCCTCCCGGGAGATGATCACCGACACCCCTTTGAATTCGAGGGCCTCCCGCACCGCTTCAATCGATTTTTTCACCTTGAACGGTTTGATCACCGTCACATGGGGCACCCCGATGGCCCGAACCACCGCTTCTATGGAGACCCGGCCGTATCCGTCCATGTTCAGGTCGGTCATGTCGACCCCGGGATGGGGCTGGTGGCCGGTCATGGCGGTGGTGCTGTTGTCGAGGATTACCAGGGTGAAATTGTGGTTGTTGAAGACGGCGTTGACCAGCCCGGCCATACCGGAATGAAAGAAGGTGGAATCGCCGATGAAGGCGACCACCTTTTTATCGGTCACCTTGGAAAAGCCGCATGCGGTGCCCACGGAAGCGCCCATGCAGACCACGAAATCGGCCATGGACAGGGGCGGCAGGAATCCCAGGGTATAGCAGCCGATGTCCGACGGATAGATGGTGTCGGACCCCTCGGCCGCCTTTTTCACCGCGTAGTAGGTGGCCCGATGGGAACACCCGGCGCACAGATTGGGGGGGCGCTGGGGGAGCTCCGGCAGGTCCGACAGGTCGGGGGTGACCGGCGGGGAATACGGCACTTCGAAAAACCGGGCCATCGCGCCCCGGACCAGGGCCGGGTCGAATTCGTAGAGACGGGATAAAAGGTCTTTGTCTTTGCCCCGAACGGGCAGGGTCAGCCCCGCCTCCTGTGCAAAGGCCTTGACCGCCTCTTCCATGTAAGGCTCTCCTTCTTCCACCACCAGGACCTTGTCGCAGGCTTTGAGAAAATCCTTGATCAGAGAACCGGGCATGGGATGGGAGAAGCCGAGCCGAAGCACCCGGGTGCGGTCTCCGATGTCGAGGTCTTGGACCGCATCGGTGACATATCCGTAGCTCACCCCGTTGCAGATAATGCCCCAGGCGCCGTCGCCCTCGACGAAGTTGAATTCGGAGGAGGCGGCCAATGCTTCGGCCCGGTCCATATTCTCCAGCAGTTTGACATGGAGTTTTCTGGATACCGCGGGCACACAGACATAGTTGAAGGGGTCCTTTGTGAAATCCCCCCGGGTTTTCGGTGTTTGAATCTCCCCGAGGGAGACGATGCCGGTGGAATGATTGATCCGGGTGGTGGTCCGCAGGAGCACCGGCTCCCCGAGTTTTTCCGAAAGATCGAAGGCCCGGGGCACCATCTCCTTGGCCTCGGCCACCGAGGAGGGTTCCAGCATCGGGAGCCCCGAGAGTTTGGCATAGTACCGGTTGTCCTGTTCGTTCTGGCTCGAGAACATGAACGGATCATCGGCGGTCAGGATAACCAATCCCCCCTTGACCCCGATGTAGGCCAGAGTCATGAGAACGTCCGCGGCCACATTGACGCCCACATGCTTCATCATGCACATGGCCCGCACCCCTGCATTGGCGGCCGCGGCCGAGACCTCCAGGGCCACCTTTTCATTGGTGCTGTATTCGAAATAGAGATCGGTCTGTTTGGAAATTTGAAAAAGATTAAGGGATATTTCCGAAGAGGGGGTCCCCGGATAGGTGCTGGCAAAAGCCACCCCGGCTTCGACCGCCCCTCGGGCGATGGCTTCATTGCCCAGGAGCATCATTTTTTCTCCCGGGACCTCGGTCAGTAGTTTGTGTGTCATGGGTTCGTTCCGCCTTTGAAACAAAGTTGAAATTAAAAAAAAGAATCGCCTGTCGGCCCCATATTTGTGAAACCGTACTTTTAGCCGAATCCCTGTTTTGTGTAAAGAAATTTTCAGGAAGCGGAGGGTTTAAACCCTTTACAAAGATAACTCCTTGATCTATAGCTTTTTGCCACCATTGCGTGGGTATCGAGGGACCCTCGAATACGATGATGGCAATATAGATATGAATGGATTTTGAGGACATGATGGAAAACGGGCCCAATATTCTGGTGATTGCGACACGAAACAAAGGGAAAACCGCTGAAATTCGGGAATTGCTGAAAGCGTTTCCGCTGGAGATCAAAAACCTGGACGATTTCGGCCCTATTCCCGAGGTGGAAGAAGACGGCGAGACTTTTGATGAAAATGCCTACAAAAAAGCGAGCTTTGCCGCCAAGGTGCTGGGGTTTCCGGCCTTGGCCGATGATTCGGGGTTGACGGTGGAGGCTTTGGGCGGAGTTCCGGGTGTTCATTCAGCACGGTATGCCGGAGATAATGCCACGGATGCGGATCGAAATAAGAAGCTTCTGAAGGAAATGGCGGATCGATCAGACCGGGGGGCGGACCGCCGGGCCGCCTTCGAGTGCGTGATTTCCGTGGCCGTGCCCACCGGCGCCGCCTTGACGTATGAGGGCCGCTGTGAGGGGGAGATCGCTCGGGAACCGGCCGGAGAAAACGGATTTGGTTATGACCCGATTTTTTATTATCCACCCCTGAACAAAACCTTCGCCCAGATGACCCGGGCGGAAAAAAACAGCGTCAGTCATCGGGGAAAAGCCCTGTCGGAACTCAGGGGGGAGTTCGACAAGGTGCTCATCTGGATACGTCGAGAGATGCCGATTTTCCAAAAATTCAACTGCCGACAGGACGGATGCGGAAAGGGCGACTGATTCGATCCGGATGTGAAGCGACAATGCCCCGCCCCGCTGAACTGAAATCCCTGAAAACCGATGTGGATCGAAACCGGGCGTTCGGCCCGGTTTCTTCTTGGTGGGCCGGGCGACCATGAACCCATCCCCGAAAAAGGGAATGCTCCGGCTCATCTTCAGCCCCCGAATGCTGGTGGCCTTTGTCATGGGGTTTTCCTGCGGCATGCCGCTGCTGTTGACCATTACCGTGCTTCAGGCCTGGATGAAGGAAGAGGGGGTGGACCTCACGGTGATCGGACTGATGGCGCTGGTGGGGCTGCCCTATACCGTCAAATTCCTCTGGGCCCCTGTTCTGGACCGGTATACCCTGCCGTTTCTGGGCAGGCGACGGGGCTGGATGTTGGTGGCCCAGGTCTGCCTGGCGCTGGCCATCGCCGGGCTGGGGCTGAGTGATCCGGCAAGCTACCCCTGGCTGCTGGCTCTGGCCGCTTTTCTGGTCACCTTTTTCAGCGCCACCCAGGACATCGTGGTGGATGCCTATCGCCGGGAAGATCTCACGGACGAGGAACTGGGCCTGGGATCATCCCTGTACATCAACGGGTATCGGGTGGGCATGCTGCTGGCCTCCGGCGGGGGTATGATCATGGCCGATTTCATGACCTTTCAGATGGTCTACCTGGTGATGGCGGCCTGCATGCTTCCCGGCATTCTCACCACTTTGCTGACCCGGGAGCCGATCGTCACCGAGGCGCGGCCCCGGTCCATCCGATCCGCCGTCATCGATCCGCTGCTCGAGTATTTCAGCCGAAAAAACGCGGTATGGATACTGGCCTTCATTCTTTTTTATAAAATCGGGGATACCATGGCCATGGCCATGACCACGCCGTTTTATCTGGACATCGGATTTACCAAGACCGAAATCGGTACGGTGGTCAAGCTCTTCGGCTTCTGGGCGACCATCGCCGGCGGGCTGGCGGGCGGGGTCATGATGTTTCGGCTGGGGATTCACCGCTCCCTGTGGATATTCGGTTTCCTTCAGATGGTGTCCACCCTGGGGTTTGCCTTTCTGGCCCGGATCGGCCACAGCCTGCCGGTCCTGTGCGGGGTCATCGCCTTTGAAAACCTGAGCGGCGGCATGGGCACCGCCGCCTATGCCGCCTTCATGGCCAGCATCACCGATAAGCGGTTTACCGCCACGCAGTATGCCCTGCTCAGCAGTCTGATGGGGATTCCCCGGGTGTTGGCCTCGGCCCCCACCGGATTCATGGCCAAGGTCCTGGGATGGGAGGTTTTTTTTTATTTCTGCACCCTGGCGGCGGTGCCGGGAATGCTGTTGCTGCTTAAGCTCGCCCGGCGGCCGGTGAAGGCGCCGGCCCCGTATTGACAAGATTTCGCCCGATGTATACCATTTTGCGATGAGCGAAAACACCGTACAAGAACAGGCCCTGATTCGAGCCCGGGCCTTGGCCGACAAGCGGCGGGAGCTTGTGTCGCTGCCGCCGGAACAGGCGATGGAGCGGATTTTTTCGGAACCGCATCCGGCGGCCCTGGTCCATTCATTCTCCGAGGAGGATTTCTATTTTTTCCTTCACGAAATCGGCGTCGAGGATGCGGGCGAACTTCTGTCGCTGGCATCCCTTCGGCAGTGGGAATTCATACTGGATGCGGAAATCTGGGACCGGGACAGAATCGATCTGCCCGCCCTGACCCGTTGGCTACAGCGCCTGCTGACGGCCGACCCGGATCGGTTGGTCCGGTGGGCCGCGGACGAGAACAGCGCGCTGTTCGAATACTACCTGTTCAAAAATGTCGATCTGGCGATTCGAGAACACGACCAGGATCCGTCGGAATTGGGGGAAGGCTTTTTCACCGAGGATGACGTGTTTTATCTGCGTCTGTCCGACCGTCCATTTTTATCCGTGTCGGAGACCGGGCTGAAAGAGGACCGGGATGAGTTTCTGGGGACGTTTTTAAAACGCCTGTCCGCCTACGACCACATTCGATTTCAGGATATGCTGCTGGAAATGCGGGAGATCATTCCGGCCGAGGTGGAAGAGGAACTCCTGCGGCTTCGAAACGTGCGGCGGGCCGAAAAGGGGTTTCTTCCGTTCGAGGAGGCGATCGGGATCTATCAACCATTGAATCCCTCGGCCCTGGAGCATCCTTTCGGAAAGCGACCTTTGGACCGCGGCGAATCGACGATCGGATTTCCGGTATCCTTGTATGCGGCCGAAATGGTGGACCCGGACACCCTGTTTTCCCGGGCCCTGGAAAGCCTGAATCAGGCCGGCGATCTGGAAGGGCTTCAATCGGAATTCGCCGGCCTGTGCAATCAGGTGATTGCCGCCGACCAGCGGCGGATTCGAGAGCGGGAAGCGCTTCGGGAGATCGTGGTCAAGGTCTGCGGATACCTCGGCATCGGCCTGGAGTCGATTGTGCTTTCGGAATCAGGGTCGAGACCGGCCGAGGCTGCGGCCGTCATCCGTCGATTTCCCCTGGATCGCATCTTTCGAGTGGGGTACGGCCGGGCGGTGCATCTGAAGTGGCAGGCCGAGCAGTGGCGCAAGGAAAGCTGGTTCGAAGAACAGCGTCTGCCGCTCGGTTTTTGGGGGGAGGCGTGGCTCGGGGTTCTGGGCGGGCTGCTGATCAAACGGCCGCTGTGCTTCGACAATTACCGAACCGGCGATCAGCTGTACCGGGAATTTTATTCGGTCGATGAAATCCGTTCCACCGAGCGGGTCCTGGCCGATGTTCAGGCCATGGATGGTTTGTTGTCTCTGGTGGGCATACCGATTGATCCGATTCCCGGAAAGCATGTGACCTGGAAAAATGTTCTGCTGACCCTCTGGGTTCGGAATCGGCTTGGACTTTCGGAAGCCCTCGCGCCGATCGCACCTAGCGAATTCAAGCCATGGTATGAAGATATCTGGATCGGCCGCGCGGATTCCCGAGTCATCAAGGATTCCGAAAAGGCCGACTTTTTAAACTGGTTGTCGCGGGTGACGCGGCTTCCGGATACCCACATCGCCGACCGGTTTCGGGATATCCTGGAGGCGCTTTTCAGGGAAATCGAGGAAGAATATGGACCCGTGGCGGGTAAAGACCTGGATCCGCGGTTTGTCCATTTGTTTCTCCTTTCCTGAAGCAGTGGAATGTGATAAATATCAAGGTTCGACCATCAATTACGTGATAAGGAGTGAAACGTGCCGATTTATGAATTTAAATGTTTGGAATGCGATGAATTTTTTGAAATCCTGGTGACCCGAAGCTCGGAGGAGGATGTGGAAATGGGGTGTCCCAAATGCCGATCCGAAAATTTCGAAAGGGTACTCAGCACCACCAATTTCGCCATGGGCGACACCGGCGCTTCATCCGGAGTGAAAACCGAGAATCGCAAGTGTTCCAGCGGGTCCTGCACCACCTATGAAATTCCCGGAGCTTCCCGATAAACGACTGTAATGCCGCCCCGATCCGTCGACCGGGTATGTACTGCCACTGAAATTTACATCGCTTTTGCCAGGCCATGAAGCAGATCCATCGTCAAGAAAAAGAACAGTTCAAAGAACTGTTCGAACATGAAAATATCGACCATTTCGAGGATCGATTCAAAATCCTCGAGGTGTTTCTGGGAACGGAACACCATGTCACCGAGGAGGAACTGATCGTCCTTCTTCGTAATAACGGCTATGATTTTGAGGCGAAATTTGTTAAAGACACCCTGAATCTCATGTGCCGGTTCGGATTCGCTCAGAAAAACGAGTTCGATAACGGTGCGGTGCGCTATGAGCATCGCCATCTGGGCCAGCACCATGACCATCTGATCTGCACCCGGTGCGGAAAGATCGTCGAATTCAAGGACGATGATCTGGAAGACCTTCAGATGCGAATCGCCGCTTCTCAGGGATTCCATATGCTTCAACACGGGTTGAAGATCTACGGCATCTGCGGCGATTGCCTGGGGAAGCCGGGACCGCTGATTCCACTGACTATGGCCAAATCCCGGGAGGTATTGACCATTCGAGAAGTGACCGGCGGCCCGACTTCTCGAATGCGGCTGGTCAGCATGGGGATTCGGGTCGGGGATAAGGTGGAGGTGATTTCCAATTCCGGAAAAGGGCAGCTGGTGGTCGCTCTGGACCGAAAACGGTACGCCCTGGGCCGGGGAATGGCGCAAAAGATTCTGGTGCGTCCGGAGAAATAGACATGGCATCGGTTGAACCGGTTTACATCAAGACATTCGAGAAGGGGTATCTCGGAAACAAGGTGAAACAGGCCCGGGAGGAGATGGCCTCCTGCACCCTGTGCCCGCGGCGATGCCGGGTGAACCGGCTGGAGGGGGAAACCGGAATTTGTAATACCGGGCGGCGGGCCCGGGTTTCCAGCTACGGGCCCCATTTCGGTGAAGAAAAACCCCTGGTGGGTACCCAGGGATCGGGGACGATCTTTTTCACCCATTGCAATCTGATGTGCCGGTTTTGCCAGAATTACGACATCAGCCATGAGGCGGAGGGCCAAAAAGCGGAACCGGCTCAGCTGGCCCAGATCATGCTGGAGTTGCAGAGCCGAGGATGCCACAATATCAACTTCGTTACCCCCTCGCATGTGATTCCTCAACTACTCTCCGGTCTCGACCTCGCGGTTGAAAAGGGGTTGAAAATTCCCCTGATTTATAATTCCAGCGCCTATGACCGGGTCGAATCCTTGAGAATTCTGGAGGGTGTGATCGATATTTACATGCCCGACTTCAAATTCTGGAATTCGGATATCGCCCGGGAAAGCTGTGATGCGCCGGATTACCCGGAAGCGGCCCGGAGTGCGCTGCTGGAAATGCACCGCCAGGTCGGGGACCTGGCCATCGACGATTCGGGACTGGCCCTGCGGGGGCTTCTGATCCGTCACCTGGTACTGCCCGACGGGCTGGCCGGCACCCGGGAGATCATGCGGTTTATCGCACGGAAGATTTCCAAAAACAGCTATGTCAATATTATGCCGCAATACAGGCCCTGCGGAGACGCGGCCCGGGTGAAGGGGTTGAATAAGTATCCTTCCAAAACGGATTTTGAATCGGCCGTTCAGGCGGCGGAAGAAGAAGGGATTACCCGTCTGGACAAACCCCGGCGGGTATTCATGTTGTCCTGATCCATGGGAAGTATCTATGCCATCGGGGATATTCACGGATGTCTGGACAAGTTGCGCGCCCTCATGGACCAGGTCGAACCGGAAATCGACCCGGCCCAAGACACCCTGGTTTTTCTCGGCGACTATATCGATCGGGGGCCCAGTTCTTTTGATGTGGTGGAATATCTGATCCGCCTGAAAGCGCGTTTCACCGATGTCGTCTTTCTCAAAGGAAATCACGAGGAAATGTTGGAGCTTTATCTGAACGGGGTGGACCGGACCATTTATCTGATGAACGGCGGGAACCAGACGCTGGAAAATTATCTGGACCACTCCGATGAAAACGAACCCGATCCGATTCCGGTCGCTCACCGCAATTTTTTGTCCTCCCTGACGCTTTTTCATGAAACCGAGAAGTATATTTTTGTTCATGCCGGTCTTAAGGAAAAGGTGCCCCTTGACCGCCAAAAACACGAAGACCTGCTGTGGATTCGGGAAAAATTCATCTATTCCACTTACGATTTTGAAAAACAGGTGGTGTTCGGCCATACCCCGTTTACGGAACCGCTGGTGATGCCGAACAAGATCGGGGTCGATACCGGCGCGGTCTACGGCAATAAACTGACCTGCGTGAAATTGCCCCAGCTCGAATTTTTCCATGCCTGATGAAGGCCGATGAAGGTTATCTCCATGGAGGAAGTGTAATGATGAAGCTCAAACGGATGGGTGTCGTCTGGTTGGTGGTGTTCTGGGCCGTTGCGGCGTGGGCGGAGCGGACCGCCGTCGGGGTGGACCTGGCCAATGTTCGGTCCGGACCCGGCACTCAATACAAATTATTGTGGAAACTTGAGAAATATCATCCGATAGAGGTCCTTCAGAAATCCGGGGAGTGGTATTATTTCAAGGATTTCGAAGGGGATAAGGGATGGATATTTCGAAAACTGGTGAACGGCGATCCATCGGTCATCGTGAATAAGAACAAATGCAATGTCCGCTCCGGACCGGGGACCGATCATGACATCGTCTTTACGGTCGAAAGAGGGGTCCCCTTCAAAGTCATTGAACGAAAAGGGGAATGGCTGCAGATCCGCCACGCGGACGGGGATAAAGGATGGATTCATCAGATGCTGGTCTGGTAGTCCGGGCCGTTCCCGCTGTTTAAACTACGCATCGGTGTAATCAATAGAATCAAGTTGAACGAGGTCATTCATTATTGAAACAAACAAGGGAGGACTGATGGCGAAAAAAAAAAAGACGCGAAAGCAGCTCTTGAAGGAACCGGATGAATTTCTTACCTTTACCCAGAGCCTGATGCGATATGTGCTGGAGCATAGGGTCCAAATCGCGGCCGGGCTGGGGGTTCTGTTTGCGATCGTCATCGTCGTGTCGGGGGTGTTGTATTTTTCCGAAAAGGCCGAGAACCGGGCCTTCACCATGATGAACAGCGCAATGGAGAAATATAATGCCCTGTCGGAGGAAGAGGGTCCTGAAAAGGCCTACCAGGCGGTGAATGAGGAATTCCAGACCATTCTGGAAAAATATGGGGATAAAGACGGCGGCAAACTGGCCAGAATCGCCTACGGCGACATCGCATTTGAAGCCGGGGCCTATGACCGGGCGATCGAACTCTATGAAAGGGCGCTTCGGGATGCGGACAGCTATCCGTCCCTAAAAAATTTCATTCTCGCCGGCCTGGCGTATTCTTATGAGGGGAACGGAGACCTGGCTTCGGCGGTCCGGTATTTCGAAATGATCACCGCCGGGACGACCCCTTTGATGAAAGCCGAGGCCTTTTTCAATTTGGGCCGAATCTATGCGGAAACGGGAAACCCCGAAAAGAGTGCCCAGGCTTATGAGACCCTGATCGCAGAGTATCCGGACGCCACCTATATCGATCTGGTCAAAGAACGGGTGGCCAAAACGGCCGCGGCCGAATCTAGCCCGACCTGATTTTCTCTTCTTTTTTTCTTCAGGGGTTTGCTTGTTGCAGTAAACCCCTGTTTTATTTTTTAGACCCCACCTCCAGATTGTATTTCTTGATCTTCTGGTTGAGCCCGCTTTTTCCGATTCCGAGCATTTTGGCCGCATGGGCCTGAACATAGTCGGTCATCTTGAGTGCCCGGGTGATCATCGATTTTTCAATTTCGGTCAGGGTTTCCGATAGATTGGCATTGGCGGGAATGCCTTCGAGATGCAGCGTGCTGTAGGCATTGGCCTTGAAATTTTTGGGCAGATCCGAGACCCGAATCATGTCACCGGGGCAGAGAATGACGGCCCGTTCAATCACATTTTCGAGTTCCCGCACATTGCCCGGCCATGCGTATTCATAAAAGAGCCGCTCCACATCCTGATCGATCCCCTTGATCGGCGGGATGTCCGCCTTGCGCTCGTTTCGGTACTTTTCGATAAAATGTTGAACCAGCAGACGAATATCCTCCACCCGATTCCGCAGGGGGGGCATAACGATATGAAGGACATTCAGTCGGTAAAAGAGGTCCTCCCTGAATCGGCCCTGTCGAACCTCCTCCTTCAGGTTTTTGTTGGTGGCGGCGATCACCCGAATATCCACCGTAATCGGGCGGGTACCGCCCACCCGCTCGAATACCTTTTCCTGCAGAACCCGAAGCAGTTTGACCTGAATGTTTGCCGAGAGTTCGCCGATTTCGTCCAGGAACAGGGTTCCCCGGTCCGCCAGTTCGAAACGGCCCTTCTTCATGGTCGCCGCGCCGGTAAACGCTCCTTTTTCATGGCCGAACAGCTCGCTTTCCAGAAGGTTTTCGGATAAAGCCGAACAATTGACCGCAATAAAAGGTTCATTGCGCCGGGGGCTGTTGAAGTGGATCGATTTGGCCACCAGTTCCTTTCCGGTGCCGTTTTCACCTTCGATCAGTACGGTGGCGGTGGCCGGCGCGATTTTTTGAATGGTTTCGAATACGTCCCGCATAGCTTTGCTTTTGCCGATAATGTTATCGAATTGGTAGCGGGATTTTATGGAATTGCGTAGATGTCGGTTTTCCTTGACCATGCGATACATTTCCAAGGCTTTTCGGACGTATACCACGAGGCTTTCGTTATCGAAGGGCTTGAGGATATAATTGTGGGCCCCTTTCTGCATGGCCTCCACCGCTTTTTCCACAGTGCCGTAGGCGGTCATCATGATCACCGGCAATTCGGGGTCCTTTTCTTTGACGCTTTCCAGGAGCGAAATCCCGTCCGTCTCCGGCATTTTCATGTCGGTCAACACCAGATCCACTTCGGCATCGGAGAGGATGGCCAGCGCCTTCGAGGCGCTGTTCGCGGTCAGGGTTTCATAGCCTTCCTCTTCCAGTACCGCACTCAAAATCAGGGTATAATTTTTTTCATCATCCACAATCAAAATGGTATCCATTGGATTGACTCCGTTCTGGGGATTTACTCCGTTTTGGCCGGCAGGGTAATCGTGACTTCGGCCCCGTAAATGGGCCTGTTTTCAATTTTAATGGACCCGTTATGGGCCTCTACGATGTTTTTGACGATACCCAATCCCAGTCCGGTACCGGTTTCTTTGGTGGTAAAAAAGGGGTCCCAGATCTTCTGAAGCGTATCCTCCGGAATCCCCTCGCCCTTGTCCTTGAAGGAGACGATCACCTGATCATCGGCGGATTCAACCCCGACCTGGATTTCCCCGCCGCCCGGCATGGCCTGGATCGCATTGATCAGAATATTTAAAAACACCTGATACATCATATCCGAATCGGCCATCACCATGGGGATATCGCCGTTGTCGTGTTTTTTGATCTGGTACCCCTGGGCCCCCAGTTGGGGCTCTAAAAAGGCCAGATTTTTTTTGAGTACTTCATCGATATGGCAGGGGGCCATGTGCGGCGCTTTGGGGCGGGCATAATCCAGAAAATCGGTGATGATGTTGTTGAGCCGGCCGGCCTCTTCCACAATGATGTCCGGAATCGAGTTGGAAGGTTCGGTCTTGGCCATCTTCTTTTTCAACAACTCGGCCGAACTTCGGATGATCCCCAGCGGATTCCGAATTTCATGGGAAATGCCGGCCACCATTTCTCCTAAGGCCGACAAGCGCTCGGCCCGACTCAGTTGCTCTTTCAACCGAATTCTCTCCAGGGTCCGGTGTTGGATAATTTTCTCGCCCCGTCTTACCACGAAAATCAGGATCAGCAGGAGCAGGCTCATGACGATTGCGCAGGTAATCACAATCCGAATCTGAAAATTGAAAATGGTTTGATAATCCTCGGACATATCCTGAACGATCTCCACAACGCCGAGGACTTTTCCGGAAATCGGGGTCAGGGGCTTGGCTTCCCGCAGGGGCGCAAAGGTATACACCTTGATCTCTTCGGGAAAACCGAGCCAGACCTTCCAGAAATCGCCTTTCTGGATCAATTTGGAGGTGGATTTTCCGGCGACGGCGCTCAGGTATTCCTGACCCCCCACATCTTTTCTGCCGACCAGATCGGGATCGAAACTGTAGGAGATGATGTTGTTTTTAACGTCATAGAGATTCACCATTTCCACTTTGAAGCTGTGCAGGGTATTTCGAACGATTCGGTCCATCAGTTCGAATTGTCTTTTATCCCGAAGCTGAATTTTTCCGAAAAGGTAATAGACGGGGACCTGAAACTGGGTATAGATTTGATGGTTCAGGTTCTCGATCAGCAGATGGGCGTAATCTTCGCTTTGTTTGAACTGGAGGGTTCTGGCCCAGTGAATATTTAAGAAGCATAGGACCATGGTGCCGGCGAATATGGTGGCCAGACTGGTGAAAGTAAAATATTTCACCAGCCGGAACGGCTTGGCCTTCTCTTCTGAATTTTGAGTGGACGTCATTGTTTCAAGTCGGAATTTAAATTTTTCCTTGATTCTCGGCGGCTTGGATAATGAAAGAGGGTATGAAGAGAGGAAGCAGGAAAATCCTACCCAAGGAATACGTATGCATACCCATTGAATTGTTGAACCAAATCGAATTTAGTGATTTCGGCTGAATCCCAAGGGAGACTTCTGATTCGGCGGATATTTTTCATTGACACTTTTCGCAAAATATTGCTATCTGATTGGCGATCTCAATGTTCAAAAGACCGCCGGGTAATTCATCCTCATGCTTTTATTTACTGAATAGTAAAGCAAACCTGTTGCTTTTTCAATAAAATATTGGCGTTTTCCTCCAATATCTGGTATGGCAAAATGGCTGTTCCGGATTAAGCCAAATTAATCACAGAATTTTGCCGGTCGTTTTCATATAAGTTGGAATAAGACTCGATAATGGAACATCAAATCAGGATTATGGCAACCTTTCTCTACATCCCTTAGGTAATAAAGAGTTTACTATGGTATTCGGGAAAAAAACCTATCTGGTGGGATTGGATATCGGATCCCGCACTTTAAAGCTCGCCGAAGTGGAAGATAAAAAAAAAGGATGGAATCTGAACAAGTTCGGTATGATCGATATCGTTCCGGGCCTGATTGAGGAAGGGAATATTCGAAACCCCGAGGCGGTGGCCGATTCCATTCGGCAATTGTTTAAGATTCATAAGATCAAGGAAAACAATGTGGCCATATCCGTGGGCGGGTATTCCACCATCGTTAAAAATATCAGCGTGCCCACCATGGAGGAAGACCAACTCCAGGAAACCATCCACTTTGAGGCGGAACAATATATCCCCTTCGATATCAATGACGTCCGGATCGATTTCCAGATCATCGGGGAAAATGAGACCAACCCCAACCAGATGAATGTGCTTCTGGTCGCCGCCAAAAAAGAGATGGTCAATGACTATGTCAATCTCGTTCAGTTGGCCGGTCTGACCCCGTGCATTATCGATGTGGATGCATTCGCCCTTCAGAATATCTATGAAATCAACTATCATCCGGAAGGGGAAAACGTCGCTCTCATCGACATCGGCGCCAACAAAACGACCCTCAATATTCTGAAAGGCAACTACTCGGTTTTTATGAGGGATGTTTCATTAGGATGTCAGCAGATTAATCTCAAAATAGTTTCCATGACCGGGTGCTCCATCGAAGAGGCCGAACAGCTTTACAGCAATGAAGACGCGGACAACCTTTCTTCTAAAGAGGTGCTCGAGGTGATCGCCACCGTCGCGTCGGATTGGTGCACCGAAATCCGACGGGCCCTCGATTTCTTCTATTCGACTTACCCCGATGATCAGATCCGCCGAATTATCCTGAGCGGCGGCGGCGCCAGAATAAAGAAATTCCGTCAGCTGCTGGCGGTGGAAACTTCCTCCGAAGTGGAAATCATCAACCCCTTCGAATCCATTTCCGTGGACAGCGGGTTTGACATCAACTACCTCGAGCAGATTGCGCCCCAGGCGGCGATTTGCATGGGGCTTGCCATCAGGAGAATCAACGACAAATGATACGGATCAATTTACTTCCCTACCGCACCGCCCGGAAAAAAGAAAACGTCCGGCAGCAGGTCACTGTTTTTCTGCTTTTAATCGTTCTGATAACATTCAGCCTGGTCTGGTACAACAATAAGCTGAATAAGAAGGTCGAGGCCTTGAATACGCAGATCGAATTTACCCGGAAAGAGGTGATTCGATATAATAAAATTGCCAAAGAGGTCGAAGAGCTCAAAAACAAATTGGCGGTGCTGAAAAGAAAACTTCAGGTCATCGAACAGCTGGATATGAATCGCGGCCGATCATTCCGCATCCTGGAGGGAATGACCGAGGTGGTGATCGAAAAAAAGATGTGGCTGACCGGACTCGAAGCGATCGAACAAAATGTGAGGCCAGCAAAAAAACCCAAAAAAGGCAAAAAAGGTAAGCAGGCCGAAACCACCGAAGAATTCAAAAGACCGGATGTTAATTTGCAAATTCAAGGAATCGCCTTAGACAACAAGACGGTGGCTGATTTTATGACCCGTCTCGAAGAAGACTCGCTGTTTACAAGTGTCCGGTTGATCAACCTTCAACAGGAACTCTTTAAACAGGGTAAAGGAAAAGACAATATTCATCTGAAAAAATTTGTCGTTGCATGTACCAATCCTCCCACTAACCCTTCCACGGACAACATCGAATCCGAAGAAAAAGAGAAAACATGAAAAAATCAAAATTTTCCTTCGAATTTCTCGATCCTTTTTTTGATAAGATATCCAAGCTGACCAAGCTCCAGCGGATTCTGATCTGTGTCGGCGCCATCCTTCTGATTGTCGGGCCGGTGGTCTATTTTTCGTTTATGCCCAAGCATAAGGAAATCACCCGGCTGACAGAAGAATTCGAAAAGTTGACGGCCGAACTGGAGGATGCAAAACGGCGGGCGAGTCAATTGGGCAAGTACAGAGCCGAAATGAAAGAGGTGGAGGCGAAATTTGAGATCGCCAGACAGGCGTTGCCGGAAAGCGAAGAAATCCCGACCCTTTTGACCAGTATTTCCCATGCGGGCCAGGATTCGGGCCTGGAGTTCATTCTGTTTCGGCCCGAACGGGAAAATACGATGGGTTTTTATGCGGAAATTCCGGTGTCCATTCAAGTGGTGGGGGAGTATCATGACACCGCCCTTTTCTTCCAAAGAGTGTCTCATCTGGATCGAATCGTCAACATCAAGGATGTGCGTATGTCCGACGTGAAAAGGAGGGGCGGGAAAGAAACCGGAGAAGATAAAAATGAGCTGAACATCTCCTGCACAGCGGTGACTTATAAATTTTTGGAGCAAGCGCCTTAAACCACTTCAAAGAAAAACAGCATCGTATCTACTATGAGAAAAAAACTGATCTCATCCCTCGGCATGATTTGCATTCTGACCTTTGGGGTCGGGTGCAGTGAATCACCGGCCCCCCCTTCTCCCAAGGCCAAAATCATCAGGAAAAAAATCGCCGCCCTTCCGCCCGATTTGCTTCAGGAAACTTCCGGGGGTTCGTCCGAATCCAATGGGGAGCCGGGAGACCTGATCGCACGAAACACGGCCGATAGGACTCCCCGGGATGAGAAAACCTCGGCAGACCCGGCGGAGAAACCGGTTTCAAACGGGGTTCAACCGACTCAAACCGTCGAAAAATCATCTTCCGAAAAGACGCATACATCCGATCAGACCCGATCCATCACCTCTGAAAGCGGTACCCCGCCTGACCCACAGGAGCAGGCAGATACTGCGGATGATCTGGTCGTTTCGATTTCGGAAATCGCCGGGGAGGAAGAACCAAGGGAATACATCGTCTATGCCCGGAAGGAACGAATCGACCCCTTCGTGCCTTTGTTTAAAGAGGAGCCTGAAACCAAGGAACCCGAGCAGAAAGAGAGCGACGGGAAACCCAAGCCGCCTCCCCGCCGCTTAACCCCTCTTGAAAAGCTGGACCTGAGTCAGTTGAAACTGGTCGGAATCGTGCGCACGCCGAGAGGAAACAAGGCCATGGTGGAAGAGGCTTCCGGGAAAGGGTATATTATCGACAAAGGAACCTATATCGGGATTCATTCCGGCCAGGTTGTGGAAATTAAGAAAGATCGGATCGTGGTGGAAGAAAAAGACACGGATCCGATGGGCAAAGTGACGGTTCGTACCAGGGAGATTAAATTTCAAAGACCTTCCGGAGATGAATATTATGAAATGTAGAGACATGATGCGGTCGCAACGAGGAACCTTCGTCATCTTCCTATGGGTATTGACGGCCTTGCTCGCAATAAACGGCGCGGCCTTGGGTGCGTCCGGAGAAAGCAGCGCCTCGGGGGGAACAAAGCGGATTACGAACATCAAGACCGTCGAGCACCCGAATACCATCGATGTGCTGATCGGAGGAAACCAACCCCTGACCTACACGACGGTCAAGCAGTCCTCGCCGCCGGCCCTTCTGCTCTATTTTTCAAACACCTCCCTGCAAACCTCACAGAATGTATTCATCCCCGCCAATCCGATTCTCCACTCCATCAACGCATCGGAAATCAGTCGAAACGGGCAAACCACCAAATTGCAAATTCTTCTCGAAGACAATGCCCCCTACCAGGTCACCCGAGAAGAAAACGGGGTGAGAATTTCATTCGGCAGCGGCTCCCGCACCCTCCATGCGCCGACCCGGGCATCCGAGAGCATGCCTTCCAATGAGGCATACCGAACCCCCGATGCTCCCCCGCCCGCCGCTCCCGCGAACGTTCCGCCGGCGGCCGGAAACGGAAGCTTTCATACCGCTTCCCGGTTACAATCGGTGTACGCCGCCAAGTTCGGCGACAGCCTGAAGGTGTTTGTGGGCGCCGACGGCATGATCACCAATTATCGTTCTTTTACCATCGACAGACCGGCCCGCATCGTGTTCGATATTTTCAACATTCAAAGCCCTTACGAGGGGGAGAAAGTCATACCGGTCAATACCCGATGGGTCAGCCAGATTCGATACCACAGCTATCCGGATCGGGTCCGGGTCGTTCTGGATACGCAAAGCACCTATCTCGACCATTTTTCGGCCCACCCGGTGGAAAACGGTCTGCTCATTCATATGGGAAGCGGTATTGCGCGTCAGGCGGAAAAAGTCCATACATCACCCGCACCCCGGGCTTCTTCCTACACCCCCTCCATGCGGTCCGCCTCCAGGGTCCAATCGGTCTACGCGACGCAATTGGACGACAGCATGCTGGTAAATGTTCGCGGGGACGGGCCCATCAACGAGTTTCAAACCTCCACCGCCGACAACCCCCCGCGGATCATTGTGGATATGTATGGGGTGTCCAGCCCCTATGAGGGGGTGCAATCCTTTCCGGTGGATACCCAGTGGGTGAAGACGGTCCGGCATCGGAGCTATCCGGATCGGGTCCAGGTTGAAATCGTCACCAGAGAACCCTATTTATCCGCCTTCAAGGTGAATCCGAACCGGGATGGGCTGGTGGTTCAGGTGGGTCCTTCCCGGCAGGCGGATATGCCGGCATACGCAACCGATCGTCCTATTCCCAGATCGGTACCGCGGTCCGGGGAAAGGTCCACGGCGCCGGTGGATCATACAAAGCCCGCCGCCGTCAACCAGATTGAATTTGCCAGCCAGGAAGCCGGAAAATCGACCCTTGTCATCGGAACCACCCGGCCGGTTCAGTATGATATCGATGAAGCCGACGGCAGGACCTTGAAGCTCAATCTTTTGAATACCCGGCTGCCGAAAGATCGCCAACGACCCTTGATCACCGACCACTTTGAAAGTGCGGTGGATCGAATTCTGCCGGCCCAGCCCCGACCGGATACCGCCGTTTTCGAAATCGAACTGCGCGAGGCGGTGCCGTATTTCGTCGAGCAGGAGGGGGGGACCTTGCGGGTGAATCTGGAAGCCTCTTCCATCTCTCCCAAACCGATGGTCGGTATTCCGGCGGCCCGGGCGAAGGCTTCGCCGACCCCGCCGCCGCAGGCCATGGAAGAGTCAACCCCCGATTCCGATACCGAGCCCCCGATTGACACGCCTCCTTCGGGGGACAGCTACGCATCCACCCCGAGTACTCCTTCCGAAGAATCGCCGGCCGGCTTGGATACCGAATTGGAGATCACCGAAAGCGGTCCCCAATACACCGGGGAAAAAATCGCCCTCGATTTTTACGAAACCGATATCAAGAATGTCTTTCGGATACTCAGGGAGGTCAGCGGAATGAACTTCGCCATCGACAGGGATGTCACCGGCCAGGTGACCCTGACGCTGGCCCAACCCGTCCCCTGGGACCAAGTGCTGGATCTTATCTTGAAAATGAACAAACTCGGGAAAGCGGTGGAAGGCAACATCATTCGAATCGCCACTCGGGAGACCCTGGACCAGGAAGAGCGGATCCGCCAAGAAAAACAGTCCGCCGAATTGGCCCTGAGGGACCAACAGAAACAACTGGAACCGCTCACGACCGAATATCTTCCGGTGAACTACTCCAACGCCCAAAGAGAAATCATGCCGCACATCGAAAAAATTCTGACCAGAGACCGGGGCAGCGTCAGTGTCGATGAGCGCACCAATGTGGTGATTTATACCGATACGGCTGAAAAAATCGAACAGGCCAGGGACCTGATTCGAAAGCTGGACCGGGTCACTCCGCAGGTCATCATCGAAGCGCGGGTAGTAGAGGCCACGACCAACTTTTCCAGAGAAATCGGCACCACCTGGGAAATGGGCCTCGGGGTTCAGGAGGTCGGGGGGGACGGGGTTATCGATGTCGGCGGGACCACGGATACGGTCCAGGACAGCGTCAACAATCGGGTGGGAACGGGCCCGGAAAGAGGGTACAACGATATCGGCGGTACCTATGGTTACAATATGGCCATGAACTTTCCGCTTGCGGCGGAAAGTTTCGGCAGTATCGGGTTTAATTTTGTGAGAATTGCCGGAACTCCGCTATTGCTGAACGCCAAATTGCAGGCCATGGAATCCCAGGGGGAAGGAAAAATCATTTCCGCGCCCAAAGTGGTGACGCTGGACAACAAAAAGGCGGTCATCAAACAGGGGATCAGCTATCCGTACCAGACCGTGGAAGACGGGGAGGTAAACGTCGAATTCAAGGACGTGGATCTTCTGCTGGAGGTGGTTCCCCATGTGACCCCCGACAACAGAATTTCCATGAACATCAATATCACGAAGAATGATCTCGGTAACGTGATCGCCGGGCAACAGTCCTTCACCACCAAGGAAGCTCAGACGGAGCTTCTGATCAATGACGGGGATACGGTGGTCATCGGCGGCATCATCAAGACCACCGAACGAAATGAAATGACCGGCATTCCCGGCTTGTCGAAAATCCCCATCCTGGGATGGTTTTTTAAAACGCAGGGGAAATCAAGGGACAAGGAAGAGCTGTTGATCTTTATTACCCCCAGAATCGTTCAGTTGGAACAGCGTACCGTTCAGTTTTAATTCAGCATTCAACAGATGCGATATTTTAAACGGATGAGGAAGGTAAAGCCATATGCGTAGTCCAAGCGTTAAATTCATTGGTTTCATTCTGATCATTGGTATTCTGCTATTGGCACTGATCGGCTGCGGGTCGACCGGCAGCATGGATGACGGAACCGACGGCGACGGCGGCGGCGGCGGAGATGACGGCACTCCCCCTCAGCCTTCCTTCAATTTTTCCGGGACGGTTTTCGGCAGCAATGGAAATCCCTTTTCAGGCGTCACCATTTATGTGTTCAGCCCCCAATACACGACGACCACCAATAGTGATGGTGATTATTCCCTAAACGTCTCCAATGAGATGCACACCCTGCTGGCCTCCAAAACCGGTTACCTCGAAACTTTCAATCTGGTCGATCTTTCCGGGGGCGGTTCAGCGGACCAACCGGTGGTGCTTTATCCTTCCCCCGTAACGGCGGTGAACGTGCTGGCGACAGCCGGGACCGCAACCCCCATTCAGTCCAACGTCATCGGTTCCGAAAGGGCCACGCTGACGATTCCCCCTCAGAACTCAGGTGTTTTCCAAGTGGGAAATCAAAGCGGGGTGAACAGCGTCGGAATCAGTCTGGTCAATATCGATCTGAACAGTCCGCTTTCCGCCCCGATGCCGTCCAATTTCACCCTGGCCGGGGAAGATACTCTCATCGGCGGAAAACAGGCCCCGAAAACGATGGTCTCCGTTCAGCCGGCATTGCTCAATATGGATACGGCGGCCACCCTGATGCTTCCCCAACAGGAAGGATTTACAGTCAACCGCGTGCTTCGGTTCGATCCGGACACGCACAAATGGCAGGTTGTAAATGATGCCGGCGATACCACCATCGGCATCACGCAGGGCGGTATTTACGGGATTTTTTATGAAGAAGCGCGAACGGCCTCCGTCCGTGGTACTGCAAACCCCGGTACGACCGTCTGGATCGGAGATGAAATGTTCAATGTGGGCGGGGACGGCACTTTTTTCATGGATGAGATTCCGGTACCGCCTTCCGGTCCGGTAACGGTCGTCGGGTTGGGGCCTGCGGACCCGGAAACCGGTGTTCGGACGATGGTTCAAAGACAGCTCAATTTGACACCCGGTGAAGAATCGACGGTGACCGTGCTTCCGGTTCCGGACAGCCTTTCGCTTTCGACTTCGCGGATAACGGTCAAATCCGACAACTCGGACAGCGCCCTCATCACCGCAACGGTGTTGAATTCCAACAACGCACCCTTTGCCGGCGTGGACGTGTCCTTCGATGTCGACAGCGGACTCTTAATGCCGGCGGAAGAGTTGCCGGAAGGAGAGCAGTTCGATCCGACAGCGGTGACGACCGGCACCGACGGCATCGCCCAGGTTCGTTTTTCATCCGGCACGGCGGATAAATCCAATCGAACCGTCAGCGTAACCGCCAGAGCGCCCGGCCTTGCGGCCAAATCCATCCCGATTCAAATCACCGGAACGACCGTATCCATCGACAACGACAGAAGCAATTTATCGGTGGAAGGGGATGAGGAGGCCACCCTCACCCTCACGGTGCAGGATGCGAGCCAAAAACCGATCTTCGATGCGCCGGTGAATGTCAGCGTGGAACCGGCCGGCGCCTTGTCTTGGACCACGGCGGACGGAGATTTCAGAACCGACGTTACCGGTCAGGTCACTTTGAAAGTGTCGGGAAGTCAGCAGGCGGACGAGGCGGTTCTTACCATCAACACCATGGGGACCACCGCGTCTCAGACGTATAATGTCAGTTCCACGGCTACGCTTTTCGCCATCATTTCGCCGGATACCGATCCGTTCGCCCAGCCCACCAATCAGGAACTTCCGATAGTCGTCCGGGCGCCGGAACAGAACCAGGTTCGGTTTTCCACCACATTCGGTACCTGGGAAAACGGCAGTAAGGTCATCGATGTAAATGTAACCGAGGATACAGCGACCGCAAGGTTGAAATCGGCTGAAGCGGGATTGGCGACCGTTCAGGTTTTGGACAACAATGATCCCAATACCTCCGATACCATTCAGATCGCCATTTCGGCGCCATCCAGCGAAGCAAGTCAATTGTCGCTTCAACCGAGTGCCGGCGTCATTCAGCCGAGTACCGGAGATGTCAGCAATACCATTACTCTCAGGGCAACCGTTAAGAATGCTACGGATCAGGTTGTAGGGGGTGCGCCTGTCGCATTCTCGCTGGAACAGACTACGGGCGGTGGAGAGACGATTTCTCCGGTGGTTGTGTTCACGAACAGTCAGGGCGTGGCAACTACCACCTTTTTTTCAGGCGCCCTACCCTCGGGCGGGCAAGG
>JBKHDE010000015.1:0-38648 GCA_046541495.1 Desulfococcaceae bacterium
TGCCCATCGCCGGCGCCGCCCCCGAATGGTATTCGGAAAAGGCCATCTCCATCGGCGTCTATTTCGTGGCCTCGGGGGTTTACACCGTCCTCGGCCCCATGCCCGCCATCACCGGCAGTATGAAAATCGTCAAGCTCCTCACCGAAGGGCTCACCGACGTGGTCGGCGCCGCCTTCGCCGTCGAACCCGATCCGGAAAAGGCGGCGGTGCTGATTCGAAGGCATATCGAAAACAAGCGAAAGGGGCTGGGTTTGGCGGCCGAAGCAATATAAAAATTTCACTTCGCTCCCGGCCAGAGTCCATATCCGGCCGGGCGAAACGATCCGCGATTCGAAACAGACGGGTTATCCGTTTCATTATAGAAAAATACAGGATGTCAATCATGCCAAATACAGATGAACTGCTTTCCAGGATTACCATTAATCCAAACATCATGCTCGGCAAACCAACCATTCGCGGGCTAAGGATCACCGTAGAACAAATCTTAAAGGCCCTGGCAGGAGGAATTACACTTCAGGCCTTAGCCGATGACTACCCTGAATTGGAAAAGGAAGACTTTCAGGCGGTATTCGCATACGTCTCCCGGCTGGTCGAAGAAGAACAAGTCTACCCGATACAGGTCACGGCTTGAATCCCCATCAGCTGAAATTTCTTGTTGATGTCGGTGTAGGAAAAAAAGTTGAAGAATACCTGCAAAATGAAGGTTATGACACAAAAGCGGTCAGAGACCTCGACCCAAGTATGGAAGATAAAAAAATCGTGGTGCTGGCAAACGATGAAAATCGAATGGTTATCACGATGGACAAGGATTTTGGAGAATTGGTCTATCATTCAGCCATGGGCCACAGGGGTATTTTACTCCTCCGATTGGAGGATGCCACAGGGGATGAGAAGTTAGGGGCGGTCAGAGAAATATTGAAATGTTATTCCGATCGCATGATCGGTTGTTTTTGCGTACTCCAAAAAGATAAATTTCGAATAAGGAAAATGGACTATAAAAAATAAGGGAGATCATCATGTCCCACCCGACACTTCAACTGAAAGACGGATTTGAAAGCCGATCCCCCGAACTTCGGGAAGATGTCCAGCGGCTTCAACGGATACTTCAAAAGGCCGGATTCGATCTGGATGCGGACGGTCTCTTCGGCACCGGCACCGAATCGGCTGTCAAACAATTCCAGCGATCCCAAGGACTGATCGCAGACGGCATCGTGGGGCCGAAAACCTGGAAGGTGAATGGAGGCGGATCTGATTCGGGCCGATCTGGGATAAGAAACCCTGCTTTACGAGACGGCTTCGATCTCCCGTTTCAGGGAATGGACCCTTTCGGCAAGCTGCTCCCGGTTTGCATCCATTTGCTGCAGAAGTTCCGATGTTCCCTTCGGGTCGATCCCTTCGGCCCGTATCAACTCAGAGACCTTCGAAAGATCCGCCACATAAGTCTCCAACCGCTCCTGAAGCGCATCGTACAAATAATCCGAAACGGCATCGGCCAGTTTCAGGATATACTGAAACTTTAAATTTTCCCGGTAATCCTTGAAATGAAAGAGAAGGGATTTTTTGGTTTCGCGCTTGAGCCGGAGCGCGCCGTCTTCCAGGGCGAAAAGGGCTTCTTTGGATTCGGGGAGCGGCCGTTTAAATACCTGTTTAATGAACCGAAGGGTGCGATACCATCCGAGCCGCATAACAGCCTCGGAGCGAATAGTGGCGGTATATTGCATGGAAGCCGCAGCCGGTGGAAATTTGATACCGGCATTTTCTGCCATAGCGGAGATATCGGGGAGATAAACCCGTTTAAACTCATCTTCAAAAGCGGTGATGCCGAGTTCTTCTAATGTGGTCCGGTATTCTGAAAGCGCATCCATGATCATGGCATCGTAGGACCCGGTCACCAGCTCGAAATGCTCTCGAATCTTCTCTTCTTCCTCGCGGACAAATCGCACCACTTCAGGGTTGACGGTTTCGGCGATGTAGGCATCGACGCCGCGCTTAACCTCCTGAAACACCTGGTACAGAGCATTGGAAAATCCGGCCGAAGCGACGGTCTGTTCATATTCTTGGAAGGGAACGGCATAGTTTTTCAAATGCCGAAGGAGGTCCCCGACGATCCCGGTGTGGGCGTCAAAAAACCGGTCCACATCGGTTCGAAGGGTTTTCTGAAGTTTTGCGGTGGCCCCGTCCAGAGTGGACCGGATCATCGACTTGATCTGATCGGCGTTTTTCTGATGCTTTTGAACGCCGTCCACAATCCGCTTCACCCCTTGGGCATCCTGCTTCAGAAGATCGGTATTGACGGCGATCCAATGGGCAAATCCGGAAAGGACGGTCCGCATCCGTTCCAGGTGATTTTGAAGCAGCAGGGAATACCGCTCCCGGGTCAGTTTTTGTCGAATCGAGGCCCGAAACCGCTCGGTTTCTTTATCCGAATACTCGGCGAATCGTAATTCTCCTTTCCACTGGGCCATGCGAAGCCGATCTTTTGTATTCAGATCTTTTTCCATTCCCTTGAACAGGTTAAATAAGGCGGACACCGTATACACATCGGGGTCGGATTTGATCAGGGAAAGCTCTTCTTTAATCTTCGATTCCACCCTTTTCATGTCGTCAATGGTTTCATGTTCTCCGAAATCGACGTTGATGAGAAAAAGGGTGTTTTCGATGATCCCCATCTTTTTGATCTGGGACAAAAATTTGATGTCCGCCTGGCGAAGCCCGGTTCTGGCGCTGATGACATAAACGATCAAATGGGTCAGCAGCAGGTAGTCCTGGATCATGGCCAGATGAAGCGGATTGGGGGAGTCACTGCCCTGACAGTCGGCGATTTCGATGGTCTCATCCATATCCCCGGCATCGATATCCAGTCGGATGTCATTCAGGTATACGGAGAGGACATCATCTCCGGAATATTCTTTATGGGAGACAAAATTCGCGCCTTCGTATTCATGGACCACCGGTGAAACATCGATGATCTCTTTCACCCGGTCATAGCCGTTCAGGTAGCAGATCAACAGCACACTGTCGGTGTTGCGGCTGTCGTTGGATATGAGCAGATCGGTATTGAGGGATGCCAGGGCCTTTTTCAGGGCTTGGCGGTCGGATTCCCGGCGGATGTCGAACGGCCCCTTTTCCGTACGCCAATCGGTAGTCGGAAACAGGGCCATGGCCGCTTCCATTTCGGAATTGACCTGATCCCAGGATTTGAAATAGAGGGTGGCCTTGAGAGCGTCGCCTTTTCGAATCCGGGTGACAATGGAAGTGACGACCCCGGCCCCCCGCCTCAGATAATCCCCCCCGAACAGAGAATTGACAAAGGTGCTTTTTCCGGATTTGATCGCTCCGACCACCGCGACCCGCAGCACATCTTCCGACACCCGTTTTCGAATTTCCTCACAGGTCCTTTCCCAATGGTCGAAGGTATGATCTCCGATACCGGGGATCGATCGGGCTTCCGAAAGGAGATTGAGAATCCGGTCGTTGATCTGCAGCAGTTCGTTTTTAAAAAGAGAAAATTTTTCCATCACCTGTCCGAAGTAGAATCCGTTTTCCTCATGAAAGGGCAAGTCCCCTGGGGGCCATCCATACCGGTTGCGCTGCTGTTTAATACACTTTCCAAAGCATGTCAAAAACGGATTCGGATAGCGAATGAAGGCGGTATACGGGTCCCCTCCTTTCACCTGATTTCATCAGGCATTGCCTGCGGCGCCGGACAGCAGAGCGGGCTCTATTCCCAATTCCTTGACCGCGGCTTCCCATCGTCCATCCAGGGGTGAATCAAATAGAATTTCCTTGGACGCCGGCGTGGAAAGCCATACATTCTGCATCATTTCCGATTCCATCTGCTGCGGTCCCCACCCGGCGCACCCCAGAGAGATCAGAAAATCCTCTGGCCCGGCGCCGGCGGCGATGGCTTCCAAGACATCCCGGGTATTGCTCATCCCCACAAACGGGGTGACTTTCAGACAGCCGTCCCATTCAAAAGGGGGTCCGTGAAGGATGAATATCTCCTGCTCATGAACCGGCCCCCCGTAATGGACCGGGGCCGTTCCGATTTCCGGTCGGGCTTCGATATGCAGTTCCTGGAAAATATCTTTGGCGGTCAGGGAAGGAAACTGCCGATTGATCACCACCCCCACACATCCATCCGGTGTGTGTTCACACATGCAGACCACGGTACGGGCGAAGTTGGGGTCTTTCAGGCCGGGCATGGCGATGAGAAACTGCCCCTTTAAAGAAATCTGCGATTCATGGCTCATGTTTTTCCTCGTGTTGTCAAGTCGGTTCCTTCGAAAAAAAGTGAAATACACAAATCCATACGTCTATGGCCCTTGATTGTCAAGAAACGATAACCACCACATGAGAAGGCCGAAGACCGCTTTCGCCTATTACCGCTTTTGTTTTTACCGATCCGAAGATCCCGAAAATCGGCATTCATCTTAGCCGGAAGAAGGTTTCATCAATTGAATTGCGGAGGCGGATATGGTAAGAATGTATTCTTTCTACGTAAGGAAAGTGCATACATGAAGGACGATACGCATCTGATCGAAAGACGCTAATGGATATATATCAAAGCTCACATTTCGGGCTTCGCCTTTTGTGGCAAAGCATGCTGTTGCTGTTTGTATCGGCTCTGGCGGGGCTCCTGGTGAATCAGTTTCGCTCGAATAGCTTGGCCCTGCCGGGGGATTGGTCCGCCCAGACCCGCATAACCCTCGAATCCGGCGACCGGATCGGAATATCCCTTGAAGAGTCCCGGGCCCTGTTTGCATCCGGAGAGGGCTTGTTTCTGGACGCCCGGCCCCACGGCGCTTATCTGGAAGGTCACATTGAAGGCGCGAAAAGTTTTCCGTGGAACGAATTCGACGCCTACTTCGAGAGGGTCATGGCCTCGGTTCCGGAAGGCACCCCCATGGTCACCTATTGCGAAGGAGAAACCTGCCACTTGAGCAAGGAATTGGCCGAAGCCCTTCGGGAAATGGGATATCCGAATGTGCGGGTGCTGGTAAACGGGTGGGGCCTCTGGAAATCCCACGGACTGCCCATCTCACGGGGAGAAAATCATGTCGGATAACCCAATGCCGCGTTTTTTGAAGGAGGGAAGGAGCCGCCAATGAAACGATGGTGGGTACTGGGATTACGGCTTCTTTTGGGCGGTATATTTCTGTATGCCAGCTGGGACAAGATCCTCCATCCGGAGGAATTTGCCGAAGCGATCTACAATTATCAGATTCTTCCCGATTTTCTAATCAATTTCTCGGCCCTGGTGCTCCCCTGGCTCGAATTGTTTCTCGGTATCTGCATCATTTCCGGATTTTGGCTTCCCGGCGCCGTTTTCCTGATCAACCTTCTGATGGTGATTTTTTTCGGCGCACTGATCTTCAATTTCGCCCGGGGATTCAACATTCAATGCGGTTGCTTCAGCACCGGGGGCGGCGGAACCGTTCAGGAAGGAACCATGGTCTGGTATGCCGTGCGGGACTTTCTGTTTCTGCTCTGCGGAATCACCCTGTTTGTGTTCGTCTATCGAAGGGACCGAACCGATCAGGCCTCCCTCGGCCAGGGATAAAAGGGTTTGGTGTTCCACCGCCGATGAACCCAAAACCATTGTTCGGGATAGGCCCGCACCATCGACTCGATCACCCGGTTGTACTGCTCGGTATTGGCTTCGAGATCTTTGGTCTTGTCCCCGGTCCTGATCAGAGGAATTTCAGGGAGAAATCGACCGGTAAACCCGTCCGCTCGCCGGATCAGAAACGCCGGCACGATCGGGGCTTCGGTTTTCAGTTCCAGCAGCGCCATGCCCTTGTTGGTGCAGGCCGGATGCCCGAAAAACGGGGCGAACACCCCTTCACGCCAGGCCACGTTCTGATCCATCAGAAGCACCACCAGTTTTCCCTGATACAAAAACCGCAATACTCGCCGGAAGGTCTTCTTCTTGGGGATGAGTTCTCCGCCGAATCGGCTTCGGTAGTCGGTAATGAACCGATCCAGCGGCTTAAAATCCAAGGGACGATACACCACCCCGAGGGGATACCCGATCATGGCTGATATGACGGAAAGCAGTTCCCAGTTCCCGAAATGGGCGGTCAACACCAGCACGCCCTTGCCTTTTCCGTGTGCATTCCGCAGATGGCCCAATCCCTCCACCTGAAAAAATCGATGAAACCGCCGCGGATTCAAGCGAAGTGACCAGGCCACTTCAAAAAGCACCATTCCCAGATTTTCAAAAATCTTACAAGCCAGCTTTTTTCGCTCTTCCGACCCCATTTTCGGGTAGGCATGAGCCAGGTTTTGAATGGCGATGCGCCGGTATCGTCCAGTCATCACAAAAGCGAGTCTTCCCAGCCCGAGCCCAAGCCCCCGCCCGGCTCGAAGGGGCAGCATTCCCAACAGCTGAAAAAACCCGTAAATGCATCCGCAGGCCAAACCGTTCCAGCGATTGCGTAAATATCTTGAAGAAGAATTCATTGAGGATAATGCAAAGTTGTACTCTGGAGGAATCCGTTCAAAACCGATTCAACGACCCGGCATGCCTGTCGGGCGCCGCCCTGCCGTCTTTGAATGTATCGCCCCGTCCGGTCCCGCACATCTTCACGAGAGGGAGGGTCGGCCAGGTCCTCGGATAAGAGTTCCGCTACCTTTTCCCAGTTCCGACCGATTCGCACCAGTCCCTGTTCAAAAAGGGCGGCGCCGACCCATTGAAAATTCTCCCAGGAAGGTCCGATCACCGGTCGAATGCCGCACATCAGCGGTTCCAGAAAATTCTGCCCTCCGACAGGCGCCAGGCTTCCGCCTACAAATACCGCATCGGCCCGACCGTATGCCGCATTCAGTTCGCCGATGCGGTCCCACAGCACCACCGCTCCCGCTGAAACGGCCGATGTCAGCATGGAACGTCGCACCTGGGGCACTGAATGGGATGCCAATCGCTTCTCCCACGAATCCACCCGATGAAGATGGCGGGGAAACAAACCGATGACCGCCTCGGGATGCCGTGATCGCAGTCGAAGAATCAGGTTTTCAACCACATCCTCCTCTTCCCGACGAACCGATCCCAGCACCAGAAAGGGTCTGCCCGAAGGAAACCATTTTTGAAACCGATTTGAGGGGGCCGGGTCCTGGGTGCCGAGGCGGTCGAATTTGATATTATCCATGACCGCCACCGCCGCTTTCGGAAAAACCGATTGAAACCGCGCGGCATCGGCTTCGGAAACGGCCAGAATTCGACTGGGGCCGATAGGACGCCAAAGGGCGGGCCATCTTTGATACCCCTGCACACTTTTGACGGACATGCGCCCGTTGACGATCATCGCCGGGATTGCTCTGGATTTCAGGGCGAAGAGAAGCCCGGGCCAGAGTTCGGTCTCCACAAGAACCATCAGACCGGGCCGGACTGCATCCAATGCGCGCGCCATTCGGGAAGGGGAATCCAAAGGAAAATAGCGAACCTGCATACCCACCCCGGGGTTCTGGATTCGAATCGCCTCTTTTGCCTGATGCAGCACATCGATTCCCTGCCGGGTATTGGCGGACGTCAATACCCGGATCGGACGGGCGGGCTGCATCCGCTTCAGGAGTTCCCAGCAAAGATATGATTCCCCCACCGAGGCCGACTGAATCCAGAGATCCGCCGGGCCGGGAACGCTTTCAAGAGTCCGCTCTGAATACCCCTCCGCAAGCCGGGGGTGGTGCCGCAGCCACGGCATGCCCAACCGCCACAACCCTTCATATACTTGAAAAAAGATGCGAAGGGACCCGGGGAATCGACGAACCGTGCTCATTCCGTGCCCATCAGTTTAAACAGTGCAAAACTCATAAAAACGACATTGGCTGTCCAGGCGGCCACCACCGGCGGCAGCATTCCGCCGTAGCCTAAGGAAAGACAAAAGCTGTAAAAAATCCAATACATAAAGGCGATGCCGATACCGAAGGCGATGACCACCGGCAGGCCTTCTCTGACCCGGCCGCCGGCGGCGATGCCGATGCCGAAAACACTCAAGATCAGGCAGATGAACGGAAAAGCGATTTTGGCATACAGATCCACCCGGTAGGGGGTGGCATCATATCCTTCGGCTTCCACCCGCTCCACATATTTTTGAAGCTCCCGATAGCTCATCTCTTCGGATTTCTTGACCACGATCTCCAGGCTTTCCGGCGTAAAGCCCATGGATTCCACCCGTTCCTCATATGAATTGACGGAATAGGTGCCGTCCGGATTGAGAACCTGCTCCAGGATATCGTAAAAGACCCAGGTCTCTCCGCCTTGAAAGACGCCCTGTCTTGCATCCACCCGCCTGGACAGCCGAAACGCATCGTCGAAATAGAACAAGGAGATGCCGTGAACGATCCCCCGGGGCTTGTCATAATAGCGGATGTGGTTGATCAGGCGATTGTCTTTGAGCCAGATGTTTTTTTCCCTTGAAATCACCGCCGATTTCTGCCGAACCTCCAGAAGCCAAATCCGGTTGGCCTTGGCCGAGGTCACCGGCACCACAATTTCGGAAAACAGAAATAAAAAACCGGTGGACAGAATACCGATCCACAGCACCGGCCGCAGCAAATATCGAATGGATACGCCGCTGCTTTTGAGGGCGATCAGTTCATTGCTTTTGGCCATCAGGCCGAAGGTGATCAGCACCGCAAGCAGAATCGCCACCGGCAGGATCTGAGCGATGATCAGCGGTATTTTATATCCCAGGTAGACCAGGGCTCGGCTGACCGGCAGGTTCTCCCCCAGAAAGTTGTCGATCCGCTCAAAAAAATCCACCACCAGGTAAATCCCGACCACCGTCACCAGAACGATGCCGATGTATTTGAGAATTTCCCGGCCGACATATCGGTGAATGACATACATGCGGAGAGAAAGAGCGATTCCTAATTGGAGGTGACGGCAGCCGGGGTTTGCCGCTCGGAGAGTGAACGGTCGGTCTCCGGGTCATTGCTGAACTGCATCTGATAGAGTTTGAAGTATTCTCCCCTGCGGGAGAGAAGCGTCTGGTGGGTGCCTTCCTCGACCACCTTCCCGTCCACCAATACCATAATCCGGTCGGCCACGCTGATGGTGGAGAGGCGATGGGCGATGACGAAAGTGGTCCGGCCCCGCATCAGATTCTCCAACGCTTTTTGAACCAGCATCTCCGATTCGGTATCCAGAGCGGAGGTGGCTTCGTCCAGGATCAGGATAGGGGCGTCCTTGAGCAGGGCACGGGCGATGCAGATCCGCTGTTTCTGTCCGCCGGAAAGCCGGTTGCCCAGTTCTCCGATCCGGGTATCGAAGCCGCGGGGAAGGTGCTGAATAAAATCGAAGGCAAAGGCCGCCTTGGCCGCGGCGATCACCTCTTCTTCAGCGGCATCCGGCTTTCCGTAGGCGATATTGTACCGAACCGAGTTGTCGAACAGAATGGTATCCTGGGTCACGATGGCGATCTGACGACGGAGGGAGGCGACCGAGGCCCGGCGAATGTCGATCCGGTCGATCAGTATCCGCCCCTCGCTCACGTCATAAAACCGGGGAATCAGATTGACCAGAGAGGTTTTGCCGCCGCCGCTCATTCCCACCAGGGCCAGGACCTCGCCGGGAGCCGCATCCAGGTTGATTCCTTTCAGGGCGCGGGACGCCTCACCGTCATACCGCAAAGAGACATTCTCAAACCGAACATGATGAGGTCGATTACGGAATTCGACAGGCGTCGGCGGATCCTGAATATCCGATTCGCGCTCGAGGATGTCGAATACCCGGTCGGTGGCCGCCAGCCCCTGCTGGATTTTATTGTTCACCTTGCTCAGCTTTTTGACCGGATCATACAACATCAAAACCGCGGCCATAAAAGAAAAAAAGGTGCCGGGAGTGGAGGTTCCGCTGATCACCCGGGACCCGCCGTACCAGATGATAAAGGCGATTCCGATGCCGGCCAGAAACTCCATCACCGGGGAGGAAAGGGCATTGGCCACCACCCCCTTCATCTCCAGCCGGAACAGATCCAGGGTCTTCTTTGCAAACCGCTCTTTTTCATCATTCTCTCTGCCGAAGGCTTTGACGATCTTGTTTCCGGCAAGGGTCTCATGGAGAAAAGAACTCATTTCCGCCATGGCCTGCTGACATCCGGTGCTGACCCGCCGCACCCGGCGGCCGAACTCCACAATGGGATAAAAGGCCAGCGGAAGAATCAGAAAGGCGAAGGCGGCCATTTTCCAGTCCCGATAAAAAATCACCCCGGTCAAGCCCACGATGGTGAAGGCGTCCCGCAGCATGCTGGTGACCGAGGTGGAGACCATCGATTTGATGATATTGACGTCGTTGGTGATTCGGGACATCAGCACACCCGTCCGCTCCTTCTGAAAAAAGGCCAGGTCCAGATCCTGAATGTGGTTGTAAAGCATGTTCCGAAGCCGACGGATGATCCCCTCCCCCACATAGTTCATGAGGTATTCCTGACCGTAGGTGGCCGCCCCTCTGAGAAAATAGATGAGGATGACGGCCAATGGAATCAGGGTCAGCATACCCCGGTCTTTGTTGAAGAAGATGTCGTCCAGAACCGGTTTGACCAGAAAGGCGGTGGCCGAGGTGGTGGCTGCAATGACCAGCATGCAGCCCATGGCGGCGAAGAGCCGGGTCCAGTTGTCGCGAATCATCCCGATCAGGATTTTGTGGCGGGGCTTTAAAGAGAATAGCATTATATTTAAAGGGTGGTGTGTCCGAATTGTCGATCCGCTGCTTCGGTAATTCTGCGCAATTCCGATTCCAGCTGAATGCGGCTGTTCTCCACCGATCTATGTTCCGCATTTTCCGGAACATAGATCGGTTTTCCATAAACCACCCGGCACCGGGTGAAGGGCCGGGGCAGCAGAAACCGATCCCAGCTGGCGAAAACATGCCTGTGGGCGGCACTGTAGGTCATGGGGAGAATCGGAACCCCTGTTTTCTTGGCCAGCGTGATCACCCCGGGCTGCACCCGATATCTCGGCCCCCGGGGACCGTCGGGAGTGATCACCGCCGTTTGCCCCCTTCGAACCCGTTTGATCAGCACCGCCAGGGCCCTCAATCCGCCCCGGTTGGTGGACCCCCGCACCGGGTCGAATCCCTGGCTTTTCAAAACCCGGGCAATGAGCTCTCCGTCTTTCGACCGGCTCACCAGCACCGCAGCAGGGGTATGTCTGTAAAGGTAACCGAAAACCAGTATTCGGGAATGCCAGATGGCCGCAATATATCCACCCGAGTCGATCAGACGGCTCAGGGCCTGATCTTTCCCGATGGATTCAATCTCGGATGTTGAAAAAATCAGGTCGATGAGAAGCTTTCCCGCACTTCCCACCGACCGCCATTTCCACTCCCGAAAAAAGGAGGTCACCGTTATCTGCCGAACATGCGATAACGGAGCATTCTGAACTGAAAAAACAGAAAGCAGCCCACACAAAAACCGGCCAGGGCGATACCCGCGGCCAGCGCCACCATGAATGAGAAAATCCATCCGAGAATCGGCGCTCCCGCCATAAAAGTCAACTGGGCCAGGCCCAGCAGTACCGCAGCGATGGTATTGTTAAAACGCATCAGGCGCATGTCTTCGCGCTCGGAACCGGGGATCTTCTCCGCAAAGAGGCGTCTGCCGATCTTAGCCGCCAGGCTCCACCGTTGACCGCCGATCAGGGAAGCCAGAAGCATCAGAAACAAAAGGGTGGTGATCCACGGCTGCTGAAGAATCAGGGCCGCCAGGTTGCCGATCAACAGAATCCACCGGTTCAGAACAACGATGGGCATGGGGACCCCGTCCGCCGAATTTTCCTTTTCCGTTTTCTCCGATATCATCCGTATTGTTTTCTCCTGTATAGGGTTGATGTATACAGGGTAATCTAAATCATCATGTGAATATGTAAAGTCATCGCAACAGATTCAGGGCGATTTGCGCCACCCGGTCCGAAGCACCGGGGCCGCCCAACCGCTCCCGAATCATGACCAGTTCCTCTCGAATCCGCTTCAGGCCGGAAGTATCCGACAGCATCTTCTCCACCGTATCCGCGATCTTCATAGGGGAGGCATCCGCTTGAATCAGTTCGGGAACCAGCCGCTTTCCGGATATCAGGTTCACCAGGCTGATGTGATCGACCCGGATCAGCGCCTTGCCGAGTCGGTAGCTGGCCGGGGACACCTTATAGATGATGACCATGGGTATACCGGCGATGGCGGCTTCCAAGGTGACCGTGCCCGAGGCGGCGATCACGAAATCGCTTCGCTGAAAAACCGCCTCCACCCCCTGGTCTAAAATTTCGACCGTCGCCGTCCCCCGGTGCCGGCTCAGAATATCCCGCACACGGGTTTCATTCACCGAATCGGACAAGGAAATCAGAAAGGAGAGGTCGGGATCCCTCTTCTGAAGCAGATTCGCCGCCTTCAGCATCTCCGGCAGCAGTTTTTCGACCTCTCCGTCCCGGGAGCCGGGCAGCAGCCCGATGACCGCCACCGGTTCGGACGGATCATTTACATCCGCGGACGGGAGCTGATGAGGGCGGTCCATCAGGGGATGGCCGACAAAAGTCACCGGCACCTTATGCCGCTGATAAAAATGCTGTTCAAAAGGAAGAATCACCGCCATATGGTCCACCCGCCGGGCAATGGTCCGAACCCGCCCGGAACGCCAGGCCCAGACCTGAGGACTTATGTAATAAAGAACCGGCACCCCGACTTTCTTGGCAAAACCGGCCAGGTGAAGATTGAAATCGGGAAAATCGATTAGAATCAAAAGATCCGGACGACACTGTTTCAGCACCCCCCTGGCGGCGGACAGTCCTTTAAGAATGTTTCCGGCCTTGGCAAAGACCTCGGTGATGCCCACCACCGACAAGCTCGAAGCGTCCACCACCACTTCCATGCCGGCGTTTTGCAAGGCCCGGCCGCCGATACCCACGAATCGAATGGGAGGACCGGAGCGCTTTTTCAAGGCCCGCACAAGTTTGGCGCCGTGTCCGTCCCCGGAGGCCTCACCGGCCACGATCATGACGGTTTTTCGGGGATCGGAAATGCTTTCCTCAGGTGCGGACGCAAGCGGCATGGATCACTGGCTCAGAAACCGGTGGTTGGCATCCCGAATCTGCTCCATGACGATCAGGGCCACCCGAAGAGCGTCCCGACCCATGGCCCCGGTCACCGCCGAGGGCTGCCGTCGCTTCACCGATTGAACAAAGGATTTCAGCTCCTCCTCCAGAGCATCCCCCTGAGTGAAGCACAGCTGTTCGATATCCATTCCCGGAATCAATCCGCCGCACTCCCCGTTGTCGGTCTTGCGGACGATGGTGATTTCGCGGCTGGCAAAGTCGACCGAAATATAGGTGTCCTTTTGAAACAGACGGATTTTCCGCTCGTTTTTCATGGAAATCCGGCTGGCGGTCACATTGGCCACGCACCCGGTGGCAAACTGAAGACGGGCGTTGGCGATATCCACATGATCCGAAACCGCCGGAATGCCGGCCGCATGAATTTGGGTCACCTCCGCCTTGACGAAATTCAAAATAATATCGATGTCGTGAATCATCAGATCCAGGACCACGCTGACATCGGTGCATCGGTTTTTGAATATGGCCAACCGATGGGATTCGATGAACATCGGCCGGTCGATGACCCCCTTCAGGGCCATCACCGCCGGATTGAACCGCTCCAACTGCCCCACCTGAATGATATTCCCCCGAGAATCGGCGATGTCGATGAGCTCATCGGCCTCTTTCAGGGTGGTGGTAATCGGTTTTTCGATAAGCACATCCGCGTCGTTCAGCAGAAAATCCCGGCTTACCTCGAAATGGTTCGGCGTGGGCACCGCCACACTGACCGCATCCACTTTTCCGATCAGGTCTCGGTGAGAGGTAAACACCGGAACCCCCATTCGGCCGCCGATCTCCTCGGCCCGGGACCGGTCGGTGTCCGCCACCCCCACCAGTTCCACGTCCGCCATGCGTGCATATTTTTCCGCATGAAACTTGCCCAGATATCCGACCCCGACCACCCCGACCCGGAGCCTGTCCTTTTCTCTTTTCATATTATTTCCACCTCAGGTTTTCGTCCAGTGCCACGATCGAAATGCCGGAGGCATCCGCCAGGGCGATCATCTCCTCCCGGTCGAAGACCACCGCTTTTCCCGCTTCCACCGCCAGCAGCCCGGCCCCGGCCTCGGCCATCGTCCGAATGGTTTCCGACCCGATGGCCGGAATATCGAATCGGGTATCCTGCTGCGGCTTGCAGATTTTGACCACCACCGCGTCCCCGCTGCCCAGTCCGCTGCCGCGGCGAATGGTCGCATCGGTGCCGTCGATGGCCTCCACGGCCAGGACCGAGCCGCCCTCCGCCACCACGCATTGGCCCACATCCAGTTTTCCGATCTCTTTGGCGATCCGCCATCCGATCTCGATATCCGCATTCTGGGACCGGCTCGGTTTTCGCCGGGTCCAGCATCCCTTGGATGCCAGCAGGTCCGGCAGCAGGAAGGTGGCCGACCGGATGAGAATCCCCTCCTTTTCCAAAGCCTGTGCAAAAGCGCTCAGGATGCCGTCGTCATGGGTATGGCGAAGACCGGCGATCAGGGCGATGGCCTTGGTATCGGGGCGGACATCGGTGAACATGCGGGTTTTTCGAATCGCCCCCACCATCACCGCCTCCCCGACCTGGTGTTTTTTAAAAAACCGGATCAGCCGCCGCAACTGGCCCAGATGGAGCCACTCCACCGCCTCGGCGTAATCCTTAATGACCGGATCGGCTTCATTGGCGTAGGCCGCCGCAAAAACGGAAAAGCCCTCGGCCCGGGCGGCTTTCGCAAAGATCAGGGGAAACTGCCCGCTCCCGGCGATGATTCCGATTCGCATGCTTTCGGGTTCTGGTGAATGGAAAGTCACGGGAAGAAATCTCCGGTTCCGGAATTATCGGGTGATCCCCCGGTCGGTGGCCTGAATGAATTCGATGAACTGGACCACTTCCGGAATCTGGTCCACCTCCGCCCGCACCCGTTCCAACGCCTCATTGACGGTGAGCCCGACCCGAAAAATGATGCGATAGGCCTTTTTGAGAGCGGAGACGGTACTCTGGGGAAAGCCCCTTCGCTTGAGGCCTACGGAATTGAGGCCGTGCAGGGTGGCCCGGTCGCCGGCTGCGATGACAAAGGGGGGGATGTCCTTGACCACGGCGGATTTTCCGCCCACATAGGCATAGGGACCGATTCGGACAAACTGATGAACGGCCACCAGGCCCCCGACGGTCACATAATCCCCGATGGTGATGTGGCCGGCCAAAGTCGCGTTGTTGGCCATGATCACCTGACGCCCGGTTTTGCAGTCGTGGGCCACATGGCAATAGGCCATCAGAAAATTTTCCTCTCCCACCTCGGTGATCCCACCGCCGAAACCGGTGCCGCGGTTGACGGTGACATATTCCCGAATGATGGACCCCCGTCCGATCTTGACATAGGTCTCCTCCCCGCCGAATTTGATGGCCTGGGGCTGGGCCCCGAGGGAGGCGAACTGGAAAATCCGGCAGTCCGGCCCGATGGTCACGAAGGGATCGATGGTGACATGGGGACCGATCCGGGTGCCGGACCCGATGGTCACATTTTCGCGGATAATGGTATAGGGCCCGACGGATACATCGCTGTCGAGTTCGGCTTTGGGGTCGATAATGGCTGTCGGGTGTATCATGAATCCTCTCCGAAGGCGGCCAGAAGTTCGGCTTCCGCCACGCGGTTGCCGTCCACGGTGGCGAGGCCGGCCATTTTGACGGCCCTGGACCGGGCTTTGATCATGTTGACCTCCAGAATCAGTTGGTCCCCGGGCAGGACCGGTTTACGAAACCGAACCTTGTCCATACCCATGAAATAGATGAGAGCGCCGTGGCGGTCTTCAGGCTGAGATTCCATCACCAGCACCCCGCCCGCCTGGCCCATGGCTTCAATGATCAACACCCCGGGCATGACCGGTGTGTCTGGGAAATGACCCTGGAAAAAAGGCTCATTGGAGGTCACGTTCTTCAAAGCGATGATCTTCTCACCGGGAACCACTTCCAAAACCCGATCCACCAGAAGAAAAGGATACCGATGGGGCAGAAACCGCATGATCTCCCCGATCCCGTACCGACGCTTCACTGCTTCCTTATTCTCTTCGTTCATTTGTCCTCCAGGGCGTTCAATCGCCTTTCCAGTTCGGCAATCCGTTTTTTCATCTCCGGCAGCCTGGGAACGACCGTCTGCACCCGAAGCCATTGGGAATGGGGCATCTCCGGAGAACCCGACATGATGCTGTCGTCCGGAATCGATTTGGCGATCCCGGCCTGGGGGCCGATGATGACGTTGTTTCCGATGTTCAGATGGCCTGAAACCCCGGCCTGGCCCGCCAGAATGGCATGCCGGCCGATGGTGGTGGATCCGGAAATCCCCACCTGGGCCACCAGCACCGTGTTTTCACCGACCGTCACATTATGGGCGATGTGAACCAGGTTGTCGGTCTTGACCCCTTTTTGAATCCGGGTTTCCCCGAAAGTCGCCCGGTCGATGGCGTTCAGCGCCCCGATCTCCACGTCATCCTCAATGCGAACGATGCCGGTGTGGGGAATCTTGCGGTATCGTTCACCATCCGGAGCGAACCCGAACCCGTCACTGCCGATCACGGTTCCGGAATGGATGATCACCCGGTTTCCGATTCGGCACCGCTCCCGAATAGTGACATTGGGAAAAATTTCCACATCATTGCCGATGGTCACCGCATTCCCGATCACCACCCCGGGATGCAGTCGGACCCGGTCTCCTACGGAAACCCGGTCGCCGATGACCACCCCGTGGGATACCGTAACCTTTTCACCAGCCGAAAAATGGTCGCCGATATGGGCGTGAGGACTGATGAAGTCTTCGGGAACCGGGCGGGGATGAAACAATTCCACCACCCGGGCGAAGGCCACTTGGGGGTTTTTCACCCGAACCAGCGGTTTTTCGGCGGCTTCGCACTTCATGGGCACGATCACGGCCCCGGCTTCGGTGTCACCGATCCGTTTCAGAAACTTCGGGGTTCCTGCCAGGGTGATCTGGTCCGGCCCGGCGGTCTCAAAGGGAGACACCCCCTCGATCATCATGTCCGGATCTCCGTTCAGCCGCCCGTCCACCGCCTCGGCGATCTCTTTCAGGGATATCCGCATGTGAACCCACCTCGGTTTAAGAAATTTTTGATTATCGGGTTTTGGCGTTATAGCGTTTCAGAAGCTCATCCGTGACATCGATGGCATTCGGATAATAGAGCACCGCACCCTTTTCAATAATCAGGAGATAATCCCCCTTCTCGCCGATCTGTTTGACAATCTCATATACATCCTTTTGAATCCGCTGGATGATTTTGGCTTCGAAGACCCTGAAATCCTGGGCGCTTTTCTTTTGAAGCTCTTTGAAGTCGTTGACCTTGATCCGGAACTCACGTCCTTTTTGCTCCCGCATCTCCCGGCTCATCACCAGGGCCTCGGCCTCCAGTTTGCTTTTGAGATCCTCGATTTCCCGGCCGGTCTCCATCAAACTCGACTCGATCCGCTCTTTTTCCTTTTCGACTTCGGCCCGGGCGGCCCTGCCCGCGGTCGATTCCTGAATAATCCGTTCAAAATCGACGATGCCGATTTTGGCATCGGCACTCAAAGAAATACTCACCCACATCAGGCTGATGACCGCCGTCACAAAAGCGATTCGAACTGCTTTCATGGAATACCCTCCTCATTTAAATTCAAGAACCGTGTTCCGGTTCCGTTTTCAGGTTTTCAGATAATGGTGCTCTAAAATGCGCTTCCCATGGCGAATTCCCATCGTCCGCTGTCTTCGCCTTCCTGCTGATCCAGCACATACCCGTATTCGATTCGAATCGGCCCCATGGGAGAATACCACCGGAAACCGAATCCGGCGCTTTCACGAAGCTCGTCGAAGCGAATGGTTTCGGAGTCGTCAAAGACGTTTCCGGTATCGTAAAAGAGCACCCCGACCAATCCCGCTTTTTTGATCAGCGGGAGGATGAATTCCGCATTAAACTGAATATATTTGAACCCGCCGACCTGAGCGCCGTCTTCATCGAAGAGGCTGATGTCTCGCCAGTCGAAGCCCCGAAGGGAGTTGATGCCGCCTAGATAAAATCTTTCATAGTCGGGCAGGTTTCCGCCGGAATTTTCGGTCACATACCCGCCTTCGGCATGGAGAAACCCCACGGTCTCCCAGAAAAGGGGGATGTATTGACCGGTCTCGGCCAGATACTTGGTAAAGGCGATATCCCCGCCCAACCCGGCGTATTCCACACTGAGGCTGTGGCTTCCCCCCTCGGTCGGGTTAAAGGCCCGGTCCCGGGAATCATACCGCAGGGAGGCGGTAATACTGCTGGTCACGTTTTCACCTTCCAGGTCCTTGATCTGGGTGGAGGCGTTTTCATCGATATCGGTGATATCGCTGATGTCGTACCGGTAGCTGAGATAGGCTCGGGTGAAATCGAAGACCGGATATCCGAACCGGACCGCACCCCCCATGCTCTCCCGGTCATAGGTATCATAGTCGCGCTCCCAGTTGTAGAGATCGAATCCTGCTGACAGGGGGATATCAAAGAGCCAGGGTTCGGTAAAACTCAGGGTGAACCGGCTCGATTTGCCGCCCACGTCGGCCCGGAACTGAAGAACCTGGCCCCGACCGAACAGGTTCCGCTGGGATATGGAGGCCATGGCGAAGAGATTATCGACGCTGCTGTACCCGCCGCCGAAACTGAAGGTGCCGGTGGGTTTTTCGGTCACGCCGATTTCCAGGATCATCTGATCCTCCGCCGAACCTTTGGCGGTGTTGATGTTGATATCTTCGAAATAATCGAGGCGGTGAAGATTTCGAACCCCCCGTTTCAGGCGCCTGCCGCTGTAAAGTCCTTTTTCAAAAACCTCCAGCTGCCGCCGAATCACCTTGTCGCGGGTTTTGGTGTTCCCGGAGATGATGATTCTTTCAAAATAGACCAAGGCTTTCTTGTCGATCTGATAGGTGAGATCCACCGTGAGTTCCTCCGGATTCTTGTTGATCCGGGGGGTGATATCGGCATAGGCGTATCCCTCGTCCGAATAGATATCCGACAGCTTCAGGACATCATTTCGAACCACCTCGCGGTTGTAAAAGGTTTCATCGGTGATCCCGAGCTGATCCATCATGACCGGTTCCGGAATGACCAGGTCCCCGCTGAGGTCCACATTTCCCACCCGGAACCGGGACCCCTCGTCGATTTTGATGGTAACATAGATCCAGTTCCCCTGGTACTCCACCTGGGGGTCCCCCACCCGGGCCTCGATATACCCGTTGTTGTGATAGAAGGCGGTGAGCCGGGCCACATCCTGGTTGAGGTCTTCCTGGTTCAGCTCTCCGGAGGCGGTGATCCAGGACCAGAACCCCTTTTCGGAGGTCTTCATCAGGTCTTTGAGGTCATCCTCCGAATAGGCGTTGTTGCCCACGAATCGGATCTCCCGGATTCGAACCTTTTCCCCTTCATCGATGATGAATTCGAGATCGGCCTGGTTGTTGTCAAGCGGATTAATTTCATAATCCACCTGAACATTGTGATAGTTTTTCTCCCGGTAAAGGGATTCGATGCGCCGGAGATTGCTCCGGATCATAAAGATATTGAGAATGGAACCGGTTCGAATATTGAGACTTTCTCGAATCTCATCATCTTTATACAGGCGGTTGCCGGTAACCTCGATCCGTCGAATGGTCGACTTTTCCGTCACTCGAAAGGTAATGATCTTTCCTTGAGGAGAATCCTCGGCTTCGATGCGGATGTCCTCGAAATATCCCATTCGATAGACCGCCTTCAGATCCTCGGACAGGCTTTTGGCCAGGAAAACATCCCCGGGCCGGGTTTTAATCACCCGGTCGATGGCGTCCGATTCGATCCGCTGGTTTCCTTCGATTCGAATCCGAGTCACCCGTTCCTGCTTGAACAGACGGGAGGAGAGCTCATCCACCAGCTGCCGTACGATTCGGGTCAGGTTTTCGATGCCGGTCCCCTCCACATAGAAGACCGACGGCGGCTCCTGACCGAAGGTGGGTATCATTTTGGCGTCGATGCTGATCTTCTGTCCGACCCGGGTCAGGCTTCCCCAGATGACATAGTCGGCGCCCTGACGCAGTCCGAAGGATCGAATCCCTCCGGCCTGGCGGGTCGCCTCGGTCCAGGAGACCCCTTCTGGAAGGTTCGGATCGACCACCCCGGCGCCCTCCTGTTCGAGAAAGGAGCGAACCACCTCCGGAAGCCGTTCCCGCAGGTAATCCCGCCCCTCGAGAGCGTTGATCTGAAATGGGAGCACCGCCACCTGGACCGTTTCCAGACCGAACGCCGGTCGGGGTTGTCCCGCCCATACGATCCACAAAAAGAGAGGAATAAGGAGGAGCAGCTTCAGCCTTTTGAATTCCGGGGATCTCAACATGTCTGCCTCAATTCGTTTCGACGAGTTGTCCGTCCACCAGGGTCACGCGGCGGGACATGTATGCCGCCAGTTCCGCGCTGTGCGTGACCACCACCAATGTCATGCCGAATTCACGATTCAATTGACAGAGCAGTTCATGCACCTGCTCGCTGTTTCGCTTATCCAGATTTCCCGTGGGCTCATCCGCCAAAAGAAGCGGTGGTTTCAGAACCAGGGCCCGGGCCAGGGCCACCCGCTGCTGTTCCCCCCCCGAGAGTTCATTGACCCGGTGATGGAGCCGCTGGTTCAGCCCCACCCGATCCAGAAGCGCCGCCGCCGCCGCCGTCGCCCCCCTTTTTTGAAGGCCGTTGATCAGCAGCGGCATCATCACATTCTCGAGGGCGCTGAATTCGGGAAGGAGATGGTGAAACTGAAACACGAATCCGATGAACTGATTTCGAAATCGGGCCAGCTTTTCCGAGTTGTATGTCAGCACCTCCCGGCCTCGAAACAGCAGGGTTCCGCTGTCGGGCCGATCCAGGGTCCCCAGAATGTGCAGAAGGGTCGATTTACCGATCCCCGATGGACCGAGAATGGCCACCGTTTCCCCGGCATCCAGATGGAAATCGAGGTTTTTCAGAATCTCGATCCGCTCATTTCCGCTCCCGAAACTTTTAAACAGGCCGGCGACCCTGACCAGGCCGTCCGGCTGAGAAGCGATTTCCGGGCCGGTCTCCATGGATTTATCCATACCGCAACGCCTCCACCGGGTTCAGCCTGGATGCCTGATAGGCCGGATAGATCGTGGACAGCAATGAAATTCCCAAGGCGGCCGCGGCGATAATAGTCACATCCCACAATTCGAGCTGAACCGGCAGGGTGGTGATGTAATACACATCCGACGGGAGTTGAATGAACCGGTACCGCTTCAATAGAAAACAGAGCAGACAGCCGAGCCCCACCCCCAGAAGCGTACCGATGCCGCCCACCGCCGCCCCCTTGAACATGAAAATGCGCCGAATGCTGCGATCGGCGGCGCCCATGGTTTTGAGTATGGCGATATCCCGGGTCTTTTCCATCACCATCATGATGAGGGAGCCGGCGATATTAAAGGCGGCCACCAGAACGATCAGGGTGAGAATAATGAACATGACCGTCTTTTCCAGCTTGAGGGCGGAAAAGAAATTTCGGTTCATCTCCATCCAGTCCCGCACCTCGTAGGAAGAGCCGACCGTTTCGGATATGCGATCGGCGATTCGGCGTGCCGCGTAGACATCCTCCACCCGGATTTCTATCCCGGTGACCGCATCCCCCATTCGAAGCGCCTGCTGAGCATCCTGAAGCCGGACAAAGGCGAGGCTGCCGTCGTATTCGTACATTCCGGATTCGAAATATCCCGCCACCTGAAAACGCTTCATGGCCGGCATATGGCCGATGGGAGAAATCATCCCCCGGGAGGTGATCAGATAGATTCGGTCCCCCTCCAATACCCCCAGGCCGTGGGCCAGTTCACGCCCCAGAATGATTCGGGAGCCGGATGTGTCCTTCCCGTTCGGACCCTCGGACGCGGAAAGCTGATGGAGAGCGGCGCCCTCTACATTTCGAGTGACGCGGTCGGCCGAGGCCGGATCGATCCCCCGTAGAACCGCTCCGGAAACCCCGGCCGAAGAACGCAGCATCACCTGGGAATAGATATAAGGGGTGGCCGACACAACCCCGTCGAAGTCTTTTACTGCGGTCAGCACCTGTTCATAGTCGGTGAAAGGCGCTTCGGGCCGGGTCACCACCACATGGGATTCCACCCCCAGAATTCGGGATTTCAGGTCCGATTCAAACCCGGCCATCACCGCGATGACCACAATCAGGGCCATCACCCCAACCATCACCCCGGCGATGGAAAGCAGGGTGATCAGGGATATGAAAGCCTGTTTCTGTTTGGTTCGCAGATAGCGGCGGCCTATGAACAGTTCGAAAGACATGGATGCCCAGGGAATCGGAGCCGGGATCTTCATTCTGGAAAAAACATCGCTTTACCGGCCGTCATCGACAATGGTTATTATTTCGCTTTCATGTGGGGAAACAGAATCACCTCACGAATGGAGGCGGCGTCGGTCAGCAGCATCACCAGCCGATCGATGCCGATGCCTTCGCCGGCGGTCGGGGGCATGCCGTATTCCAGGGCTTCGATGTAGTCTTCATCCATATAGTGGGCCTCTTTGTCCCCGGCGGTTCTATCTTCTACCTGCTGAAGGAAACGCGATCGCTGGTCTTCGGGATCATTGAGCTCGGAAAACCCGTTGGCGATTTCCCGCCCGGCCACGAACAGCTCGAACCGCTCGGTCAGGTCCGGTTCGGTATCGCTTCTTCGGGAAAGCGGAGAGACCTCCACCGGATACCCGGTGATGAAGGTGGGTTGAATCAATTCGGGTTCCACCAGGGCGTCGAAGAGCTTGGTGATGATCTTGCCCAGCCGACCGGTCTTGGTGACCCGAACCCCGTGTGCGGCGGCGAATTCAAGAAGCCCCTCCTTATTCGAGAGCAGCGCCGGATCGAGCCCCCCCAATTCCTCCAGTGCGCCGGACAAGGTCATTCGCCGCCACCGGCCGGACAGGTCGATGGTATGGCCCTGATATTCGATGGTTTCCGTCCCCAGCACCGCCCGCGCCGAATGGCGGATCATCTCTTCCGTCAGGTTCATCAGATCCTCGTGGGTGGCGTAGGCCTGATAGAATTCGAGCATGGTGAATTCCGGATTGTGCTGGGTGGAGATCCCTTCGTTTCGAAAATTTCGATTGATCTCGAAAACCCGTTCAAATCCGCCCACCACCAGCCGCTTCAGGTAAAGCTCGGGTGCGATCCGCAGGAAGAGATCCATATTGAGGGCGTTGTGATGGGTCACAAAGGGTTCGGCCTCGGCCCCGCCGGGAATGGGCTGCATCATGGGGGTTTCCACCTCCAGGAAATCCCGGTCCAGAAGAAACCGGCGAACCGATTGAATGATTCGGCTTCGCTTGAGAAAGAGATCCCGAACCTCGGGATTCATAATCAGGTCGACATACCGCTGACGGTATCGCTTTTCCGGGTCACGGAGGCCGTGGAATTTTTCAGGCAGGGGGCGGGTAGCCTTGCAAATGAGTCGAATCTCCCGGGCCAACAGGGTCCATTCCCCGGTTTTGGTCTGAAACATCCCTCCCGTGAGCCCGACAAAATCGCCGACGTCCAGCTGCTTGAACAGGGCATAGGCGTCATCGCCCACCTTGTCTTTACGGATATAGGCCTGAAGCTGACCGGTTCTGTCCCGAAATCGAATAAAGGTGGATTTGCCGAACCGGTTGACGGCCATCATTCGGCCGGCGACCGTAAAGAGCGGCTCGTCCGCCGTCAGCGATTCGGGGGATTGTTCCACTTTTTGCTTTATTTCCGCCACCGTATGGGTGACGGTGAGGTTATTGGGGAAAAGGTTTATCCCTTTTTCCTTGAGTTCTGAAATCTTCTGTTTTCGTCTTTCGATCAGATCGCCTGTCTTTTCCATGGGGCTCCGGTGCTTGTCATGCCGTCAGGGTTATGTGCAAAAAAGTTAAGCTGGGGATGGTATTCCATTTGGGAAGGGGTGTCAAGGCATGATGAAAACCGCCGGATTTACTCTTCCTCGATGCAGACCTCGATGGTGAACTCCTCGCCCTGACCGCTGAGAAACTCCCCCTCATCCAGGGAAAAGGTGATGGCGAGAATCGGGTAGGTAGTGATATGCTTGATGGTATGATCCTTTCCGGAGATCACGGTGGGAATGGCCGATTCGAGAGACATCCCCAGGCCTTCCAGTTCCTGGCGGGCCTGGCCGGAAATCATGTTGGTGATCTCCCCGACGGCGTCCTTGATTTCGTCGTCGACCTCGCTCATCCGCTCTCCGAACATATTAGACACAATAACCAGAATCGTCTTTTCCGGAAAACTGACCGACAGTGATCCCGAGGCGTCGCCGGTGAGCCCGATCACCCCCGACACATCCCCGTTTGCGGTTTTTTCATCTTTGAGATACGGGGGTTTGGAATGGGCCTCGGTAAAGGCCATGGTCTTCAGAACGGTCAGTGTGGCATTGATGAAGGGTTGAATCAAATTAAAGTCCATTTTATCTGCTTTTTCAGCCATGTCTTTCTCCCGATAAAGAGGAATGTTGAAAAAACCGCCGTCAGACTTCGGAAGGCCGGGGGTTCGCGAAAGGTCCATTCATCATTTTTTAAACCCGTGGTGTCAAGCTTTTTACGAATACTTCCAAATTTATTCCGGAAGGATAAGCCTCAATTTTTTTCCCAGATCCTTGGCCGTAAAGGGCTTGATGATATATCCGGTGACCCCTTCCTTGGTCGCCTCGATGACGTTCTCCTTTTTCCCTTCAGCCGTAACCATGACAAAAGGCAGATCCTGCAAACGCTTGTCGGCCCGGATTTTTTTCAGCAGGGCGATGCCGGTCATATTGGGCATATTCCAATCGCAAATCACCAGGTCCACCTTTTCGCGGCTCAGAATATCCCAAGCGATCACCCCGTCCTCGGCCTCGAGAATGTTGGTTAAACCGAACCGCTTGGTCAGCATTCGGCGAATGATGCCCCGCATGATCGGAAAATCGTCCACAATCAGAATACAGAAGTCCTCCTGCGCCATTACCTACTCCTCAAAACATTTATCACATGCATTCAAATCTGGATGTCGATTACGGAAAAGGATCGGAGTCGGCAAAACCGATTTCTCTATTTCGCCTCACTCGGAAGGATATTGCCGAGGACGGAGAACAGTTCTTCGGAGCTGAAGGGTTTGGTCACGTATCCCGTCGCCCCTTTTTCAATGGCCTGTTCGATGAAGTTTTTTTTACCCTCGGCGGTCACCATTACAAAGGGAAGCGCCGACATGCGGGAATGGGAACGAACCAGCTCCAAAAGATCCACCCCTTTCATGTTCGGCATATTCCAGTCACAGATCACAAGATCGATCTTCCGATCGTTTAACAGTTTCCAGGCCTGCTTTCCGTTTTCCGCCTCGATTACATTCTCGATTCCCCGATCCCTCAGCATCCGTCGAATCACCCTGCGCATGGTTGAAAAATCATCGACCAACAATATACAAAAATCATCATACATTGCGCTTCCCTCGATTGAAAAACCGATGAATATCCGAACTCCCGTCATCCGGTGGTGAACCCGCTCGATCTTTCCCGGGAGCGCGGGTGCGTTTTTAAACTTCCGGCTCCCACACCCCCCTCCCCCTTGGGAAGGCCTCCTGAACGGTATGATTGATAATCAAAATAAATTATTATACTATATAAGACAATCCATTTTCTATCAACTCAAAGTATTAATTTGCCGATACCCTTCGGTGAATCCCTATATTCCGGCAAAATGGTTACAAATTCTCTTGAAAAGGGGAAAAGATGGCTGTACAAAGTCGGGTGTCACGACTTCATGATATTCATCAGGAATTTGGGGATCACATTCAAATCCCAAAAGGAGGAGACAAACTGTGGAAAAGTCGGTAAAGTCATTTGACCAGACCTCGAAAGACATGCAAGATAAGGAAGGAAAATACCTGACCTTTACCCTGTCGGACGAAGAATACGGCATCGGCATTCTGAAGATCAAGGAGATCATCGGAATGATGCCCATTACCTCGGTTCCGCAGACCCCGACATACGTCAAAGGAGTGATCAATCTCAGGGGCAAAGTGATTCCGGTGCTCGATTTGAGGCTTCGATTCGGCCTGGAAGCCATCGATTATACCGATCGAACCTGCATTATCGTGGTGGAAATCGAAGGAGAAACCGGCGACGTCATGATTGGTCTGGTGGTGGATACGGTATCGGAAGTTCTCAATATTCGAAAGGACGAGATTGAACCGCCGCCCCGGTTCGGGACCAAACTGGACACCGATTACATCATGGGAATCGCCAAGGCCGAGGGCGGCGTCAAGATCCTGCTCGAAATCGACAAGGTTTTGAAATCCGAAGAGATCCTTCTGCTGGAAAAAACCGCTTAACCAGGCCGCCGACCGAGTGTCGTTCTGAAGAAGGAAATGTTCAAAATAATCGATCAATCGAACTGGATGGTGATTCAGCCGACCGGAGACATCGTCTCCCGGGAGTCGGAGGATTTTCGACGCTTGCTCCTCGACCTTTTGAACAACGGGCATAAGCGGATTCGGTTTGATTTGTCCAAGGTTCGGGACATCGATGCCGCGGCACTTCGGGTGTTTGTCGTGTTTTCCGATCTCATCGGCAGGCGATTCCCCGACCGCCGAATCGAACTGATTCACACCGATCCGGATATTGAAATTCTGTTTCGTCTGACGCGCCTCGACCGAACCTATCGAATCGCCTGACAGGTAAACGTGCATGGACTTCGATGAATCGATTTTGACTGAATTCGCCCTGGAAGGCGGTGAGCATCTCGAGAGGGTTGAACAGGACCTTCTTCTGATCGCCCAGGGAAAAGAAGAGTCCGATGCGGGGTTGATTCATCAGGTGTTTCGAGGCATCCATTCCATCAAGGGGAGCGCCGGTTTTCTTCCCCTTCCCCGAATGCAGACCCTGGCCCACGAGATGGAAACCCTTCTGGATCAGTTGCGGGATGCCCCCGGAACCCTGCGGCCGGGAATGGTGGATGCGCTCCTCGACGGAGTGGATCTGCTGAAGGCGATGATGGAGGATATCCGCCGCAGCGATGAGATCGATATCGACCCGGTTCACCGCCGTCTTTGTGAATGGACCGCCTCAGGCGCGAACGCACCCGGCTTCGACCGGACGGATTCGGGCTTCACGGGCGGAACGGGGTTTTCGAATGTCCGGTTCGATATGTCCCCGGAAACCCTGAAAAAAATCCCAATTTCCCATGAATACCTGTATGTATTGAGGTATGACCTGATCCAGATGGAGCAGTCCGACGGTAAAAGCCCCGCCAGGATCTTCAAAGACCTTCAGGGCCTCGGCACGATCGTGGACGCGGTCATGCCGCCGCCTGAAATCGATCCGTCGGAGCCGCTTCCGGACGGCCCCCTCTGGTGCATCGTCCTCTATTCCACCATTTTGGGGCCCGACTTTCTGGATGAAGCCGCCGGTCTGCCCGAAGATCGCATATTCGCCCTGGATATCGGAGCCCTGCCGGATGTCGATGCCCTTCTCATCAGCGGAGATTCGGGCGATGTATCTCTTATCGAATCGGATCTCCAGCCTTCCGCAGCATACGACCAAACCGATCAAGACCGCCCGGATTCACGTCCCTCGGATACGCCGGAACCCGAATCCCCCGCCCCCGCTTCCGACACCATCGCCCAGTTTGTTCTGGATTCGGATGATCTTCTGGAGAAGGTCGAACGCCACCTCAGCGGGGTGGGCAAAGATCCGGAAAAAAACCGCGAGCGAATCGGCGAGGTATTCCCCCTGATTCACAGTCTTCAGGGGCATTCCGGGCTTCTGGGGCTGACATCTTTTGAACGGTTCAGCAGGGAAATGGCCCGTTTTCTCGATCGATTTTTGAACGGACCGACGGAGATAGGGGACACCGAACGGGACCTGCTTCTGAAAGGGGTCGATCTGCTTCAGGAAGGATTGTGGGAGTTGTCGGTCCGCGGCACCGCCTCTTTTCCGGAGGCCGCCGCATTTTTTCCCGCTACGGCCGCCGGACCCGATGCCGGCATGATACCGGAAAAACCGGCCGAATCCGAAGTGGAAAGCATCTCCACCCTTCCCGGTTCCGCCGGTTTACCATCCTCTCTCGGGGTGATGCGGCAGGACATTCGGGTGGACCTCGGCAAACTGGATCTCCTGATCAACCTGGTGGGGGAACTGGTCACCGCCGAATCCATGGTGACCCGGAACACCGATCTGGAGGGCCTCACCCTGACCAATTTCGAACGCGCCACCCATAGCCTGCGAAGGATCATATCCGAACTTCAGGATGTGGCCATGTCGGTTCGAATGATTCCCCTCTCCGGCACCTTTCGCCGACTGAATCGACTGGTCCGGGACCTCTCCTCCAAGACCGGCAAACCGGTGAATTTGACGGTGGCGGGAGAGAATACCGAGGTGGATAAAACCGTCCTCGAACAGATCGTCGATCCCCTGGTGCACCTGATTCGAAACAGCGTCGACCACGGCATCGAGCCTCGGGAGATACGCCGATCCAAAGGCAAGGAGGCTTCGGGGATGATCCGGATCGAGGCCCGGCAGGAGAGCGGGGAAATTCTGATCCGGTTTTCCGACGACGGTGCGGGTCTGAATCCGGAAAAAATCCGGGCCCAAGCGGTGGCCAGGGGACTGGCCGAAGCGGATGACCTCGGCGCCCGTCCCGACCACGAAGTGTATCGATTCATTTTCGAATCCGGGTTCTCGACGCAGGAGGATATCGCCGATATCCCGGGTCGCGGCATCGGTATGGCGGTGGTCAAGAAGAATATCGAAAGACTGCGGGGGCGGGTCGACATCGCCTCCACCCCCGGAGAAGGGACCGAAGTTGCACTTCGAATTCCTATGTCCATGGCCGTTATGGACGGAATGCTGATCCGGGTCGGTCCGGTCTCTTATACCCTTCCCATCCATACCATTCGGGAATCCTTTCGGCCCACCCCCGAACAGATCACCACCACTCTGGGCGGACAGGAATGGGTCCGGGTGCGGGACAGCTTTATGCCGGTCATCCGCCTGCATCGTCTTTACAATCTGGTACCCGATACCGAGGCCCTGGACCAGGGCATTCTCATCAACGCGGTATCGGATTCAAGGCATTTCTGTCTTTTCGTGGATGAAATTATCGGGCATCATCAGGCGGTGATCAAGTCGGTTCCCGAATACATCGGCAACACCGCCGGGGTGTCGGGATGCACCATTCTGAACAACGGAGAGGTCGGATTGATTCTGGATATGGGCGGCATTATGAATCTGGCCGAACGGATCCATGAAGAGGAAAAGCCCCGGCAGGCGAAAACACATTAACGATTCCGAAGAAAACAGGAGTGACCCATGACGGAGAACATCTGCGTACTGGTGGTCGATGATTTTTCGACCATGCGAAGGATTATTAAAAAGGTACTCAAAGGCATTCAAATCGAAAACGTGGTTGAGGCGGACAACGGCATCAGCGCCTGGGAAAAACTCAACGCCCAGACCGATCCACCCATCGAACTGATTATCTGCGACTGGAACATGCCCGGCATGACCGGCATGGAACTGCTGGAAAAGGTGCGCTCCGATGAGCGCCTGTCCGACATCCCCTTCATCATGGTCACGGCCGAGGGCAAGGACAAGATCGATTTCGAGACCGGAAAGGCCGACCTCACCAGCTACATCGCCAAGCCGTTCAAGGCCAATGAGCTGGAAGAAAAAATCAATCTCATACTCGGTAAATAAATGCGGGTTCCCGCCACAAGGACGAAGATATGCCAACGAGCCATGAAGAGATCGTCGCTCGCCTGAGAGGGATCAGAGAAGAAATCGATCATCGGGGCCTCACCGAACCGGCGGCGCTGAAGGAGGCGGCCGCCGGTCTCGAACATCTGATTCGGGAAATGGACGGGGAAAAATCGGACCTCAACCGGCTTCTGGGCCTTTGCGTCAAAGGGATTCGGGCGGTCAACGAACTCCGGGCCGCCGATACCCTGGGATCGGTGGATGCGATCATCGAATCCCTGGACGCGGCGGAACATTACCTTCAGGACCGACCCAACAAGGAGGTACTGGTCCGGGAGGCGGGACAGCTCCTGGACAGCGTGTTGAGTAAAAACGGCGGGCGCGCCGAAACGGATTCGGAGGAGATCCACCCCGAAGAATTTGTGGAGATGACCCTCAATGACGCAGCCGCCTGTCTGCTCCAGATCGATTCGGATGATTTCCCGGAAATGGAGCGGCTGTGTCGAATGATCGACGCCGTCGTCGCCGCCCAGGAATGCCCGGCCCACTGCCGGAAAATATCGGAGCAGGCCCTGCTCCTGGCGGTCCAGGTCGTAGACAAAGGAAAAGCCGATCCCGACTTCACCATTCCCGAGGATGCCATCACCGATATCGGCCTGGCGCTGGAAGAGGCGCTCTCGTCCCTATCGGAAAGAGAAACCGCTTCGACCGACACGCCGGCGGATGAAAAGCCGGCGTCGGAAGCCGAATCCACCGATTACCTTCCCGAGGATGCGGACCTCGATCTGATCGGCGCCTTCATCACCGAAAGCGGAGATCTCATCACCAATGCGGAGGAGGCCCTGCTGACCCTCGAATCCAATCCGGAAGACATCGAAGCGGTCAGTACCGTGTTTCGGGCCTTCCACAATATCAAGGGCACATCGGCTTTTTTCGAACTCGCTCTGATGACCGAACTGGCCCATCACGCCGAATCCCTCCTGAGCCGGGTTCGGGACGGAGAAATCCGGTATGCCGGCGGATATCCCGATCTAGCCCTGCGTTCGGTGGACATGCTCAAGGAGCTCTTTCGCCTGATGCAGGACGCCCTCAACGGCAGCCCCTTTCTCAAGCCCGAGGGCTATGACGAACTGATCGGGCTTTTGGCCGCCCCGGAAGCGGCCGGTATTTCGGACGTTTCCGAACCGGTGGCGCCCCGACCGGTTTCTCCGCCGCCCTTATCCGCCGAAGACACTTCTTCCGCCGAAGCGGAGGCGACTGTCGCCGAACCGGCGGCGCCTTCACCCGAAGCCCGGACCCGCCGGCCCAAGCTTCAGACCGGCAAGCAGGTGGTGGAGTCCTCCATCCGCGTTCCCATCGATCGCCTGGATCGGTTCATCGACATGGTCGGTGAACTGGTGGTGTCCCATTCCATGGTGGCCCAGGACGAACTGGTCGCCGGCGGGACCCACCACGAGCTTCAGAAAAAGGTGGCCCACACCACCAAAATCGTTCGGGAGCTTCAGAACATGTCCATGTCCATGCGGATGATTCCCCTCAAAACCACCTTCCGTAAAATGGCCCGGCTAGTCCGGGATTTATCCCGCAAGGTGGGGAAAGACGTCTCCTTTATCACCGAGGGGGAGGACACCGAAATCGACCGCAACATGGTGGACATCATCAACGACCCGCTGGTCCATATGGTCCGCAATGCCCTGGATCACGGGATCGAACTGCCCGAGGTTCGGGAAAAGATGGGCAAACCCCGCTACGGCACCCTTCACCTGTCGGCCTTCCATTCGGCCGGAAACGTGGTGGTGGAGGTTCGGGACGACGGCAAGGGCCTCGACCGGGAGGCCATTCTCGCCAAAGCCCGGGAGCGGGGGCTGATCGAAAACGGCGGCGGCATGAGCGATCGGGAGGTTTACAACCTGATTTTCGAACCGGGGTTTTCCACCGCCAAAATCGTGTCCGATGTCTCCGGCCGGGGGGTGGGGATGGATGTGGTCCGACGCAATATCGAAGCCATTCGGGGCCAGGTCGAGATACAGGCCACCCCGGGCCGAGGCGCGGTGTTCAAAATGAGCCTTCCGCTGACCCTGGCCATTATCGACGGTATGGTGGTGGGCGTGGGCGCCGAAAAATACGTCATTCCCACCATTTCCATCGTCCGCTCGGTTCAGCCGAACCCCAAGGACATCTCAACGGTGCTTCACAAGGGGGAAATGCTCAAGCTTCAGGGCAAACTGATTCCCCTGTTTAGAATCGCCGACCTTTTCGATGTCCGGGAGGCCCAATCGGAACTGCCCAAAGCGATCACGGTGGTAGTGGAAAACGACGGGCACCAGGCCGGCCTGGTGGTGGACGAACTCATCGGAAGCCAGCAGATCGTCATCAAAACCCTGGGGGAATCCCTGGGCAACATCACCGGCATTTCCGGAAGCGCCATTATGCCCGACGGGCGGGTCGGGCTGATACTGGATGTGGGGGGATTGGTGCGGTTGGCCAATACCGATTAGAGACTTTGGATATTGGGAAAGCCGAATTCAATGCACCTCATCTCTGCCGAACTGTCTGAAAAGCAGTTCAGAAAAATCGCACAGCTCGTCTACTCGCTCTGCGGAATCAATCTCAAAGACGGCAAACAGGCCCTGGTCCGGGCTCGGCTCATGAAACGGCTCCGCGCCCTGAAGATGATCGGCTTCGACGAATACATGGACTACATCGAAAGCGAAGAAGGACAGGGCGAGTTGAGTTTCATGGTCGATGTCATGACCACCAACAAAACCCATTTTTTCCGGGAACCCGAACACTTTAATTACCTGTGCGATCACATCCTTCCCAAACTGAATCGGCGACGGATGCGGTTCTGGACCGCCGCCTGTTCTTCCGGGGAGGAGCCCTTTTCTCTGGCGATTCTGTTGCGGGAGCATATTCAGGAGATCAGCTGCCCGGATATCAGAATTCTGGCCACCGACATCTCCATGAGGATGCTGGAACGGGCCAGACAGGCGGTATACGGGGAAGAGGTCCTTCGGGATGTTCCCCCCATGTTCCTTCAAAAGTATTTTACCAAACGCCGGCAATCCGGCGGCCGGCAGTATCAACTCAAGGAGGAGGTTCGCCGAATGGTCCAGCTGGCCTGGCTCAATCTGATGGACCCCTGGCCCATGAAGGGACCCTTCGATGTGATCTTCTGCCGCAACGTGATGATCTATTTCGACCGGCAGACCCAGCAGCGCCTCATCAACCGGTTCTGGGCCCTTCTGGATTCGGGGGGATATCTGTTTGTGGGCCACTCGGAAGGGCTCTCCGCGGTTCAGCACAAGTTTCGGTACGTTCGACCGGCGGTTTACAGGAAATGAAGTAATGAACAGGTGTGGGTTGGGTACATGAGACACATCGTATATGTGGGGGATATGAAGGTCGGAACCCGGGAAGACATGTTGATCACCCACGCCCTTGGCAGCTGCCTGGGACTGATGATCTATGATCCGGTGGCCCGGGTGGGGGGGCTCCTGCATGCGATGCTTCCCTTGTCCAAAATCAATGCTGAAAAAGCCGTTGAGAAACCCTATATGTTCGTGGACACCGGGGTGCCCAGGCTGTTCAGGGCGGTCTACGAACTGGGCGGGAAAAAAGACCGAATGGTGGTCAAGGCCGCGGGGTGCGGCCGCCCGTTGAGCAACAATGAAATGTTCAAGATCGGGGAACGCAACTACATCGTCCTCAAAAAAATCCTGTGGAAAAACAATGTTCTTCTGGATGCGGAGGATATCGGCGGCACCGCCAGCCGCACCATCCATTTTGAACTGGCCACCGGCAGCATCATGGTCAGCAGCAGCAATGTGAAATGGGAATTGTAAAGCCGTCAAACAACCGAGTCCGTTTTCAGAAAACCGCCGCAAGGGCCGGGTCCCGGGCGTTTGGAGAAAAAGTCAAGGGGGAATAAAGGGGTAATCACATGGAAATTAATGTCCTGGTCGTGGACGACAGCAGCGTCATGCGGGCGATGATATCCAAAACCATGGGTCTGAGCGGGTTGCCCTTGGGAAAGATGTACCAGGCCGCCAACGGACAGGAAGGTCTCGAGGTTCTGTCGGGCCACTGGATCGACCTGATCATTGTGGATATCAACATGCCGGTCATGAACGGCGAGGAGATGATCGACCGGGTGCGGGCCAACCCGGAACTCAAGGACATCTCCATCATCATCATCTCCACCGAGGGCAGCGACGCCCGAATCGACCGGCTGCGCCGGAAAGGGGCCGCATTCATTCACAAACCGTTCACGCCCGAAACCATTCGGGATACGGTCAAAGACATGATGAACCTGGGGGACAGCGATGCGGGAACGGATTGATCACATTCTAAGTCGGGTCACGGAAGAGATTTTCGAAAAACTCGCGTTCATGTTTTCCTTTCCCGAAGAGGGGTTCGAACCGGAGATTGAATCATCCGCCGCCGAACCGCCGGTGGTGACCGAGGTTTTTTTCGAGGGCCCCTTTTCGGGGCGGCTGGTGATGTCTCTGTCGCCTCGGCTCCTTCCGGAATTGGCCGGAAACATGCTGGGGACGGATGACAACGAGGCCACCACCCCGGACCAGCGGTTTGATGCCTTGAAGGAATTGATCAATGTCGTCTGCGGCAACCTTTTGCCCGAAATCGCCGGCAAACAGGCCATCTTCAATGTGGATACCCCGAAAATCATCGATCCCGCAGGGGCGGCCCCCGCCGCCGAAGAAACCCTTTTGGGCGACACCGCCCTGCTGGTGGAAGATGAAAAATGCGAGCTTCGCCTTTACGGCATCGGCGGCATCCCCGACCGGGTCTTCCAAACTGATTCCGGTGCGGATGCCTCGGACGCCTTCTGATCGGATGGAAACCGCATGATCAATGTGCTCATTGTGGACGATTCCGCGGTGGTTCGAAAGATCCTGACGGAAGCGCTCTCCAAATACCAAGACATTCGCATCGTGGGAACCGCGGTGGATCCGTATGTGGCCCGGGATAAAATCGTCAAGCTCAAACCCGACGTCATCACCCTGGATCTGGAGATGCCCCGCATGGACGGCCTCTCCTTTCTCATAAAATTGATGAAGTATTATCCCCTGCCGGTGGTGGTCTTGAGCTCCCTCACTCCCAAAAACAGCGAAACCGCCCTCAAGGCATTGGAACTGGGAGCGGTGGAGGTATTGTGCAAACCGGGGTCGGCCTATTCCACTCTGGATGTCTCCCGGAACCTGGTCCATGCCATTCGGGCCGCCGCCTCCGCTCGGATTCAGCCTCAACCCGGAAAACCGGCCCCGGAATCGGAACCCCCGCCCGAGGCCCTTCAATTCAAAACCACACACAAAGTGATCGCCATCGGGGCTTCCACCGGGGGCACCAAGGCCATTGAAGTCATCCTTCGCGGCATGCCGATCACCGCCCCGGGTATGGTGATCGTTCAGCACATGCCCGAAAACTTCACCACCGCCTTTGCCAAACGGCTCAACGAAACCTGCGCCATTGAAATTCGAGAGGCCCGGGACAACGACCACGTGGTTCCCGGACTGGCCCTGATCGCCCCGGGAAACCGGCACATGCTGCTTCAACGAAGCGGCGGCAATTATCTGGTCCGGATCAAGGACGGAGTGCCGGTCTATTATCAACGGCCCAGCGTCGATGTTCTCTTCCATTCCGTGGCCAAACACGCCGGCCGGAACGCGGTGGGGGTGCTGCTGACCGGAATGGGGGCGGACGGAGCCAAGGGGCTTCTGGCCATGCGCCGAAACCAGGCCTATACCTTGGCCCAGGACGAGGCTACCAGCATCGTCTTCGGGATGCCGAAAGAGGCGATCCGCCTCGGCGCGGCGGACGAAGTGGTCCCCCTGGAGACGGTTTCCCGAAGCATCATCAACGCCCTGAATGACCCGAGGCGGTTTTAAATATCAGACACCTTGAACTATGGCGAATACCCACACCAAAGAACCGGTCCCGATCAATTATTTCCTTGAACCCGGGTATATTTTTCTGGCCACCAAACCGACCGTCATCTCCGGCGTACTCGGCTCCTGTGTCGCGGTCTGCATCTATGACCGCAAGCGCCGGATCGGGGGCATGAACCATTTTCAGCTGCCCTTCACCAAAGAGAAACACCTGGCAACGGCCCGGTACGGCAATGTCGCCACTCTCACCCTGGTCCGGATGATGACCGACCACGGGTCCAAGCCGAGACACCTGGAAGCCCAGATCATCGGCGGGGCCTACAATCCCGGGATCTCCGGAAAGAATATCGGCCGGGAAAACATTCAGGTGGCCAGAAAACTTCTGGCCAGAAAACGGATTCGCATCGTATCGGAGGATGTGGGCGGCGAAAAAGGCAGGAAGGTGGTTTTCAACACCCATACCAACGAGGTCGCGGTCATCAAGGTTGAAAAGCTCCGCACCGCGGACTGGTTCCCTTACGAAGGGGAGCGGTAAGGGGAACCGGGGGGATTCATCGGAATCCCCCCGCCCGATTGCCGAACCGGATGAATCGGGGCTACTCCCCCGACCCGATCAGGGGCAGGACCTTGTCGACCTTGAAAATCACCAGGAATTTATCCCCTTTTTTGGCGTCCTCCCGGGGCGAACGGTCTTTTCGTTTGAGTTCGTACAGCAGTTCGCTCTCTTCTTCTTCCCGCACCTTGGTCAGAAAAAGACGCTTTCCTTTATAGCCGGGGCCCGCTTCGATGAAAAGATAGGCGGCATGGGGATTGGACTGGATGTTGGCATGGGTGAGCCGATCCCGCATGATCATGGCCACCGTGCCGTCCTCCAGAAAATGGGGTCTGGCATAGACCGCCGCATCGACTTTTCCGTCTCCGTCCGCCGTGGCCAGTATGCCGGTGCCCTTGTTGTTCTCGAAATAGCTGTTCAGATCTTCATTCATGCAATTCTCTCCTTTCAATTCGATTGAATTTTCGTCTTTGAACCTCGACGCGGTTTCAAAAAATCGTGGCTTATCCCTGTTTCCGCCCCCAGACCCCATAGATCGGATCCGAATAGGGAATTTCCCAGTAATACTTGTCCTGTTCCGGCCGAGCCAACCCCCTCATGGAATAGGTTTTCAGATCGGTAAAACCGCCTGTATTCAGGAAATACTCCATTACCAGACCGATCCGTTCGAATTCATGGGTCTCTTTCCAGATTCGGATTACCTTGGGCGGAAACCACCGGTTGGAAAAGGCGACCGCAAAAACCCCGCCCGGTTTCAGCACCCGTCGGACCTCTTGAAACACCTCGAAAGGCCGGGTCAGGTATTCCACGGACATGCTGCAGACGACCGCATCAAAGCGCCGGTCTTCATACGGCAGAACCGGATGTTCATTCAGATCCTGCACCGTATAATCGGAGAGCCGCCGGTTATGGGCCAGTTCCGGCCCGTTGAGCCCGAGCCCGACCACCCGCTTTAGGGCAAGATCATCGGGAAGATGGGAGGTCCAGCTGCTCATCAGATCCAGCACCTCCGCTTCAGGCTTCAAAATTTCTCCATAAAGTGCGGAAAGCACCCCGATCGCGGTGTCATCGATATGGTTCACCAGCCGAGGCTCCCGGTAAAACCGGCTGTCGGAGGCTTCATTCTCACGAACAAAGGGCTGATCCGAGAAAAAGTCGGTCGGCCGGTCCCGCCACCGGACCTGCATTCCCGGCCCTTCGGCCACGGCTTCCATCCAATCGGTGCAGCTTCCCCCGGTATCCGAAAATTTTTCCCATATATGGTTGATCTCCGCATGGACGCGAACCTCCCGTCCGGCCATGGGATGATTGAAATCCACCTCGATTTGCCCGTCGTGAATTCTCCCGCATCGGAAAGGAGAGATATTGTTCCGAAAGACATGATCCACCCCTCTGAGAATTCCTTTGGGATAGAACCGTCCTTCCCGCGGGTGAATGGTCATTTCAGGATGAAAATCCCGGTCGAACTGGACGGATTTGATGTTAAAAACCTTTTTGGGCAGATATTTCGGAAGGGCCTGGCCGGGTTCAAAGATCAGATCGGCTCGGGTCCCCACCGGCCGATCCATGATCTCCCGATACATGGATTCCGGAAAACAGTCCCGCCACAGATTCACCTTCTGGGCCCGGTAGCAGTCCCGGTGAAAGGCATGGTCGCTTTCCCACTCCATTTGAAACAATATATCCGCAAACGAATCGGTCGTCGTTTTATTCATTATGTTCATGATGTCACCTCATGTATGTTTGGGCCTCAGGGGGCCAGATACCCACGTTCCACCGCCTGATCGATGATGGATTCCGCAAGCTTCCAGAGGGCTTCGGATCCCTCTTGAAGCGGCCGCATCCGTCCCCTCACCTGAGGCCGGGTTATGCCGTGCTCCCGCCAGGACTTGCCGCCGGTATGAAAATTGTGCAGCAGCGGCATGAATCGATCCAGAGACCGGGCCCACCTGGCTTCCGGGCTGTTCCCGGTTTCGAATTCTTCCCACAGTGTGCGCATCCGAATCTCCTGGTCCCGGGGCAGAAGCCCGAAAATGCGGTCGGCGGCGCGATTTTCCCGTTCCGCCTTGTCTGAATGTCCGTTCGCATCGTAACAATAGGTATCTCCGGCATCGATTTCAACGATATCATGAATCAGCACCATGCGAATGACTCGGCCTGTATCCACCGGTGCATCGGCGTATTCGGCCAGAACCGAGGCCATGACCGCCAGATGCCAGCTGTGCTCCGCCGTGTTTTCCCGCCGCTTTCCGCTCAGCAGATAGGATTGACGGGCCACATCCTTTAATCCGTCGATTTCCAGAATGAAGGCCAGCTGCCGATTCAGACGATCTTGATCCATTTTGGTTCTCCTTCAATGCGAATTTACAAACATTTTCTTTCCAA
>JBKHDE010000016.1:0-37401 GCA_046541495.1 Desulfococcaceae bacterium
TTGATCCCATGGTGTTGGACCAGTGCATTTTACCCATTCAAAGGAGGACTGCCATGAAACACATCCCCACATTTTTTCTGGTTCTGATGCTGTCATCCACTGTATTTGCTGCGGGAAGCGCCGTCACCTATGAGGTGAACGGAGACCCCTATGAGGGTTATTTTGTGAGCCCTTCTTCCGATGCGCCTCTGATCCTGCTGATTCACGACTGGGACGGATTGACCGATTACGAGAAAAAACGGGCTGAAATGCTGGCGGATCTGGGATATGCGGTCTTTGCCGCCGATCTTTTCGGCGCCGGGGTTCGACCGACCGAGGTCAAAGACAAACGTCAGCACACCGGTGAATTGTATAAAGACCGAAAGAAAATGCGGTCCCTGATGCAGGCGGCCCTGGATACCGCCGAATCCAAGGGGGCGAACGTGAAGAATGCGGTGGCCATGGGGTACTGCTTCGGCGGGGCCGCCGTACTGGAGCTGGCCCGGTCGGGGGCGGACCTGAAAGGATTCGTCACCTTTCACGGCGGATTGGGAACCCCGGAAGGGCAGGATTACACCGCCGCCAAAGGGAACCTGTTGGTGTTTCACGGCACGGCGGATCAGGCCATCACCATGAACGACTTCGCCGCCCTGGCGGTCGCCTTGGAAGAGGCCGGGGTTCCCCATGAGATGATCACCTACGGCGGCGCGCCCCATGCCTTTACGGTTTTCGATTCGGACCGGTATCGCGAAGACGCGGATCGCAAATCCTGGAATCGGTTCAAGGAATACCTCGCCGACACGTTGAAATGATACCAAAAGAAATTCTCGAATACCATGTGCAGGCCCTGATTCAGCTGGCCTGCCGTTCCGGCGCCGGGGAGGCCCGGCGGATCTCCGCCAAGGACATTCGGGTCAGGGATGAACTGGCCCGTTTTTGCAGGGACTCGCAATGCGACCAGTATGGTCTGGCGGCCGGATGCCCGCCCCATGTGTCGGGCCCGGCCGGATTCAGAAAGTTGCAGACCGAATTTACCGAGGCCCTGGCCATCAAAATCGATGTGCCGGCCGGGGTGCTGTTCTCCGATGAACGCCGGGGGCTCATGAAGTTGCTCCATGAGGCAGTCGCGGCCGTCGAACAAGCGGCGGTCCGTATGGGGTATAAAAGATCCCGAGGCTTTGCGGGAGGCTCCTGCAAACCACTTTTTTGCTTCGAGGAAGCCGATTGCAGGGTGATCTCCGGAAAAGGCGGGTGCCGGCATCCCCAGTCGGCCCGGCCCTCCATGTCCGGCTTCGGCATTGACGTGGGGGAACTGATGCGGACCGCCGGATGGTCCGGAGAAAAGGCCGATCCGGAAGCCGATTCAAAGATGACCTGGGTGGCCGGACTGGTGCTGATCGGTTAATTCGTGTAAACGCTTTCGGTGACAAGAAGATCTAATTAGAGCGACAAGAATTAAATCATGGGTTTATTTTCATTTTTGCATAAGATCAAACAGCGGAATCCGATATTGATCCCGATCGCTGTGATGGTTTTGATCGTCGCAACGCTTGCGTCCATGTGGCGCTTTACCCCGCTTCAGCAATACACCGACCCGGAGACGCTGAAATCGCTTATCTCCATGGTCCGGGCACAGTGGTGGACCCCGTTGGCCGTCATTCCGGCCTATCTGGCGGCCAATTCACTCATGTTCCCCAACATGGTATTGAACGGGGCCGTCATTCTGACCTTGGGCGGACTGCTCGGATGGGCCTGCGCCGTAGGCGGCAGTCTTACGGCCGCTTCCGTCTTTTTTTTTCTCGGCTATCGATTCGGGACCGGTAAGCTCGATTTCATTCGAGGGGAAAGATTCGAGAAGGTGCGGCAATTTCTGCGGAAAGGGGGAATCGGCGCGGTAGTGGCTGTTCGAATGCTGCCCATGGCTCCCTATGCGGTCGTGAACACCGCGGCGGGAACCATTGATCTTCGTTTTCGCGATTTCATTATCGGCACCTTCATCGCCCATCTTCCGGGAACATTGACCCTGGCGGTATTCGGTGAACAGCTGGAAACGGCGATTATGGACCCATCCGCCAAAAATATCACCATTCTGGCAACGGTCCTTCTGCTGGGAATCGGAGTGGTCTGGATCGTGAAGCGATACGCGAGAAAACATGCTAATGTTTAAAGCTAATGTTTGAAAAGGTTCAAAGATAGGAGAAACCGGAAATGGCAGTGAAAAAATCGGAAGAAAAGATGATCGCGACACCCCATGGAGTAGCGCTGTGTTATGATACTTTCGGCGATTCCGAAGACCGTCCCCTGGTGCTGATCATCGGCCTGGCCACCCAGATGATCTCCTGGCCGGATACCTTCTGCCGGATGCTGGCCGAAGCCGGGCACTACGTGATCCGATTCGACAACCGGGACAACGGCCGCTCCGCCAAAATGGAACACCTGGGAATTCCGGACCTGGAAAAATTGATGTCGGATGCTCAAAAAGGCCGCGATATCCATGTGCCGTATACCTTGTCGGATATGGCCGAAGATACCCTCGGCCTGATGGATGCGTTAAAGATCGAGCGAGCCCATATCTGCGGCATGTCCATGGGCGGCATGATCGGGCAGATTCTGGCCCTGGAACACCCGGATCGGCTTTCGGGCCTGATTTCCATGCTCTCCACCACCAGCGAAAACGACCTGCCGGAGTCCACCCCGGCGGCCAGAGAGGCCATGATGTCCTCGCCCCCGAACACCCGGGCCGAATACCAGACATATATCGCGAACATCTGCCGGGCCTTTGCGGATGGGTCCGGCTTTTACGATGAAGCCCTGCAGCGCGAACTGGCCGGCCGGGCCTTTGACCGCGGCCTCTATCCCGAAGGATTTTTCCGCCAGATGGCCGCCATTCTTGCCGCCGAAGGCCGCCGGAAAGCGCTCAAAAAGGTGCGGACGCCGACCCTGGTGATTCATGGGGACTGCGATACGGTAATACCCCCGGCGCATGGACAGGACACGGCCGAGGCCATTCCCGGGGCCCGATTGCGGGTGATCGCGGGGCTGGGCCACGGCCCTGCTTTTCCAATGCTTTGGGGCGAGATCGTCGACTCCATCGCAAGGTTTACGGCCGGCGGTTCATGAGCGCCCATGCAGATCAAAATCAGGGCGAAAGGGGTTTGCCGCCTTTGAACCCTATTGCAAAATCAGGTCGATGGCTGAAGCGAAATCTTTCCCTGCTTTTTCCATAAACCCGTTCCAATCCGGTCCGAATTTATAAAAGGCCATGGAGGCCAATTTCTTGGTGATGATGGCGTTACGATAGGCGCTGAGCTCTTCCGAATTCAGAATTCCCATGATGGTCTCTTTCCCCAGTTTCTGAATCAGTATTCGGGGGATATAGTTTTCCAGAATCTTCCATACTGTGGATGCATCCGCAAGAAGGTCTGTCAGTTTCTCTTCACAAACCGACTGGAAGGCGAAGATCTGCTCGCTCGTTTTTTCAGACAGTTCGAACAGGGGTGTGGAAGATGCTTCATGGATTCGAATCAGCATGGCGGTTTCCGCGGCGGCGTATTGATCTATCAACACGATGATATCTTTAATCAGGGCCCATTTGAAGATGGTATCTTTCTGGAGTTTTTCTTCATAATCTTCTTCCAGAAGAAAGGCCGTCAGCACCTCGGCGATGGAACTGCTGAAAACGCCGCCCTTGTTCGCGCTTGAATCCTTGATCTGTTTGATGTTGGTACTTTTTGCAATATGGCGTCTGGATGCGTCATCGAAGAATACATTGGCCCCTTCAACGATGAATTTCAATTCTTGAAAATTGTCGAGGAAGGCTTGCACATTGGTATGGTTGATCGTGTCTTTGAAGCCGCCGCAGGGGATGAAGGCTTGAATATCGGCGCGGCGGATGTATTTGCGGCTGACCGGGTCCGTCAGAAAATTGCGGTGGAAAACGGCGGCGTTTTCCACGAAAGTGCCATCCGGCAGCGTGAGTTCCTTGGCCGTCAGCGGCGCCATAAACCCCTCTTCACTCAGCTTCTCCATCGGAAATGCCAGGGAATTGGCTCTCGGGGCGGTGTGGCGCATGAATGCGATTTTCATCAACTCCCTTTTATCCAGGCCGTCAGGGTCAAAGAGGACCGACCCGCCGTCGATGATCAGGCATATCTTCCCTTTATAGCATTGGATTTGGTTGGCCCCGAGATCGCCGTCCGGGCCGCCGGTCATCATCAGATTGAGAGCTTCTTCTTCGGCATGGTAATGGGAAATCAGGGTCCTGAAGGATCCCATGACCCCCGTGGTGGTCATTCCGCTTTTTTCAATGCGGGTGCCGGTTACCTCATACAGCCTTTCCATATCGGTGGTAACGACCACGGATTCCCCGTTGATCTGAAGCTCGGTCCCCGAGGCGCCCCGGTCAAAGAGGCCGAAAATATCCCCGTTTTCGAACATGCCGTAGGTGTCATGGGGAATACCGAAGCTTTTTCCCGTGGTGATCGTGCGCCAGTACTTATAGCCTCTTTCTTTCGCGCGGTAGGCGACCGAATCCATCAAAGCGGCGGTGCCTTCGTCGGGGCCGAGGAATATCATTTCGGGCTTTCCGTGGTAATCAACGATCTGTTCAGAACCCAGCATGAGATCCATGATCCCTTCCGTATAATCAAAAAGGGCATCCGGGCCGTATTTCCCGGTATAATCGGCATGGGGCACGATCACCCCTTTGGAGCCGCTTTCGCAGATATCCTTGTGTTTCAATCGTTGGGCTCTGGGGCCCAGGGCGTAATTGAGCAGGACGGCCTTGTCGAGCTCCGCCGCATGGTTGGCGGGGGTGACGCGAATAAGTCTCAGCCCTCCTCTGGCGATGTCTCCGGCCCGCATGTGGGTACCGCAGGCATAGTGACCGTTTATATAAAAGATGCCGTATACAAAGCGGTTGAATACCAGAGGATCCAGGACCTTGTGGTCGAAACGGAAGGAAAAGGAGCGTTTTTCCGGTTTGTAAAAATTGGTTTTGAGGGTACAGGAGACCATTCTGAACATAAACCTGAAAATTTCATACCCGATTTTATTGTCCATGAACCGGCCGGAGATGAGTCTGTCAAACGCCTTCTCTTTTTCCCCGATGGTTTCCAATCCGATCCGATTGGCGGCGAAAGGATTGAACCGGCTGTCGAACAGGTCGAACAGATATCGGATTAAATCCGGATGCTTTTTGACGGTTTCCATGATGAACTCACGGACGTAAATGGATTTGTTGGAGGTGTGGACTCTGGCCGCGAACGCATCCATGAAATCATCCCCGGTCAGGCTGTTCATGATCTCCCTGTCCGTTGCATTTTCAGTCTCCTTGAAAATGAACATATGGACAAAATCTACGGCATTGCCGGCAAACAGCATCTCTTTGAAGCTCAGTTTCCCCTGAACATAGAGTTCGGTAATATCCCCTATGCGGAAAGCAAGATAGTCCCCCAGATCCCGGACCAGGAGGGATTCTCTTTTCACGGACAGTTCTTCATTGGCATAGAGGGCGCAAATGGAGGAGGGGACGGCCGTTTTTCCCCGGTACGGTTCCCAGTAAGCCCGTTTCAGGATCAGACCGTGGTCTTCGAACAGCTTTCTGAACACCGGTAGTTGCGGAACCGGAAAATCGCTGTTGAACATGAGACGGGTCTCTCCGGTATCCGGCAGGATAAAGGATTCGATCAGGGGGGTGACCGACTTTTCAGAGACCTTCAGAAAATTTTCATACCGCCGGCGGGTGGGCTCCGGAGTGGTCTTGTAATCTCCGGCCAGATTGAATAAAAACCTGGAGGTTTCAAACTCTTTTTCCGTATAATCCCGAACGGTTTCGGGTCGAATGACATAGGTATAATACCGGCTGTCGGGGTTGTAATAATATTCGCGCCGGTGCCCCGACATCAACCCGGCGAGGATCGTTTCCATTTTGTCCCGCGTCTCTTCGGTGGCGATTCTGACCCGTTGAACATCGTTTACATGTTCCGCATTAAAATCGATGTCCGCCACGAGCCCGTGCAGGAAGGGTCTATTGTTTTTGACCCGCATGCCGGAGGCGATGGAAGCCAGAATGTGCTTCAGAGAATTCTTCCGGATATTTTCAAAAAAATAGTTCGGCAAACCCAGGTCATCCAGCAGGATACCCGCCGCCAAGTTAATACAACCGGCGGTGACCAACCCCTCAGAGGCAAGATCGATGACCGCCTCGTACAGAATCCGTGTATCCAGATTCAGATGGCGGGCCTTGCTGATGATGTCGCCCGCCTTTGAGACCGCGGGGAAGTTTTGATCGGTAAATTCCATGTGCCCTCCAGAAAACAGGCCATTTTTCAGGGTGTCTGCTCAAGCACCCTCTATATTAGGTGGTCGAGTGCTTTCATGCCGGTTGGGTCGAGCGAAATACACCATGCTCAATCTTCGAAAGCAACGTCAAACTTCCCTTTGTTCGGCGCCGGGGCCGGGGAATAAGAAAAAGTATTTCAGGAATTTTCCGGATTCCCGGCCAGAAGATCCTGAAATTGATTGGAAATTTCATTCCCCTCCACCAGATTGGCCAGCAGTCGGCTGCCCACGGCCGCCGGCGCGAAGACCATATCGGCCCGGGCCAGTTTCAGCAGGTGCATTCGGCCGGCGGCGCTGGCCACCGCCAACACCTGAATCTCTTCATTCAGGTCCTTTGCCACCAGTGAAATAAAGGCGTTCTTACCGTCGTCTTCCATGGCGGCGATGACCATGCGGGCTTTTTCGATACCGGCTTCCTTCAGAACATCCGGGTCATTGCCGTCGCCGTGGACCACCGGGTGCTCCTCTAAAAAGGGTTCCCCGTCGTGATCGATCACTTGCGTGAAGGGAATATTTCTATCCGCCAGTTCTTGGGCCGTATTTTGAGCGATCAACCCCTTGCCGACGAGAATGACGTGGTTTTTGAGTTTCATGTGCCTCACCGCAGGGTTCAGGATGCGGGCCAGTTCCCCTGAGATCGCCGGCCCTATGGTTGACATAATGACTGTGGCGAAGATGCTCAACCCCACAATAACCAGGGAAATCACAAATAAACGGCTTTCCATGGAGGTGGGGGTGATGTCTCCGTAGCCGACCGTGGAGAGGGTGATGATGGTAAAATACAATCCGGATACCAGGTCGGAAATAGCCGGATCAAAGCCCTTGCCCAACCGGTAGGCCCCGAACGAGCCGTAGGAGAGTACGGCCACAATGCTGGTCATGGAGATCAGGTAATTGGACAGAACGGTTTGGCGGGTAAAGTTTTTCTGAAAAACAAACAGGCCGATCAGCACCAGGCCGGGGAAGATAAGACTGACCCCCCAGCGTTCCAGACTGATATTGAGGCCGATAGTGATCATCAGGCTCAATACCGCAAAGGACCAAGCCGTGCGATATCGCCTCAGTAGACCGAGGCCGGTCAGCATCAGCAGGGATCCCATAATAATCTGGGTATTGCTGCCGAGAATCGCCCAGGAGCGTGCGATTTCCGAAATATCCTTGGCCTGCTCCGTCGGAATCTCGTACCGATAACCGCTGATAATGTTGGACAGGCCGCTGAGGAGAAGAAATCCCGCTAGAGGCCAGGTCGGCCAGAAAGCGATCACTTTCTGATATATGCGGCTCAGCCGGTCGGGAACGGAGAGCGACGACAAGAGGAATCCTTTCTATTTGACTATTCCAACCAAACAGCACTTCACCGAATCCGGGAATAAACGGGATCGGGTATTTATTTCGGTACCGATCAATTCATACTTATCTCCATAATATAGACATCATACGATGTTCTGCCAAGGGAGGGAATTACAGTATTGAAATTCCGACTAATAAACCTTACCTTTGTTTTGAATCGCCATCTGAACGGATACCCTTGTGGAGAAACGCTTGTATGATCATTGAGATGCACTGCCACTCTTCGGAATACTCACGATGCAGCCATGTAACCGCTGTTGATCTGGTTCGACGGGTTTTTGAATTAGGGCTTCAGGGAATCGTCCTGACGGACCACCACCACCTCTGGTCCGATGACGCGCTTGAAGAGATTCGCGAGAAGGCGGGGGTTCAGGAATTCTTTCTGGTGCTCTCAGGCCAGGAAACCACCACCAAGGATTTCGGCGATGTGCTGGTTTTCGGCGCCGACCGGACTCTGCCCAAACACACCCCGCTGGCCGAAATTCGCAACTCATTCCCCGAAGCGGCCATTGTCTGGGCCCATCCCTACCGCCACGGGCATACGCCCGATGCGGAAAAACTCCTTCATCCCATGATCGATGCGGTGGAGATCTTCAGTTCCAACCAGTCCATTTCGGAAAGCAACCGGGCCCTGGAAGACTGGCACCGGCATAAGTTCACCGCCATCGGCGGCACCGATGCCCATGCCCTCAGCTACGCCGGCACTTACCCGACCCTGTTCGATCATCCGGTGACCGACATAACCGCTCTGGCCGAAGAGATTCGGGCCGGCCGGTGCCGCCCTTATTTCCGTGAGATTCCGAGGCTGGGCACCAGCCATACCCGGGTGCGCGAACTCCGGATCGGCCCCAATACCGGAAACGGCGGCCGGGAAGAGTTGATCGTTAAGAACTATGAAACCCATGAGGAGTGGCGGGACGCCAAGCGGACTTTTCACATCCTGAACACCCTGATCGACCACGGGTTCGATGCGGGGGAATTTCGAGTGCCCAAACCGCTGGATGAAGATCCGGAAAACCGGGTTTTGATTGAGCAATCGGTAAAGGGAGAAATTCTTTTCGACCGGATTTGCAAGGCGGAACCGAAAACCGCTCGGAAATACCTGCAATTGGCCGGCCGATGGCTGGCCGCTTATCATAACCTGAAGCTCGCTTTGACCCCGGCCGAAGAGTTTCTGGAAATCGAGCCTCAACGGCTCAATTGGTATATCAAAGATATTTATCGTAATGACCACAAGAACCGGGACCGCATTCGCGAAATTCTGGAAGCGGTGCTGAACACAGAGCGTATTCTCTATCAGGATAGGCCCGAGCGGGTGATGCAGGGCCACGGCGATTTTCATCCCAAAAACATCTTCATCGGCCAGGACGACCTCCAAGATTCGGATTCGCTGTTTGCGGCGGTAATCGATTTTGACAGCTCCTTTCAGCTGCCCCGGGCTTTTGACGTGGGCACCTTCATCGCTCAGTATCGCAACCAGTTCTTTTCGGAGCCGCACATTCTTCAAAAGGTACCCGAGGATATTTTTCTGAAGGCCTATATGGAGGCCGCCGATGAATTGGATGATGATTTCGGGGATCAGGTGACGCTGTTTCATGCCCGAACCTGCCTCAGTATTCTCTATTACCTTTACAAGGTGGGAATGGGAGACAGTGAGAATTTCTGGAAAGTACAAGTGGAAGCGGAGCACAGCATCAACCACATCGCCGTCCATTATAATTAAAATCCATCCGGACGGCGTCAGCCCTCGAATCTTATGCGGAAGAATATATCAGGAGAGAAAAATTCATGAAATTTTTAGCCAGAGGACTCACGCTGATCAGCCGAATGGTGCTGTGGGTGCGGTACCATATCAAGGCCGCTTCCGGGCTGTTGAACCGGGTGGATATCCTTCCCTTCAAAGGATATGGGTCGGATTCCATTTACACCGTCAAGGGCCGGGTGGTGGAGCATAAACCGATTCGGCCTATTTCGGAAACCGACTCCTTCCGGAAAAATCTCTGGAACATGTACATACGCCTCACCCGAATGCCGATTCCCGGCACCAAGGTGGCTTGCAGCATAGGCGGGCGGCGGGTCGAGACCCGCACCGACGAACAGGGGTTTTTCGAATTCCGTTTCGCCCCCAAGGAGCCCCCGACCGGCCGGTATTGGCAAAACGGCTTCCTGGAACTGCGCTCCTCCCGTTTTCTGGACAAGGGGCGGCGGTTTCCCGCCCAGGTGCTGGTTCCACCCATGAACGCCCGCCACGCGGTCATCAGCGATATCGATGATACGGTGGTGCCCACGGAAGCCACCAATTTTTTCCGCATGATGCAGTCGCTGTTTCTGAAAAACGCCCGAACCCGTCTGCCTTTTCCCGGATTGGCCGCCTTTTATCGGGCCCTCCATGAGGGCAGAGACGGGGAGCCGTTGAATCCGATCCTCTACGTATCCCGGGGTCCCTGGAACCTGTATGACGTACTCTCCGATTTTTTCAACCTTCACGGCATTCCGATCGGCCCGGTGATCTATTTGCGCGACTGGGGATTCTCCCGGGAGGGGTTGAAGCCCGCCTCCGTCCGAGGCCATAAATTTCAGCTTATTTCGAACATGCTCGAGGCGTATCGCCGGTTGCCCTTTATTCTGATCGGCGACAGCGGTCAGAAAGACCCGGAAATCTATACCGAAGTGGTCCGAACCCATCCCGGACGGGTCAAATGCGTCTACATTCGGCGGGTGGACGGGTCGATACTGCGGGACCGGGCCATCGCACGGTTGGCCGAGCAGATCGAGGCCGACGGCAGCATGCTGGTGCTGGAGGAAGACACCATGGAGATGGCGCGGCATGCCGCGGAGCAGGGATGGATCGAGCCGGTGGGAATGGAAGATGTCGCAGGCGAGAAGCTGAGGGGAGAAGAACCGCCGCCGCTGGCGGAGACGGCGGAACAAAAAGAAAAGCAGGCATGAGGGGCAGCGCCGGTTTTCGGAATCTTTCGTTCCGGATCCGAGTTATGCATCCAGGACAATTGGTTTTTTATATTCTCTCCCGAAGGCGAGCCATACATCTTTCCACGCACGCTCGGCACTGAGCCAGCTCCGGTTTTTGCCGGGCGTAAAAATTGATGAATGCCTCGATCCAGTCCGGACCCGTCCTGGGGCACTCGTGGATATATTCAATAAATTTCACCATCCGGTCCACCACCGCCTTGTCTACGGCGTGCTCCATGCGGCAGGCGTTGGACTCGGCCTGTTCCGGATTCAGCAGCAGCACCCCTTCCAGAAAATCCCGAATCACCGAATGACGTCGGGTAACCTCGTCGGCCAGTTTTTTGCCTTGGGGCGTGAGGGTGATGAAGCTGTAGGGTTCGTAGTGGATAAGCCCTTTCTCTCCCAAGGTCTTTAACGCCCCGGATACGGAGCCTCGAAGCACCCCCAACCGTTCGGCGATGTCCTTGACCCGGGCGACCTTGTTTTCTTTTTCCAGCGCCAGAATCGCTTCCAGGTAGTCTTCCTGGCTTTCGGACAGCGCGGTTTCCCTTGCGCTCATGGCGCACCTCCTTCTTTTGTATTTTCAACTATTCCGCCTATAGTACCTATCCTGACATTAACTGTCAAATTAAACTAAATATCTCATTCCTCACTTTTTTGTTGACTTCATCAAAAGTTTGGTATACCAAACACAATCAGTGAATAAAAACACCTTTTGCCGAAAGGAGAAGTACACATGCCGCGCATCAACATGCGACAGATGAAAGATAACCAGAGCGGAACCATCGCCGCCGTGAAAGCGGGTGGTGAACTGGGCCGGCGGATCCGGGACATGGGCCTGGTGCCGGGAACCGACATCAAAATTAAGGGGCGGGCCCCCCTGTACGATCCCGTGGCCCTGCGAACCCGTGGATTTACCCTGACCCTCCGGAACCGGGAGGCGGATTATATCGAAGTGGAGGTGGCATAAGATGGAAGCGACTCTGGCACTGGCGGGCAACCCGAATTCCGGAAAGACAACCCTGTTCAACGAACTGACCGGCGCGCGTCAGCATGTGGGCAATTACCCCGGCATCACCGTGGAGCGACGCGAAGGCATCCACGCATTCAACGGACATTCTTTTCATATAGTCGATCTTCCCGGCACCTATTCTTTGACGGCCTATTCCCGGGAAGAAATCGTGGCCCGGGATTTTCTGGTCAACGGCGGGACCGCCACCGTGGTCAACATCGTCGATGCCGCCAATCTGGAACGAAACCTCTATCTCTCTCTCCAGCTTCTGGAGCTCGGCCTGCCGATCTGTATCGCCTTGAATATGATCGATGTAGCGGAAAAGCGGGGATTGATTATCGATACCAGGAAGCTGTCCGAACTGCTTAGAGTGCCGGTAGTGGCTACCGTGGCGCGCACCGGAATGGGAAAAACCGACCTGATGGCGGTGGCCGCGGAAATGACCGAAAACGCTATTTCCCATGAACCGCTTCGAATCTCTTACGGCGAGGACCTGGAGGTCGCTCTGACTGAAATGGAAGCCGATATCGCCGCGGCCGATTTTCTCACCGACACCTATCCGGCCCGCTGGATCGCCGTCAAATACATGGAAAACGACCTGCAGATTCTGGAACGGGGACATGCGGCGGACCCGGCCCTGTCCGATCGGCTGAAAGCGCGGGTCCGGCAGGTGGCCGATCATTTGAAAACGACCCTGGACACCTATCCTGAAGCCATGATCGCCGACGGGCGCTACGGCTATATCCATTCCATTCTGAAGCAGGGCGTGGTCACCCACACCCACGCTCAGGACCGCCTCTACTTCACTGACAGAATCGACCAGGTGCTTCTCAACCGGTTCTTCGGGCCCATCATCATGCTGGCGGTGATGCTGGGGCTTTACCAGTTCACATTCACTTACAGCGAAGTGCCGGTGGGTTGGTTTGAAAGCCTGTTCGGATGGCTGGCCGGGTGGACCGATGCGGCGATGCCCGACGGAACTCTCAAGTCCCTGCTGGTGTCAGGAATTATCGAAGGGGTCGGCGGAGTCCTGGGGTTCGTGCCTCTGATCCTGTTTATGTTCCTTGGAATCGCCATTCTGGAGGACTCCGGGTACCTGGCTCGGGTGGCCTTTATGCTCGACCGGGTGTTTTCCACCTTCGGCCTTCACGGGGCGTCGGTAATGCCCTTCATCATCTCCGGCGGCATCGCCGGCGGATGCGCCGTGCCGGGGGTGATGGCGGCCCGGACCCTCAAATCCCCCCGGGAGCGGCTGGCCACGCTTTTGACGGTTCCCTTTATGAATTGCGGCGCCAAACTGCCGGTGCTGGCCTTGCTTATCGGGGCGTTTTTCGCCCATAACGAGGCGTGGTTGATGTTCGGATTTACGCTGCTCTCCTGGGCCGGGGCCCTATTGGTGGCAAAATTGCTGCGGATGACCCTTCTCAAAGGAGAGGCCACGCCATTCGTTATGGAACTGCCCCCTTACCGGCTGCCGACTTTCAAGGGGCTGGCCATCCATACCTTTGAACGGGTCTGGCAGTATGTCAAAAAGGCCGGAACCGTGATTCTGGGAATTTCGGTGCTGTTGTGGGCCATGATGACTTTTCCCGGCCTGCCGGATTCTGAAACAGCCAAATTTGAAGCGCAGCAGACTGCCATTATAGCGTCCGCACCGGCGGGGGCAGTCGAAGCCGTTGCGAATGAAAACCTGGCGACACTTTCGGAACCGGCGATCAATCTGAAAGAACGCCTTCAGGCCCTGGATGCCGCTCGGGCTGAAGCCCGGTTGCGCAATTCCATCGCCGGCCGAATCGGCACAGCCCTGGAAAGCGTCAGTAAATGGGCCGGGTTCAACTGGCGGATCAACATCGCCCTGGTGGGCGGATTCGCTGCCAAGGAGGTGGTGGTCTCCACTCTGGGAACCGCCTATTCGTTAGGAGAAACCGATCCGGAAGAGCGGGAGGCGCTTTCCGACACCCTGATCAACGCTCCTGAATGGTCACCCCTGGTGGCGCTCAGCCTCATCGTCTTCATCATGTTTTACGCGCCCTGTTTTGTCTCGGTAGTCTGCATCGCACGGGAGGCGGGGTCATGGAAATGGGGCCTCTTCTCCATGGCCTTCAATACCCTGCTGGCCTTTTCGCTGGCGGTGCTGGTCTATCAGGTCGGTTCACTCATAGGAGGATAGTTCGATGATTCAAGATATAATTGTGGTCGTCATCGTCGTCATGGCTGTGCTTTACGTTCTCAGACGCACCCTGAAAAGCTTCCGAGGAGGCGGATGCGGATGTGAGGAGGGATGCCCTGAAGGGAAGACCTGCTGTGATCAGCATCAACAGCGGCACACACTGTAAGCCATCAGCTCTCCAATTATCATTGTGAGCCGCCCTCCCGATGGAAACCAAAGGCCCGTCCTCACGGGCGGGCGATCCCTGTGAGTACCCCGTGGCATCGGCAGGCGGTGGATACCAGATGGTTGCCTTTGGCTTTTTCGAGCAGATTCAGAAGGTGGAAGAGCTGCCGGGGGCGATATCCGCCGACCCCCGGGCCGAGCTGTCTGCTGCGGATGACCCGGGAATGAAATTCAGGGAACGGGGTATCCCGCAGCACATCGAAGAGGTTCGGTTTTCTGGGTTCTCCGGTGGCGGTGCATATCTGAGCCGGTTCCGGACAATCGTCGGGGCAGATGAAGTTCGCATGGCTGACATAGGCATCTCCGCCCTCCCCGCGCATGGGATTCGGGAGGACGGAGAGGATTTCGGAGGGGATCTCGATCCGTTGCGCCCGTTCGGGGCCCAGTTTCGCCAGGCACCATTCGGCGGCCAGATGGACCGGCAGGGCCGGTATGATCCAGTCCGGGCCGGATTCGGGGTCAAGGTGTTCGGTGAGGAACCTCACCCCGTCTGTTGCGATCAGTTCCGGTCCCGAACCCCCCATGGATTCCAGACCGTCGCCAGCCGGGTCCACGATGGTGAACCGGGCGCCAGTCATGATTCCGGAGAGGCGTTTCAGGGCCAAAGCGCCGAAACGGCCTCCTCCGATGATCCAGATCCTTTTCATTTCCGTTCCTGCCCGGCTAATCGTGGTAGCCTTTATCCGGGTGCCAGCGCCGGATCTTCAGGTATTCCGGAAAGGCGTGGGGCTTGAAGACCGATTTGTCCAGCAGCAGCCGCAGACACTCCAGGATGCCCTCGGTGATGGTCGGATGCGGGTAGACCGATTTGAGCACATCCTTGAGCCCCCGGTCCTGGTCCATGATGTGGGTGATGGTCATGATGGTGGAGGACGCCTGGGGGCCGGCGGTCCGCATGCCTAAGATTTTCTGTTCTTCATCATCGGTGACGATGATCTTATAAAAGCCGTGGTTGGACCGCATGGCAATGGCGCGGTTGACCAGCATGTTGGCGTAGTAGGCGACCCGATAGGGAATTTTCCGCTTCTGGCATGCTTTTTCATTGAGCCCCACCGCGGCCACCGCCGGGTAGAAGAACATGACCGTGGACATATTCGAATAATTGAGGGGCCAGCGGGTGGCCTCGAACATATGCTTGACCGCGTATCGTCCTTCCAGCTCGGCGATGTTGACCAGGGCCGGGTGGTGGGTGACATCCCCGGCCGCATAGATGTTGTCTTTGACGCAGCAGTTTTCGTCGGTCTTGAGGTACCCCGGCGTTTTAATTTCGATTCCCATCGCTTCCAGGTTGAGGATCGACAGGTTGACCGTCCGGCCGATGGAGATCAGGGCGGCGTCCGCCTCGATCACCTCGGAGTGGCCGTCCTGGAAATCGAGAATGACCTCCAGGTGGTCCGGTCTTTTTCGAATATTCCGCAGGATGGCCGAGTGGATCACCTTGACCCCGTGCTGCATCAGGTTTTTCTGAACGAAATCGCTGATGTCCTCATCTTCATAAGGAATGACCCGCTGGGCGTGGTCGACCAGGTAGACCAGTGTCTGGCCGAAATTGGAGAAGATGGTGGCGTACTCGCAGCCGATAATGCCGGCGCCCACGATCACCAGCCGGCGGGGGAATTCTTTGAGGTTCAGAACGCCGTCGGAGTTGAGAATCCGGTTCTGGTCCACTTTGATGTGAGGGAAATTTCTCGGGGTGGAACCGGTGGCGATCAGGAAATATTTGGCGGAAATCCGTTCGCATTTGCCGTCGGTGCAGGTAAGTTCCACCGTGTCTTTGGATAAAAACCGCCCCCAGCCGCGCCGGTAAGTAATGGAGCCGGGGCCTTTCCATCGGCCCGGCGAGAAGGTCTCGAACTGAGAGAGCATCTGGTACTGCTTCTCCTTGACCGCCTGGACCACCACATCGCGGATCCCTGAGTAGTCCACCGTCAGATTGGCGGCCCAGTACCCCCGATCCTTTTTGGCCGCTACCGCGAAATCTTTCGAGAGTTCCCACATGGTCTTGGAGGCCAAGGCTCCCCACATGACGCCGGTGCCGCCGATTTCGCTGCCTTCGATGACGCAGACATGCCTGCCCATATCCAGCGCCCGCATGGCCGCCGCGAATCCGGCCGGTCCGCAGCCCAGTATACAAACGTCGAAAATGTCCGGTGTGTTGTCGCTCATGCGCGTATCCCGAATGTTTCATATTATGAAATGGTTAGATATCCTGAAGTATAGGGTATGGGGCTGCTTCCGTCAACCGCTATCACCCGGAGTCAAGGGAATGGCCATTTCAGCGTCCCTTTTCGTAAAACAAGATCGGATTTTTCAAAATGGAATCGTCTTTCGCTATCGGAAATTCTTCACCCTATTTAAGAGATAAAGAGAAACGGCCGGAAGTGGTGGTTGCATAAACGCCTGGTTTGGCCTAATGTTTGTCTATTGATCCCTATTACAGAATAGACGATCCATTGAATGATTTTCTTGATCGCTTCGCCATGTTTTCCTATGCGGACAGTCGTTGCAGTTGGGTTGAAATGAACCGAAAAGTACCGAACATCGAAACCAAATTGGCATCCGCCTATCACCAGTTCAACCGGCGGGAATATGTGAGGCCCGATCCCCTGGAGTTCCTGTACAACTACCCTTCTATTCGCGACCGCGAAATCGTCGGGTTGACGGCTTCCGCACTGGCCTACGGCCGGGTCGCCATGATCAAGCGGAGTGTCGGCGCTGTTTTGGAGATGATGGGGCCCTCACCCGCCGATTATGTGGCGACCGCTTCTTCGGCCTCCCTTCGCAGGGATTTTTCTGAATTCAAACACCGGTTCGCCACCGGAGAACACCTGTCGGCGATGCTGACCGGGGCCCGGAATATCATTCGGGAGCAGGGCTCTTTGCATGCCTGCTTTCTGCAAGGATGCGATTCTTCCGACGCCACCGTATTGCCGGCCTTGACCCGTTTCTGCGAAAAACTGGTGCGGACAGGTGATCCGGGTCATCTGGTTCCCCGGCCCGAACGGGGCAGCGCCTGCAAGCGGATGCATCTTTTCCTGCGGTGGATGGTCCGGAAGGATGCGGTGGACCCCGGGGGATGGGAGAATATGGACCCCTCGAAACTGATCGTGCCGCTGGATGTGCATATGCACCGGGTCTGCACCTTTCTCGGGTTGACCTCCCGCAAGGCCGCCGATCTCAAGACCGCTCTGGAGATCACCGCCGCCTTTGCCCGGTGGGTCCCGGAAGATCCGGTTCGATTCGATTTCGCCCTGACCCGCTTCGGTATTCGCGGGGAGATGTCCATAGACGAGTTTTTTTCCTGAACAACAGTTTCATTTTCTTTTCCCGGCCGATCTCCATTCCCGAACGGCGGTTTTTCGCCGTTTTTCTTCCAGGTCTTTTGTCATTGACACCGACCGAACGCTCAGTTATAATTTCTGATTTGGAGTTTTATCATTGCAATACATTATTTATCCTGACCAGGAGGCGGATTGTGATTGGAGAAAAGAGCGACTATAAAGAGAACGTGGATCGTCTGACGGCGGTCTTCGACACCAATATGGGAAATTTCGAAATCGAACTGTACGCCAAGGAATGCCCCGAAACGGTATGGAATTTCGTGAACCTGGCCGAAGGCCGCCAGGATACCCCCCGAGGCAAGAAATTCTATGACGGGCTTACCTTTCACCGGGTCATCGAAGACTTCATGATTCAAGGGGGGTGTCCCTTCGGCACCGGCACCGGCGGACCCGGGTATCAGTTCAAGGATGAATTCCACAAGGATCTGAAGCATGACAGTGCGGGCGTTCTTTCCATGGCCAATGCCGGGCCCGGCACCAACGGCAGTCAATTTTTCATCACCCTCGGCCCCACCCCCCATTTGAACAACCGCCATACGGTCTTCGGCAAGGTGACCCGGGGCATGGACGTGGTCGAAGAGATCGGTTCGGTCAAAACCGGGCCCAACGACAAGCCGGTGAAACCGGTTACGATCAATTCGGTCACGATTCAGCGGTAGCCCGGCTTTTTGAAAGTGTTTTCAACACTTTTTGGAACAGCCCTTGCAACTACTTGCAATTAGTCCCCCTTTTTTCAAGCTCGATAACGTCGATAATGAAAAGGAGAATTCCATACGATGGTTGATTTCAAATACCAGGAAATGTTCCCGCTGGGGGAAGACCAGACCGAATACCGACTGTTGACCCGGGACCATGTGACCGTGAAATCCTTTGAGGGCAAAGCGATGCTCTGCATCGAACCGGAAGCCCTCACTCGGCTGGCCGAGGAGGCGTTTACCGATGTATCCCATCTGTTGCGCCCTTCGCACCTGAAGCAGGTGTCCGCGATTCTGGATGATCCCGAGGCGTCGGAAAACGACAAGCTGGTGGCCAGGGAAATGATCAAAAATGCCGTCATTTCGGCTGAAATGGAATTTCCGCTGTGCCAGGATACCGGCACCGCCATCATTATGGGCAAAAAGGGGCAGCAGGTCTGGGCCGATTTCAATGAAGGGGAGGCGCTTTCCCGGGGCGTTTTCAACGCCTATACACAGCGAAACCTTCGTTACTCACAGAATGCGCCCTTGACGGTCTACGAAGAAAAGAATACCGGCTGCAACCTGCCGGCCCAGATCGATCTGCTGGCCGTTCCGGGGGATGCCTATAAGTTCCTGTTTGTGGCCAAAGGCGGCGGCTCCGCCAATAAGACCTATCTTTTTCAAGAGACCAAAGCGGTGCTCAATCCCGGGACCCTGGTCGATTATTTGAAGGAGAAGATGCGCTCCCTCGGCACCGCCGCCTGCCCGCCCTACCACATCGCCTTTGTCATCGGCGGTACTTCCGCGGAGACCACCCTCAAGACGGTGAAACTGGCCAGCACCCGATACCTGGATGCGCTGCCCACCGAGGGGGGGGAAGGGGGCCACGCCTTTCGGGATCTGGAATTGGAAGAAAAACTCCTGGCCCTGTCCCGGGAACTGGGGCTGGGGGCGCAGTTCGGCGGCAAACACTTCGCCCTGGATGTGCGGGTGGTGCGGCTTCCCCGCCACGGCGCCTCCTGTCCCATCGGCATGGGGGTCAGCTGCAGCGCCGATCGCAATGTGCTGGGCAAAATCACCAAAGACGGTGTTTTTCTGGAACAGCTGGAGACCCGGCCCGCCAAGTACCTGGACGAGGTGATGACGGAAGAGGCGGGGGCGGTCGCCCTGGATCTGAACCGGCCCATGGACGAGATTCGGGCCGAGCTTTCCAAATACCCGGTGGCGACGCCGCTTCGCCTTACCGGTAAAATCATTGTGGGCCGGGATATCGCACATGCCAAGCTCAAAGAGCGGCTGGACAGCGGCGAGGGGCTTCCTCAGTATTTAAAGGATCACATCATCTACTACGCCGGACCGGCCAAAACGCCGGAGGGATATGCTTCCGGTTCTTTCGGCCCCACCACCGCCGCCCGAATGGACCCCTATGTACCGATTTTTCAGGCCGAAGGCGGTTCCATGGTGATGCTGGCCAAGGGCAACCGTTCCAAAATCGTCACCGAGGCCTGCAAAAAATACGGCGGCTTTTATCTCGGCTCCATCGGCGGGCCGGCCGCACGGCTGGGCAAAGAATGCATCACCGACATGAAGGTCCTGGAGTATCCGGAATTGGGGATGGAGGCGATTTACGAAATCACCGTCAAGGATTTTCCGGCTTTTATTCTGGTGGATGACAAAGGCAATGATTTTTTCGGAAATCTGATGTAAAAAAAGATTGTTTATATAACCGTATCGTGTTTGGAAAACTTTTCCCAACGGAAGGAGAGGAAAGAACATGGCAAAAACAATGATGACCGTAGACGGTAATACCGCCGCCGCCCATGTGGCCTACGCCATGAGCGACGTGGCGACAATTTATCCCATTACCCCGTCTTCACCCATTGGTGAGATCGCGGATGAGTGGGCGGCCGGCGGTCGTAAAAACATTTTCGGCCAGCCCATGCTGGTTCGGCAGCTTCAATCGGAAGCCGGCGCTGCGGCGTCGGTGCACGGTTCTCTGGCCGCCGGCGCTTTGACGTCGACCTTCACCGCTTCCCAGGGGCTCTTGCTGATGATCCCCAACATGTACAAAATGTCCGGTGAGCTCCTGCCCGGCGTGCTCCATGTCACGGCCCGGGCCATCGCCAGCCATGCCCTCTCCATCTTCGGGGACCATCAGGACGTGATGGCGGTGCGCCAGACCGGTTTCGCCCTGCTGGCCTCCAATTCGGTCCAGGAGGCCATGGATATGGCCCTGGTGGCGCATCTGGCCGCCATTGAATCGAGCGTTCCTTTTCTCCACTTTTTCGACGGGTTTCGAACCTCCCACGAGATCCAGAAGATCGAGGCCATCGATTACGAGGATATGGCCAAACTGGTCAACTGGACCGCCCTGGCCAGCTTTCGGTTGCGGGGGGTGAACCCGGAAAGACCCGAACTGCGCGGCACCGCTCAGAACCCCGACATCTATTTTCAGGGGGCGGAAACCCGAAATCCATATTATAAGAAAATACCCCATATCGTTGCCGATTACATGAAAAAGGTGGGCGATCTGACCGGACGCAGCTATAAACTGTTCGATTATGTAGGAGATCCCGAAGCCGACCGGGTGGTGGTTTCCATGACCTCTTCCTGTGAAACCCTGGAAGAGGTGGTCAACTACCTGGTGGATCAGGGCGAACGGGTCGGCCTGGTGAAGGTGCGTCTGTATCGGCCTTTTTCTATGGAACACCTCTTTGCCGCCATGCCGGCCACCGCCGATCGGATTGCGGTGCTGGACCGGACCAAGGAGCCGGGGGCAGGTGGTGATCCGCTTTACAAGGACGTCTGCACCGCTTATCTGGAGCGCGGCGGGCTTACCCCGACCATCGTCAACGGCCGATACGGCCTCGGATCCAAAGAGTTCAATCCGGGTATGGCCAAAGCGGTTTTCGACAACCTGAAATCCTCCAAACCCAAAAACTATTTTACCGTCGGCATTAACGATGATGTGAGCCATACCTCTCTGGAATACGATGAAAACTTCGACGTATCCCCGGAAGGCACGGTCCAGTGCAAGTTCTGGGGGATCGGGGCCGACGGCACGGTCGGGGCCAACAAGAGCGCCATCAAGATCATCGGCGACAATACCGATATGTATGCCCAGGCCTATTTCGCCTATGACTCCAAAAAATCGGGCGGTGTGACCATGTCTCACCTGCGGTTCGGAAAAACCCCCATCAAATCCACCTATCAGATCGCCTCCGCCGACTACATCGCCTGCCACAAAGACAGCTATGTGGACATCTATGATGTGCTCGACGGCATCAAGGAGGGCGGTACTTTCGTTCTCAACTCCCACTGGAGTCTGGATGACATGGAGGAAAAACTGCCGGGCCACATGAAACGGACCATCGCCCGGAAGAAACTCAAATTCTACAACATCGATGCGGTCTCCATCGCCCAGGAGGTCGGCCTCGGCGGCCGGATCAACATGATCATGCAGACCGCCTTTTTCAAGCTGGCCAATGTAATTCCGGTGGATGAGGCCATCGGTTACCTCAAGGGCCAGATCAAAAAGCTTTTCGGCAAAAAGGGCGACAAGATCGTCAACATGAACGTGGAAGCGGTGGATAAGACCATCGCCAAGCTCAATAAGGTCGACTATCCCGAATCCTGGGCCGAGGCCGAGGAAGCGGGCCGGGAAGTCAGGGAAGAACCGGAGTGGATCACCAAAGTGATGCGGCCCATGAATGCGCAGAAAGGCGACAAACTGCCGGTCAGCGCGTTTACGCCCGACGGCATCTTCCCCGTGGGCACCACCAAGTACGAAAAACGCGGGGTCGCCATCAATGTGCCCGAATGGATCATGGATAACTGCATTCAGTGCAACCAGTGCGCCATGGTCTGCCCCCACGCCACCATCCGGCCCTTCCTGCTCACCGAAGAAGAGTTGAAGAACGCACCGGAGGGCCTGGAGGCCAAAAAGGCCACCGGCAAGGAACTGAAAGACTATTTGTTCCGGATTCAGGTCTACAGCCAAGACTGCATGGGCTGCGGCAACTGCGCCGACATCTGCCCGGCCAAAAAGAAGGCCCTGGTGATGAAACCGATCGAGACCCAGCTGGAAAAAGAGGTCCCCAACCTGGCCTACTGCGAGTCCCTCCCGATTCGGGAAGATGTGATGAAGCGGGATTCCCTCAAGGGCAGCCAGTTCTATCAGCCGCTCCTGGAGTTCAACGGCGCCTGCGCCGGATGCGGGGAAACCCCCTATGCCAAGCTTCTGACCCAGCTGTACGGCGAACGAATGGTGATCGGCAACGCCACCGGATGCTCTTCCATCTGGGGCGGCAGCGCACCCTCCATTCCCTACTGCACCAACAAGGACGGGTTCGGTCCGACCTGGGGCAACTCCCTGTTCGAGGATCCTGGCGAGTTCACTTACGGGATGTTCCTGGGCGCTCTTCAGCAGCGCCGGAAACTGGCGGACCTGGTTCAGGAGGCATTGAATACCGAGGTTCCTCAGGAGGTCAAGGAGGCGTTGCAGGGCTGGTTGGATAATGTAAAGGATGCCGAAGGGTCCAGAAAATACGGGGATCAGTTGAAAAAGCTGCTTCCGGAATATCCGGACAACCAGCTCCTTTCCGAAATCCTGGCCATGAAGGGCCATTTCACCAAAAAATCCTACTGGGTCTTCTTGGGCGACGGGGCGGCCTACGATATCGCCTTCGGCGGCATCGACCATGTTCTGTCCACCGGAGAGGACATCAATATCATGGTCTATGATACCGAGGTCTATTCCAATACCGGGGGGCAGTCTTCCAAGGCCACGCCCACCGGTTCCATCGCCAAGTTCGCGGCATCCGGCAAGAAAACCGCCAAAAAGGATATGGGCGCCATCGCCATGTCCTATGGGTACGCCTACGTGGCTTCGGTCTCCATGGGCGCCAACAAGAACCAGACCCTGAAGGCATTCAAAGAGGCCGAGGCGTATGACGGACCCTCTCTGATCATGGCCTATTCGCCCTGCATCAATCACGGCATCAAACGGGGCATGGGCAAGACCCAGGATGAAATGAACCTGGCGGTTAAATCGGGCTACTGGCCGCTGTACCGGTACAACCCGCTGCTGAAGAAGGAAGGCAAGAATCCGTTTGTGCTGGAATCCAAAGAACCGGACGGCAGCCTGCAGGAATTCCTCTCCGGGGAAATCCGCTACGCGGCCCTGGAAAAATCCTTCCCGGAAGAATCGAAGCGGCTTCGGGCCACCCTTGAGGCCCAGTATGTGGAGCGGTATCAGAAGCTGAAACGGCTGGCGGAAATGGAGCCGATTACCGTTACCGCATCGGATATGGTCGCAAACATCGAGTCGGCCGACAGCGATGTCTGTGTGATGGACAATACTCCGGAACACGCCCGGCCCGGAGATATGGATGCGGGTGGCGCCTGTGATGACGGACGGGCCGGCGAGTAATTATCCGTCAGCCGTGGTTTACATCTAAAAATTCATTAACACAAAAAGGTCATTCTGCTTCAGCAGAATGACCTTTTTGTCGTTGAGGCAAACGGAACTGAGAAGATTTTTAGAATTTCCAATGCCTCCAATTACTGTTCTATGATTTCATAGGCCAACTGTCGAACCCCGAATTGAAGCGCCTGTTTTTTTTCAATCATCAGGATATCGAATCGGTTTTGATGTCGATACCGGCGGTTCATCCGATCTTCGCAAGTGTACTCCCCCATCCCCTCCACTCGTACCCGGGTGCCGAAATCGATATATCGAGGGCAGGCGATGGCGCCGACATAGACTTTATTTCCGCTGGCCATGATATCGGGGTCATCATCGGTTTCTTCGGGACAGGCGGTATACGCCGTAAAAACCCCGAACTTGAGCCGGTTCTCCTCCCCATAGGCGCTTGTCAGGAGTTTCCATGGAGGGGATTGAATCATCATTTCATCAACAGGGGAATCCAAAACGGGGACTATAAACAAAAGCAGAAAACTGAATATCCTTTTCATCGTTTAAATTTCCTTCTTTTTCACCTCATACGGTCAGGTATTTTTTTCATTCTTGTCCGGTTTCCCGGTTTTTCGGATTTGGCAGAATGTTAAAGCGCGATGCGCTCGGTCATTCATTTACAATCTCATACCGCAGCTGCTGTTTGCCGAATTTCAAGGCACGGTTTCGGTCCTTCATCAGAATGTCAAACCGATTTTTATCCCGGTACCGCCGGTGCATCCGATCTTCGCAGGTGTACTCTCCCATCCCCTGAATTCGAATCCGGGTCCCGAATTCAAGATATTTCGGGCAGGCTGCGGCGCCGATATACGGCTCATTTCCACTGGCCATAATGCGTGGTCTTTGATCGGTTTGGGCCGATGATGCCGTATAGGCGGTAAATATACCGGTCCGGGTCATTTTTTCTTGACCGTACGCGCTCTTCACTCCCTTCCATGAAGAGAATAGAAAATCCGAATCACCGAGGGAAAAGCCGGTAAAAATCGATACGGAAAAGAATAAGAGAAATATTGGTTTTTTCATAAGCCTTCCTTTCTTTCTTCACAATAGCCTTGCCGAAGATTAAACCCCAATTCCTTCTTTCCTTTCGAACCATCTGAAATGATGGTTATTATGAAGAGAAGACCTATTCTATCCGCCGCAACGAATAAATACGGAATTTCCTTTATTTCGGACTTGGAAATGCCTTATCCGGATTTTTTTGAAATTGAGGGAGGAAAGGGAAGAAGCCCCTCCTGCAAAAAGGAGGGATCAAAAAATTTTCTATTGGGATACATTTGAAAGAATTGAGGATGCGCCTTCTCCCGAGCGGGGGATGACGCTGAATTCTCCGTCGGATTCCAGGACCACCGCTTCGATTTCGGAAATGCTCCCCTTGGAGGAATTGCGCACCGCCTGCAAAATCTCATCTTCGGTGACCCGTTCCGCAATCATGGCGCCCCTCAGGAATTCTCCATTATGATACAGCAGCCGGGGTTCCCCTTTGATGAGCTGTCTGACCTCTTTGGAGTGCACCGACAGCCAGGAGATCAGGTACTGAAGTGAAAACAAAAGAACAAAGGTGATAAACCCCTCGATAAACGCCACGTCATGGGAGAGGATCATGGTGGCCAGGGTCGAACCGATGGCCACATTGATCACAAAGTCGAAGGCGTTCATTTTCGCCAGGGTTCTTTTGCCGTAGATTCGTAACAGAAAAATCAGGGCTGCATAGGCGATAATACCCACAAACAGCACTTTAAACAGGGATGCCCATCCATGAAAAATCATATGGCGACTCCTTTCATTTTTTCAGATTAATTTCAGTTTTTATTTGGAAACGGTCGTTTCGGCCGGCTTTTTTTGAATGAAAGCCTCCGCCTCGATAAAGATTCGTTTGATTTCCGGGTGTTTCTTTCGAATACTGCTTTCCAGCCGGTCGACGGCGGCGGCAATTTCGGATGAAGAGAGCTGTTTTTTGAATTGAACATTCAGATTCAGCAATACCTCATTCGGACCGAAATGCATCGTCATGGGCCGTCCGGCCTTTTCCACCGCCGGATTCGCATGCACCAGCCGGTCGATGCTTTTCAGGGGGCCGGGCCGAATGCTTTCTCCGATCAACAGGTCCCGGCTTTCATATGCCAGCAGAAACGCCACCCCCGCAAGGATGAAGCCGATAATGACGGATGCGATTCCGTCGAAATACGGGTTGTTGTATTTGTGGCCCAGATACACGCCAAGGGCGGCCACCGCCAGACCGGACAGGGCCGCGGCGTCTTCCGCCAGAACCACAAAGACGGCCGGGTCCTTGCTGGAGCGAACCGCTTCCCAGAATCCTTCTTCATCGTCCTTTTGAATCAGAAGTTGGGCCAGCGCGATGGAAAAAGCCGATCCTTCGAAAACGGCGGCCAACCCGAGTACGATATAATTCCAGATCGGGTTACCGATCTCATTGGGATAGTTCATATGGATGATCCCCTCATAGATGGACATGCCGCCGCCGATGCCGAACAGCAGAATGGCCACGATCAGTCCCCAGAAGTAGACCTCTTTGCCGTATCCGAACGGATGTTTTTCATCCGCCGGTTTTTTGCTCCGCCGGATTCCCAGCAGCAGCAGGATCTGATTTCCGGTGTCCACCAGAGAGTGTATTCCCTCCGAGAGCATGGCCGAACTGCCGGTGAAGGCCGCTGCGATGAATTTGGTGATTGCGATGGCGAAATTGGCCGCCATGGCGCCGTAGACGGTAACCGGTTTTTCAGATGATGATCTGGAGGACATGGGAAGCTTCCTTTCCGATGCTGAGGGTGATGCTGAGAGTGCGGGTGAACCAGAAAAGCTTCAATGATGATTCCGGGAATATGCATTTTGAATCCAGGGTTATCGCCGTGTTCGAGCCTCCTTTTTAAAGGAAACAAACCGTGAAATATTCGACTTTCGAATAGGCCGGTAAAGGCTCAAGGTGATTCCGATCGCTGCTCCGAAACATCCGAGCAGAAGGGAATCCATCACGGAGGGGATATGGGGATAACGCGCGGCCGAACGGATCATCGGTCCGCTGAATATGACCACCACCCAAAAGAGGGAAAACATACCTATGAAACCGAGTATCCCGGACAGTGCGATTCGAATATAAAATGAGGCTTTTTTTCTGTGCAAAAGAAACGTCTCCCCCAATATCAATCAAGCGTATTGATCTTTTGTCTGAATTCCACCTGGTACTTGGTTATGATCGACGCAATTCTCTTTCCATCAGCCGGTCGGAATCGAGATCAGCTCCGGATCACTGTTCGCATTCCCGACCGGCTGGACGGCCTGTCACCGGAAACCGGATAGTCTTTTACGAGACAGGCCGCAGGATTTGAAAGCGGGCGGGTCGAAGGCGCTGACATTTAGACCATGTAGATCCTGCGATAGCGAGCCAACACCAGGCAATGGATGCCGTAACAAAAAAGACCGATCGCCACAGCACCGAGCAGCCAGGGACCGTACGGCTGGGACGCAAGGGTTTGCAGGGCTTCACCCATCCCTCCAGCCTTCTGGGCGCTGAATTGCAGTGACGCCTGAATAAAAAAGATGCCCATCAATCCATGAACGATGCCTCTGGCTACTTGACCCGCACGGCCTGCGCGGGTGGCCCATGCTTTTTCTTGTCGGCTCATTTCCGAAAGTTTGAATTTTTCTTTGAATTTTGCGGTATAGGCTCTGTAGAATTCATATAAACCGAAGCAGATGGTGATGCCGCCGATGATCATTACCAACCATCGGCCAAACGGTTCAGCGAGTATCCTGGCGGTCCAATCTTCCGGTGCGCTGCTGCCTCCCCCACCGCCGGATCTCGTGCCGAGGATAAGCTGCACCGCTGCAACGGCGACACCGCTATATATGATTCCACTGAAAACATATGCGGTGCGCTTAATAATCCCTTTGGCGTCGGCGCCGTTATTGTCCGGGTCTACTGCGGCCTGAACAAACCGCCACATCGCATAACAAAAGAGACCGAATGCGGTGAGCCCCAGTAAAATCTGTCCGAACGGTTGGGTAATGATCTGGACCAGGGCATCCCTCGTTTTTACGTCAGAGCTGCCGGCACCCCATGCCGCCTCTACCGCGAGTGCTCCAATGATCATATAAACGACCCCTTTTGCGGCAAATCCGATCCTGGCGAGCACCTTGACCCAGGGTTTCACCTCTTTGGCAGCCTCTTTGGTCTTCCGTTTTGTGGCATCTTTTGCCTGCCGGGCGTCATCGACTGCATCCATGATACGACTCCTTTGTTTTCTTTTCGAATGCAAGGATATCGGAACCCGATACACTCCCTATACCGGGCCCATTTGCTTTATATTGTTGGTAAACAGTATGAGGTGAAGGACTGAAGGACAATCAGGTAAAAATGGTAGATGTCACTTACATCGGCAGTATATTGATATGTTCGAGAATTTCAGAGGCGGAAAGGGGACATCAGACCGGCGGCGGTGACCGCGGCACCGATTCCCATGACGATCCAGTCTCGGGCGCGAAGGCGGTATGCCTTGTAAAAGGAACGGCCGGGACGGCCGAACCCTCTGGCTTCCAAAGCCTCGGCCAGCTCCTCGGCCAGCTGAAAGGCCTGAAGGAGCAACGGCCCCAGAAAAGCCGGATAATGGCGAAGCGCGGACCAGCCCGGCTCCAGAGGGATCCCCCGAGCCTGCTGAGCGGCGATCACGCCTCGGGCTTTTCGACCGATGACCGGCACAAACTGCATGGCGGTGGTGGTGACAAATGCGGCTGAATAGGGCAGGCCCATTTTGACCAGTCCATTGCCCAAATCCTCCGGAAGGGTGACGGCGAAAAAGGCGAAAAAGGCGGTGGTGAGGGTGAGAAGCTTCAATCCGGCCAAAGCGCCGGCCGGGGCCCCGGCGGACCAGGCGGTCACCGCCCCGAAAAAAACCGCCATTGGAAGGACCAGTCGAAGCCAGCGGCCGTATGCTTTCAACCGGCGCATTACGATAATAAAGCAGATCAGCACGGCCCCCTCCACCGCCAGGCTCGGCACTCGGCGGGAAGCCACCACCAGCACTGCGTAGTAGATGACCAGGATGAGTTTGGTTCGCGGGTCCAGCACCGATCTTACTTCCCAAGGGTCTCGTGGAGACCGACATTTTCAAGAAAACGGATATCCGCGAGAATATTTTTCGGGGATTCATTCCGAACGATTCGGCCCTTGTGCAACACCAGCCATCGGTGGCTGTTTTCGGCGGCAAAGGCCAGATCATGGGTGGCGAAAATGACGGTTCGGCCCCGGGACCGGATTTCAGACAGCAGACCGCCCAATGTGCTTCGGAAATGGCCGTCCTGACCGGCGGTGGGCTCATCCATGACCAGAATGTCGGGTTTGGCCGCCAGAGCTGCGGCAAAGGCGACCCGTTTTTTTTCGCCGCCGCTGAGCCGAAAGGGTGGACGGTTCAAAAGCGGGCCCAGTCCGAAAAGGCGAATGATCTCTTCGATCCAGGCCTCATCCAGGCGATCCATGGCCAGAGGTCCGGCCAGGATTTCTTCCTGAACCGTCAGCTTGAAAAACTGGCCGGCCGGATTCTGAAAGGCCATTCCCACGTGACTGGCAAGTTGGGATACTTTCCGGTTCCGAATACTGTCTCCGTGGAGCCGTATTCGACCTTTTGCCGGGCGAAGGAGGCCGTTCAGGTGTTTGAGCAGGGTCGTTTTTCCGGCGCCGTTGGCTCCGAGAACCGCGACCGATTCCCCCCTGTGAACCTCGAACCGGATTCGGTCCAGGACCCTTCGGCCCCCGATCTTATACGCGATATCTTCCACCGTCAGGACAGGGGGTTCGTTCCGTTCTTTCGAATTTTCGGGGAGCGGTCGATCGGCTGTGCGAGGGCTTTCAGCCTTCCACCCCAAGGTGAGGCCGAAGCGGTTCGCGTTCTTCGGGGTCAGCAGGAAGGACGGCGGTCCGTCTCCCTTCACCCTGCCATTTTCGACCAGAATCATTCGGCCGGCATCGGGAGCGGTATAATTCATTCGGTGTTCGGCGATCATAACTCCGATTCCCCGGTCGTGAATACGCCGAAGGGCTTTTCGAACCCGGCCGACATGGGCCGGGTCCAGGTTGGCATAGGGTTCATCCAACACCAGCACCGTCGGTTCCAGGCAGAGCATGGCGGCAATCGATACCAGTTGCTGTTCGCCGCCGGACAGCGAATGGGGATCACGGTTCAGCAGATGCGCTATCCCCATGTCTTGGGCGGTATTTGGAACCCGCCGCTTCATCTCTTGCCGGGGAATTCCGAGGCTTTCCAATCCAAAGGCCAACTCGTTTTCCACGGTTCGGTTAAACAGCTGGGCTTCGGGGTTCTGAAACACCATGCCGACCCGGGAGAAAAGATCGCCGACCGTCCATTCCGCCGTGTTCCGTCCCCCCACCCACACCCGGCCTTTCAGAAGCCCGCCGTAAAAATGGGGGATCAGGCCGTTGAAGGTTCGGCACAGGGTCGATTTGCCCGAACCGCTGGGTCCGGCGATAAGGAGGTATTCATTTTCCGGAATCGCCAGATCCATATTGTTCAGTTTCCACTCCGGGGGGTCTTTTTTATAGGAATACCGGAGCTGTTCGGTACGGATAAAATTCTTGGCAGAGGCCGGTTTCCCCGGTGCGGTCGGCGGCTCCGGTTTTTCCGCATTCATTGCAGACTCGGGGTAAGATCCACCAGGTCGGCCCGTTCGAGCATTCGAACGGCCAACACCCCCAGAATCGCCCCGGCGACGGTGCTGCCCAGGAATGAGGGAATCAGGGCCAGAACCGGAATCGCCTTTCCCATGAAGGCCGGCGCCACCAGCAAAGCACTGACCACAGGGGCGAGAATACCGGTGCCGAAAATTTCACCACCGGCGCCCGCATAAAGGTTTCGGGTTCTCCGGTACAGGTATCCGGCCAGGAAGGCCCCGATCATGCCGCCGGGAAAAGCCAGAAGGGTTCCGACCCCCATGGCGTTGCGGATCAGGCCGATGATGCCGGCCACCGTCACCGCCCACCAGGGCCCCAGAAGGACTGCGCTGAGTATATTGACGAAGTGCTGGGTGGGATTGATTTTTGCGATTCCTACCGGAAAAGAGGTATAAGGCGCCAGGGCTACGCCCATGGCGACGAAGACGACGGCATAAGCCGTTTTGCGGGTGTCGGTCGGTTTCGTCTTTTGTGCGTTTTTCCTTGTGTGCATATCTGTCTCCTTTGTAAATGACTGCTCGGTTTCCATATGAAAAATAAGGACGGTCGAGCGGAATTCCATATCGGAAAACCTGATACGCACTGAAATAAGGAGGGGATCATCAGGAGGGATGAAAACCGCCGTTTTTTGACGGATCTCAACGGCGCCGCTGATATCTCTCCGACTTCCCTACGACAGTATGAACTGTATCAGGTTCAAAGGGTATGATCTCAGTTCCGTAAAGAAGCCGGAACACCCCTCATCGGATCCATTAAATCTGTTATCAGGATCGGTGCTGAAGATCAAGGGTTTCAAACCTTTCCGAAGCGGCAGGGGGGCTGCCAGGGGCTCCGGAATGACTCCTCCCTTTCATATTAGAGGTTGAACATACTCGAAAAAGCGGATAGAGTCTCTGAATTAAAAACCGTGAGGCCCATTTTTTCTGAAAATCGATGGGGTGTTGAAACATTGAAGATGGAAAAGAGTCTGGTCGGATAGGAAGCCCGTTTTGATCGCTACAGTGGTACACGCATTGCGCGCCTGTGTGATTTGGATAGGATCGGTTCAACTGATCGGTTTCATGACGATTTTTACCGTGGGTTCCATCGTCTATGCCGCGGATAGCCCCGTGAGTCGGGTCCGCCCGGCCTCGATGTCCGCAAAGAACCCGATTCTCCCGCCCGCTCTCTGGCCTTACGAACGCGAGGCGATTCGGGAGGGACTGTATCTGCTGTTTGAACGGTGGGATGAGGTCACCCTGAATATCGACGAGGAACTGGTTCGGCATGTCTCTTATTTTTATAAATATTACTCCATCATCGATCCCCACGGCACCAACCGGATCATCGATCGCAGCCGAAAGTACTACCCGGCCATACGGAAAATTTTTGAGTCCCACCGGCTTCCCGAAGAACTCGCCTTTGCCATCCCCTTCGTAGAAAGCGCATTCGTCAATAAAGCCCGCTCCGATAAAAAGGCGGTGGGGCTCTTTCAATTCCTCGAAGGCACCGCCAGGGCTTTCGATTTGACGGTATCCGGCCAGGTGGACGAGCGAATGGACTACCGAAAATCGGCTTCGGCCTGCGCCGCCTACATTTCCAAGAATCGGGTTTTATTCGACAGCACCGTTTTGAGCATCGGCAGTTTTCATCACGGCACCAGCCGACTCACCCGGGTCCTTCGGCGGTTGCCGGTTAAAAACGACCAACGGGACTTTGTTTCCATTTTCAATCACCGGCGGCTGGGGAAATACTCCAAAGAATATATCCCGAAGTGCCTGGCGGCCGCCCTGGTGTTTCGGTTTTTGAAAAACATGGACATGGAGGCGATTCCCGAAATCGGAACCGAAAACCGAAAACTGCCCCGGTTCGTATATGTAAAAGACTTAGAAGAGAAATACCCCGACCTGCTGCGCTTGAACCCCGATCTGCAACAGGCGAAAACGACCTATCTGTACGCCACTACCCGGGGGTATTTATTGGTGGAAGAACTCAATTACAGGCCGCCTGAGGCACCGGTTCTGATCGCTCGACAGGAACCGAGTCCGGCGGAAACCGCCTCGGAAGAAACGCCGGCTATCGAGGCCTCGGAAGAATCCGCACGGGAGCCGATCGTTTCGGAAATCGAGCTTGAACCTGAACCCGAGTCACACCTGGTCGCATTGAATAAAACCCCGCCTCCTGGTGCCTCGCCGTCCCCAGGTCCAGACCAAGCGTTGCCTTTGGAGGAAATCCTGCCGGATCGGAGTGCTTCCATGGCCGCTTTGGAAACGGAAGAGGCGCCTCCCGAAGAACTACTCCCGGTCAAACCGGCCGAAGAGACCGGAACGGTTCCTCAACTGGTGGGAGAAGCATGGCAGGAAAGCATCCGGAACCGTTTTTCAAAACATGAGATTGTCATGAACAAATCCTACACCGGGGTGATTGAAGAAATCGGCATTATTTTTGATCAAAATCTGAAAGTCGGAGAGGAATGGCCGGAAAACGAGATCTTGATTCTGGAGGTGGGGCGGCCGCCGATTCCGGAGGATGAACTGACATCGGAAGAATACACTCGATTCATTCAGGAATATATGACAACGTTGCGCCAAAGCAACGAATCCTTTTAATGATCGAAAGAAAGGGAGCGTAATTCATGTGGAAGTACTTTTTATGCCTGGTGGCGTGCCTGTCCGCGGGCCTCGGGTTCGCCCAGGAAAATCCGGTCGATACCCAGGTATGTGAAAGCGCGTTTAATGCAGCGGGTCAATGGCGGTACCCCGACCGCGCCGCTCTCGAAAGCGCACTGACCGAGGCTTCCGAAGAAAAAGCGGTTCAAACCCTTTTTTCCGAAGAGCTGGAGGGTTACGAAGCCGCCGTTTTTCCGGAAGCGAAGATCATCACCGCCCTGAGAGATCTGGTCATTTGCGACGGAGCCTACCTGAGCGTCGAGGAACCTCTATCGTTCTGCATGCGCCTTCAGGGGTGCCGGATCGAGCCGGCCGACCGGGAGCGGTTCGATCCGGTGGAGATCGGCCGGGTGTGCAATATCAATCCCAATCTGGTCCAGACCCAGGCGGAAAAAATCAAGGAGATCTTCGCCCGGCAGATGGTCGATACCGACCAGGGCCCCTCCCTGACTTCGATCGGGGTGATGATGGCCGATCCCGGGCAAATCCGGCGGTATGAAGAGGCCGCCTTGAAGGCCCTGGTGCATGAAGTCGATGTGGCCCCGAGCGGCCAGGCATTGAGCGGTTCCGCCTGTCTGTCTCTGGTGGTGTATCCGGTAGAACTGTATGCCGCAACCGCATTTAAGAATGAATCGGAATAAAGGAGACGGCCATGTTGAAATGGACAGCTGCGATACTATTGACTTTCTGTTTGATGTTGCCGGCCCGTGCGGCTGAGATTCGCTATTGCGAACCCATTTCCGATGAAGACGGGCAGTGGCGATATCCGGATGAGAATGCCTACCATCAGGAGATGATTATTCAGGCGGAGCGGATGGCGGTCAAGGATATTTTCCAAACTGAACTGTCTGGATTTGAATCGGCGGTGGTGGACCGCGGTTCCCTCATCGATGCGCTCACCAATTTTCTGGCGTATGAGCAGGAAATCGTTCGGGGAGAGGCGGAAAAGGATTACTGCGCGGTCTTGAAAGATCCTCGCAAACAGGAGGTGCCCCATCTGTTTTCTTCCATGGAAATCGGCCGGGTCTGCCATTTCGATGATGAATTGCGCGCCGTTCAGGCCGAAGAAATTCGGAATACCTTCATCTCCGATCTTCGCGGAAAAGAGACGATCAGCGCGGCGGTGCTGTCCATGATGGAGGACCCCACCAATATCAATATGAAAACCGACGAGCAACTGAGCCTTTACATTCATGAAAAGCATCCCGAGAAAGCGGATCATGCCGTTTCCGAGGCCCAATGCACCGCTTTGTATGTCATTCCCATGGAGTTGTATGCCGCCTCCTCCAAACGGGAGGTCTCATCCATCGTTTCGGTCATGCCGGCCATAGAAACCCGGGACCAGGAGAACCGAAAAGGGGAATTCCAGTTGGTGGTCATCGAAAAGAAATACCACTGGATTCGGGGGAGTGAACAGAAGATCGCCGAAGTCGGCGATATCGCCAACTTCACTGCACCGTTTCGAAACGAAAATTTTCAGGATTTCGTCACCGCCAATTTTCGGGATATCATCTGCATCGGCATGGCCTCTTGCGAGGGAGATATTCCGGAAGAGAACCGCCGTGGAAAAATCCGTTCGGCCAATCTGATATCTCGACTGCGGGAGGCCTTTGAAGCGGAATCCGGCCTGGATATTTACGGGCTCAACCTGGGAAAGCACGAGTTATCAAAGGAGGAATGCCGCCAGTTGAGTGATGAAGCCCGCAATGCCCAGCGGATCGTCATGCTGGTCGGCGTCACCAAGCGCTCGGATCCCAAGGTGAATGTGGAAGCGGCCCTGCGAAAGGCGATGAAACGAATGGCCGACTCCAAACAGGATCTGCTGCCTATTAATCCGGAGGATTACCTTTTGTTTGATTTGACCAACACTTCAGAAGAAAGTTAAACTCATTTGCGCCGACCGCGAAACCAATTCCCGGTCGGCTCTCCACCGGAATCATCGCAAACTCATCAGATTAAGCCTATCGAAATCCCTGCCGTAGACCTCTGCCGCAATTTCAACCAAATTGCGGTCGGCCGATTCCTCTCTCGAAATAACGGCAAGTCTTCATAATATCCAACCTGTACAACCTTACTTCGCGGCAGTACGTATTCGCCCCCTGTTCTGTTTTACTCGGAAGGTACTCAATTTTTGAAACCCGTGTAGGGTATTTATTCAAAAGTAATACCTGATTGGCCTTATTGTCCTTTTTCCTGAATTCTCTATTGTGATTCACGAATCATATGCATCTTGTGTATGTGAATACGAATTCAGAAAGGAAAGGAGTTCATCATGAGGTTAAAAACTTGGGTACAACCGTTGGTTTTCATCTTTATTCTAATATTTATTCTGCCCTCTGTTTTTGCGCAAAGTGATCAGAAGATGTCCGATCGCCAGAGGTTCGAAGCCAAGCGGCGGGAAGCGATGAAGATCGTCGGAATGGACCTTCGAGGCCAGACCGGGGACGAAATCGGTGAAGTGGACAATGTGATCGTCACTCCGGACGAAAGGGTATTTGCCGTCCTGTCCGTCGGGGGGTTCTGGGGCATCGGTGATGAACGGGTCCTGGTGCCTTTGGAGGATCTTCGTTTAACCGGAAATGACTATGTTATCTATCCCGGTACACAAGAAGAGCTGGAGGCGCTTCCGACCTTTCGGGAAGGCAGAGCGCGTCGATATATCCGTCGAAATTACCGGGTGGAAAATGAGCGGGACGAAGAAACTGATACCGGTGCGGCCAGAGGCTATGTGAAAGAAGACGAAGCTTCCAAACGAGAGCGGAGAGAATCTGCGGAGAAAGCCGGCCAGCAAAGGCGGCAAGCGCAGACCGCTGAGAGACAGCAGGAACCCCGGGAAGGCGACCGTATGCTCTCCACTTTGACGTTTCCGGCCCCGGAAGGAAAGGGCGCCATTGTCCTGGAGCGAGAAGGATTGCAACAGGTACGCGCCGGGGAAAGCTATGACTACACACTCCGGGTCAGCAATGACTCGGATTACCCGGTGCATGAAGTCACCATAAAGGAAATGCTTTCCGACAACATCGCTGTCGAAGGGTCCAAAGCCCGGGAACAGGAGCAGGACCAGGAGCAGTCGAAGGGGCAGCAGAAAAGCAAGGACGAGGAAGGCCGGTATCTGACTCAGAGCAAGCGGTCTCAGCAACAAAAGGGACAGGAAGAGGGTCGGCAGGAATCTCGGTTGGAAGAGGGAAAGAACAAATGGTCCATCGGCACCCTGATGCCGGGTGAAACCAAAAAGATCGAGGTTTCCGGTGTGGCACAGGATGAGGGTACCGCCAAATCCTGCTTGGTGGTCGATTTCAAGCCCTCCTTATGCAATGAATTTCAGGTCGTCAAGCCTGAGCTGGAGCTGGAAAGAAATATCGTCGATGCCGAAGGAAATCCGATTGATGAGGCGTATGCCTGTGACGACATCTATATGGTCTATAAGCTGACCAATTCGGGCACGGGAACCACCCGCAAGGCGACCATTACAGAAGATTTCCCCAAAGCCCTGAAAGTCGAAAAAGATAAAGAGAAAGTGGATCTGACACTTGATAGACTCGACAGCGGTGAAACCGTCGAACGCCGTGTCTCCATCAATGCCGATGAACAGGCCCGATACGAGGGTCGAGCAACGGCGTCCACCGACCAGCTTGAGGTCAAGTCGGATACCGATTCCATCGTCATCATGAAACCGGAACTGGATGTGAGCATCGACGGCCCCCGGGAAGACTACCTGGGGCGACCCATTCAATATCACGTCCGGGTTGAAAACACGAGCGATGCGCCCGCCCTGGATACGGTGGTGACCCTCAATTCGGGGGACAACCTGAACAACATGAGCGTTTCCAGACAGAAAATCGAAAGAGACGGCAATCAGTTCATGATCGGCAAATTGGAAGCGGGTGAATCCAGAGAATTTTCCGTCTCTTTCGATGCGGAAGAGCCCGGAAAGGTCACCAATACAGTAACCGCCAAGGCCTATTGCGCCGAGGAAAAATCCCAGGAAATCGCCACCGATATCCTCGGCATTCCCGCGGTGCGGGTGGAAATGATTGATCGCACCGATCCGGTGAAGGTGGGGGATACCACCACCTATGAGATCCGCGTCAAGAACCAGGGCTCCGCCGAGGACCTGAATGTCAGCCTCAATGGGACCCTGCCGGAAGAGATGGAGTTCGTCAGCGGCGAAGGCGACACCAAGGTGACCGGGAACGGGCAGAACGTGAAGTTCGCCAAAGTCGACTCTCTGCCGCCGGGTGAAGTGATCTCTTGGGACGTTCAGGCCAAAGCAACGGAAACGGGAAGAACCAAATTCCGCCTGGAACTGACCAGCGACGCCAACAAGCGACCTGTTGTTGAAATGGAACCGACCACCCTGTTTTAAATCGGTCAGGATTTTTAGATTCGCTTAGACCGCCGGCAGCCCTTCGCAGAAATGCGAGGGGCTGCTTTTTTTGCATAAGCGGGAACCGTGGCCGGGTGTGTCTTCCTTGCTGCGCCCGTGAGCGCTTGGTTAACTCACCTTG
>JBKHDE010000017.1:0-36650 GCA_046541495.1 Desulfococcaceae bacterium
TAAAAATCTCCTTGACAGAATCCCCGAATCCCGCTTATTGGTTCGTATGCAAAGGAGTTGACCATGCCCGAATTACCGCCGGATTTGCCGGACTGTACCGTTTTTCTGCTCGGCAAGGCCTATCAGAAAGCCCACGCCGATTTCAAAAAACGGCTCCAACCCTACGGCCTCACCAATCTGCAGCATTTGGTGCTGGAGGGGCTCTGGTACCGGGAAGGAGTCACCGCCGCCGAATTGGGAAAACTTCTGATTCTCGACAAAGCCACCCTGTCGGGGGTGCTGGAGCGAATGGTCGAGGGAGAATGGATCATCAAAGAGCAGAACGATGAAGACCGGCGCGCTTTTCGAATCTATCCCTCGGACAAGGCCAATGAATTGAAGCAGAGATTGATCAAGGAGCGCAAAAAAGCCAACCAGGAGTTGCTGGATCGTTTCACCGCCGAAGAACAGCTGCTGTTCAAACGGTTTTTAAAGGACCTGATCTGAACCTTTTCAGGCGCTAACGGTTCGCATGCAAACCAAATTCACCATTCTTTGAAGGAGACCCCATGGACCTGTTGAATCCCACCCAAGACCGGTTCGACCATCTCGACCCGACCTCCCGGGAATTGATGCGCGAGACCATTCGGTTTTTTGAAAATAAAGGAAAAGCCAAGCTCAAGGAGGATGACCACGAGCGCCGCTGGTACGCCGATTTCCTCGAATTTCAGGCGAAACACAAGCTCTTCGCCACGCTGCTGACCCCGGCCGAACAGGCGGACGGGGATTCCGACAAACGCTGGGACACGGCGCGAAACTGTGCGTTGAATGAAATTCTGGGGTTTTACGGTCTGCCGTACTGGTACACCTGGCAGGTGACCATCCTCGGGTTGGGACCCCTCTGGATGAGCCCCAACACCGCCATACGGGAAAAAACCGCCCGTCTGCTGGATGAGGGCGCCATTTTCGCATTCGGTCTCTCGGAAAAGGCCCACGGTGCGGACCTCTATTCATCGGAAATGATGCTGACCCCGCTGGGAGACGGCAAATACGTGGCCGACGGCGGCAAGTACTACATCGGCAACGCCAATGAGGCGGCCCTGGTCTCCACCTTCGGCCGGGATTCGGATACCGACGAATACGTCTTCTTCGCCGTGGAGACCGACCATCCCCACTACGAGTGCGTCAAAAACGTGGTCAACTCCCAGAATTACGTGGCCGAATACGCCCTCCACTCCTATCCGATCACCGATCAGGAGATCCTCTCCCGAGGACGGGATGCCTGGGATGCGGCCCTCAACACCGTCAACATCGGCAAATTCAACCTGGGCTGGGCCACCATCGGGATCTGCACCCATGCCTTTTACGAGGCCATCACCCATGCGGCCAACCGGAATCTCTACGGCAAATACGTCACCGATTTCCCCCATATTCAGGAGTTGTTCACCGATGCCTACACCCGGCTGCTGGCCATGAAGCTGTTTTCGTCCCGGGCCATCGACTACATGCGGTCGGCTTCTCCGAAGGACCGCCGCTATCTGCTCTACAATCCCATCGTCAAGATGAAGGTGACCACCGAGGGCGAAACGGTCATCAACCTGCTCTGGGATGTGATCGCGGCCAAGGGATTCGAAAAGGACACCTATTTTGAAATGGCGGCCCGGGACATTCGGGCCCTGCCCAAGCTGGAAGGGACCGTTCATGTCAACATGGCCCTGATCATCAAATTCATGGCCAACTACTTTTTCAACCCGGGGAAATTTCCCGACATTCCCCGGCAAAATGATGCGGCCGACGACGCCTTTCTGTTCCATCAGGGGCCGACCAAGGGGCTGGGAAAAATTCAGTTCCATGACTTCAATATCGCTTACGCCAGCCGGGATCTGCCCAATATTCAGATTTTCCGGGAGCAGATCGAAGCCCTCCAGGACCTTCTGCTGAAGGCCACCCCCACCGAGGAACAGTCCAAAAACATGGACTTTCTGCTCACCATAGGCGAACTCTTCACGCTGGTGGCCTACGGTCAGCTGATTATTGAAATCGCCGACCTCGACGGGGTGGAAGACGACCTGTTGGACCGGATTTTCGATGTTATGGTCCGGGACTTCACCCGGTATGCCATGGATCTCTATTCCAAATCCGGCACCTCCGAGGCCCAAATGGAGCACTGTCTGAAAATGGTTCGAAAACCGGTCCGGAATCCGGAACGGTTCCAGAAAATCTGGCAAAACCGGGTGTATGCCCTCAAAGAAAGCTATGAAATGAACCCGTAATTTTCAATCCATGACCCGATTATCCGGCCTTGGTCATCGTTTCGGCCCAACCCTGGCCAAGCCCGGCCAAACCTGAATGACAGGCAGGCCACCCCGGGATCTTTTTTCCGGGCCGGGAAGCTGTCTGAGCGAATGCGAGTTCTTGCCGGTCCGGAAAAAAGATCCCGGGGTGGCCGAAACGGTGATTGTAGGCGATTATCTCAGGGAACGCGAACAGCCAAAAAGGGGGAGACGCAAGAATGGATCAAAACGGCAAACCGGACAACCTGGTGGAAATGATCGAGGCGAGTGTGGCCGCATTTCCGGACCATCCGCTTTTCGGGACCAAAAACCCGAAGGGCGAATACGAATGGATGACCTATCGGGAGGTGGGCGAACGCATCGACCATCTGCGCGGAGGACTGGCCCAAGCCGGCGTGGGCCGGGGCGACTGGGTGGGGATCATCGCCGACAACCGGTCCGAATGGGCCATCGCCGCATTTGCCGCCTATGGCCTGGGGGCCCGGTTCGTGCCCATGTACGAAAAGGAACTCCCCAGAATCTGGCAATACATCATTCAAGACAGCGGCATCAAGGTGCTTCTGGTCGCCAAACCCGAGATTCAGGACCGGGTGGAGGGATTCCGGGATGCGCTTCCCGACCTGGCGGGGATCTACCGAATCGATGGAGGGGGGGAATCCTCCATGGCCGAATTGGAACGGATCGGCCGGGATCATCCGGTTCCCTCGATCCATCCTTTGTCGGAAGACATCGCCGTTTTGATCTACACCTCCGGGACCACCGGCAATCCCAAGGGGGTGATCCTCTCCCACGGCAATCTCACCAGCAACTATCTGGCGGGGCAGCAGCTCTTTCCGAACGAACTGACCTCCGAAAGCGTGAGCCTCTCCATCCTGCCCTGGGCCCATTCCTACGGGCAAACCGCGGAACTCTACAATTTTTGCAGCCTGGGCGGCGCCATCGGGTTTGTGGAGAGCGTCGACACCGTGGCCGAAGACATGGCCAAGGTGCGGCCGACCTTCCTCATCGCCGTTCCGAGGGTATTCAACAAGATCTATGACGGGCTCTGGGCCAAAATGGAAGAAACCGGCGGTCTGGCCAAAAAGCTGTTCGTCATGGGGGTGGAGGCCGGTAAAAAACGGCGCGCCCTGGCCGCAGAGGGAAAATCGGATTTTCTGACGAATCTCAAATTCGGGCTGGCGGACAAGGTGGTCTTCAAAAAAATCCGGGAACGGTTCGGCGGGCGGCTTCAGGGGTCTCTCACCGCCAGCGCCACCATGAACGTGGCGATCGGCTATTTCTTTGAGGATGTGGGGATTCCGGTCTATGATGCCTACGGGCTTACCGAAACCGCGCCGGCGGTGACCATGAACTGCCCGGCGGCCCACCGGCCGGGCAGTGTGGGCCGTCCCATTCCGGGGGTCCGGGTGGAGATCGACCGGAACGTGGTGGAGGAAACATCCGAAGACGGAGAGATCGTGGTCTACGGACCCAATGTGATGCAGGGCTACCACAACAATCCCGACGCCACCCGGGCGGTGATAACCGCAGACGGCGGCTTCCGCACCGGCGACCGGGGCCGTCTGGACCCGGACGGCTATCTCTTCATCACCGGACGGCTCAAGGAGCAGTACAAACTGGAGAACGGAAAATACGTCTTCCCCGCCATTCTGGAGGAGGAGATCAAACTCAGCCCCTGGGTGGAACATGCCATGATTTTCGGGGAAGGACGTCCCTTCAATATCTGCGTGGTGGTGCCCGATTCGGTGGTGCTGATGCGCTATGCCAAATCCCGGGGCCTGACGGAGGATCCGGGTGCGCTGATGGAGCGGTCGGAGGTTCGGGAAATGATCACCGAATCCATAACCCGAATGCTGCGCGGCAAGTTCGGGGGATATGAAGTGCCCAAAAAATTCATTTTCTCACTGGAGCCTTTTTCTGTGGACAACGGCCTGCTGACCCAGACTATGAAACTGAAACGGCGCAAGGTGGTGGAAAAATTTCAGGAGGAGATCGAAACGGTCTTTTCGAACTAGTGCTCTTCAATCCGAGATTTACGAACTGTTGTCGGTGCAGACGGCTCACGGTTTCGCCCGGTTCTTGAGATCAATCCGGTGGTAGATTTCCTTTAAACCCAATTGAGCGTCGATGGACGGCAGGGAAATGGTTTCTTCCAGACCGCGGTATTCCTTCAGAACCCACCGGTTCGGGGCTTCCCGGGTGAAGTGTTCAATGAAAAAGGAAAACTGGTCCACCACCAGGTAATCCCGCAAGGAGTCGATGTTCCGATAGGCCTGAAATTTGGACCCCCGGTCGTAGTCTTTGGTGGATTGAGACAGCACCTCGAAAATAACGACCGGGTTGGTCACCACGTCATCGCGTCCTTCAACGAATTCCACCTCCCCGCACACGATACTCACATCCGGGTAAACGTAGTGGGCGGCCTCGTCCACCTGAATCTTCAGATCGCTGGGAAAAACCCAGCAATCCGAATCCTGGAGCTGGGAATGTAAATTCGCCAACATATTGGTGACGATAAGATTGTGCCGAGCGGATGCCCCGGTCATGGCAAAGACTTCTCCATGATAATATTCGCTCTTGTACTCGGCGGTCTTTTCCATTTCAAAATAGGTTTCCGGAGAAACCACTTTTTTCTCGGGCCGGGCCATGGGAACACCTCCCTGTTGTCAAAGTCGATATACCGCAGTATTCAAGGAAACGGATGCCGTTGTCAAGATAATACCATTATCGGTTCCACGGAAGACAGAAAGCCGATGACATCCGAGTTGACAAAGAATCAGCCCCCCGATATTAAAAAAAGCGGCACCAGCGTGATCTCTTTCTTCTCTCTTGTTCATCGACAGGAAGCGATCCGAACCCGTAGGCAACCCGAAATCAGGCAGATTCCTTCTAAAAGGTGGATCATCATGAGCGATCACCATATCATCACGCGAGACCAGCACCATTTCGGATGGGACAAGCGTATTTCCCCGGCCATCACCGTCTCTCCCGGCGATACGGTCGAATTCGACGCCCTCGACGCCAGCTGCGGTCAGATCACCCCGACATCCACCGCGGATATTCTGATGGAAATGGACTCCGATCGGGTCAACCCGGCCTACGGGCCCGTGGCCGTGCAGGGCGCCCGACCCGGCGACGCCCTGAAAATCACGGTGGAGGCCATCGACATCGCCGACTGGGGATGGACCGCCAATATTCCCGGATTCGGTCTGCTGGCGGACCGTTTCGAGGACCCGGCCCTTCATATCTGGAAATTGAACCCGAAGACCCTGGCCCCGGCGGAGTTCAGCCCCGGGATTCGGGTGCCCTTAAAGCCGTTTCCCGGCATCTTGGGAATCGCCCCCGCCGATCCCGGGGTGCACGAGGCGATCACCCCCCTTCGCACCGGTGGCAATCTGGATACCCGGGATCTCAGTGTCGGTTCGGAGCTGCTGCTGCCGGTCGCCGTTCCCGGCGCCCTCTTTTCCGTCGGCGACGGCCATGCAGCCCAGGGAGACGGCGAAATCTGCGGCACCGCCATCGAAACCCCCATGAAGGTCACCCTGCGGTTCGATCTGGTCAAGTCCGCCCGAATGCGATTTCCCTGTTTCACGACGACAGGTCCGGTCTCCCGTCATCTGGATGAAAAAGGATACGAAGTGACGATGGGGGTCGGCCGAGATTTGATGACCTGCGCCAAAATCGCAGTGAACGAAATGGTCGACCGAATCGCCGATCGTTTAAAAATAGCCCCGGTGGCGGCCTACATGCTCTGCAGCGTCTGCGCCGACCTGCGCATCAGCGAAATCGTGGATCAGCCCCACTGGGTGGTTTCCTGCTATTTTCCGAGAGTGGTGGGCGAATGAAAAAAGAGAAGTAACCCCGCCATATGCCCGGTGCGCTGTTCATTCCCGAAGCGCACCGGGCATTCACATCTTCATGCCTCTGTACCTTATCATCCCCCGGGATTGTGCCGAAAGACCGGATCATCGATATCACCACCTTTGTGGCGGACATCATCGAAGCCCATGAATCCGGAGAGCGGGTCGGCGGAAAGTGGTTCGCCCGGCTGAAACCCTTTTTCGACCGAAAATTCAAACCGGGGTGGCGCCAAAAAGACGAGGCCTTCTGGCGGGAATTCGACCGGCGAAACGTGGTGTATAAAGAGGATGTGGACGAAATCCTGTAAGCGCCCGGACCGGACTCTATTTTATACCGGCAGTTCCACCTTGAATTCGGCCCCGCGGCCGGTATCGCTGATCAGTTCCAGCTCACCCCCTAAATCCCGGACCAGTTGGAGAACCCCGGCCAATCCGATGCCGTGCCCCCGGACCCGGTGGGCGTCTTCAGGGTCCATCTGAAAATAGCTGTCGAAGATTTTTTGATGGTAGGACGCCGGAATCCCCCGCCCGTCGTCTTTGACGGAAAACCGCACCCGGGAATCATCCCCGGACCCGGCCAGTTCCACCCGCTCTTTTTTGTGCTTAAAGGCGTTGCTCAGGAGATTGCGAAGGATCTGCCGAATCTTGGCCGCATCCAGTAAGAAAGTCCGGCCCCAGACGGCGTCATCGATTCGAATGATCAGCCCCCGGGGTGCTACCGCTTGCCGAAGGGCATCCAGATCCCGGCAGTTCCGAACCCGATCCGCCACCTCCCCGTCTGTCAAATCGAACAGATCCTCCAGGACCGGCGCCACCAGCCGGGCTACCGGCACTTCGGTTCGATGAATGATGCCCTCGGCGGAAGGTGGCCTCACCCGGAATCCGCGTTTACAAAGAAGCGCCGGTCGGCTATAGAGTTGGGTCATGCCGCCCCCTTCTTCCCCCCAATGCGACCCCGCCCTGGAAAAACGGGTCAAACGCCACGTCATCGGCCGGACCCGGGAGTTTTTCGCGGTCACCGCGCCGGGCCTCGAACCGCTGTGCCTGAAGGAGTTGTCGGCACTGGACCTCACCTCCCAAAACGGACGGGCGGTGACCGGCGGGGTGACGTTTTCAGGACGGCTTCGGGATGCGTACCTGGCCAACCTGCACCTGCGCACCGCCACCCGGATTCTCATGCGCATCGGCGCCGTCCATGCAACCCGGTTTGATCAGCTCGAAAAGGGAGTGAATGAGATTCCCTGGGAACTGTATCTGCCGCCGTCGACGCCCGTAAGCATTCGGGCGGCCACTTCCAAGTGCCGTCTCTACCACAAAGAGGCCATCGCCGAACGGGTCCGTCGTTCCATCACGGAAAGATTTGCAACCCGGGGGCTCGGCTCAAATTCACCCCGGTCCGCCGATGTTCCCCAGACCGTCTTCGTTCGGGGAACCTCCGATCGGTTTCTTTTCTCCTTAGACAGCAGCGGCGACCCGCTCTACAAGCGGTCCATCAAAACCGAGGTGGGAAAGGCCCCGCTTCGGGAGACCCTGGCCGCCGCGGCATTGATGTGGGCCGGATACACCGGAGACAAACCCTTGATCGACCCCCTGTGCGGGTCCGGCACCTTTTCACTGGAGGCGGCCCTGATGGCGGCGCGGATTCCCCCGGGCCATTTCCGGGATTTTGCCTTTATGGATTGGCCCGCCTTTCGCCCCAAACGGTGGGGCCATATCAAAAGCGAGGCCCGGAAAGCGATTCGACGATCTCCCATTCGGTCGATTTTCGCCTCGGACCGGTACCAAAACCTGTGCCGGGCGCTGGAAAAGGCGACCCTGAAGCAGGGTCTCGAGGAGTGGATCACCGTCTCCCACCGGGATTTTTTCGATTTTTCACCCCGGGATCTCACCCGCCGAACCGGTTGGATCACCCTCAACCCGCCCTACGGCCGCCGCCTGAATGATCCGGAAGAAAAAAACCGCCTGTTGGCGGCGATCATCGACCGCCTTCACCGGGAATACCGGGGCTGGACCGTGGTCCTGCTGGTTCCCGGTCGGAATCCGGCCCGGCTTCTGAAATTCCCGGTCACCACACGGACCCTGTTTCACGGGGGGCTCACCTTGAACCTGCTGATCGGGACCATTTCCTGAAAATCCCGGTGTACACTCGGCCGATCCAGGCGAAAAACCGAGTACCATCTCCTATTCTCTATCATGCCCTGATTCCGCCCTCTCAGAGCGGAGAACCCCTGTGCCTTCGGTATCGGAGGAAGGTCCTTCCTCTGAAAACAGATTTTTCAAGCAGGGGTCAAGAATAATCATTGACATTGCCCTGATACATCATTAAGGAACTTACTTGGGATATTAGCCAATTCAGCAGAACAAAGAGCAGCACCACTCCGCCTCGCGATCCTTTCGTGAGCCAATGCCTGCCGCACGAATTGGTTTTGAAGAAGCTTTCCGTCAACCACATGGAAGGAGGACTCATGGAAGCCTTATTGATGATGGTTTTGGCATTCGGCGGGTACATTCTCATGTATCAGTTGTACGGCAAGTTCATCGGAAGCAAGATCTTCGCCTTATCCGGTGCTTGCAAGACCCCGGCTTGTGAATATGAAGACGGGATCGATTACGTACCGACCCTCAAAGAGATCATTTTCGGTCATCACTTCACATCGATTGCAGGCACAGGCCCCATTGTAGGACCGGCTTTGGCCGTGATCTGGGGCTGGATGCCGGCTATGATCTGGGTGTTCGTCGGCAGTGTCGTGATGGGGGCCGTACACGATTTCGGGGCCCTGATCATTTCCATGCGCAACCAGGGCAAATCGATTTCCGAATACACGGCAAAGTATGTAAACAACCGGACCAAGTTTTTTTTCTTCCTGATCGTTTTTTTGGAATTATGGATCGTGATCGCCATTTTCGGACTGGTGATCGCCGTGGTATTCGCCATGTATCCGCAGTCCGTGATTCCGGTCTGGCTGGAAATCCCGATCGCCATCTACCTGGGCCATCTGATCTACAAAAAAGGGGCCAACGTCATGATCTGGTCGATCCTGGCGTTGATCGCCCTGTATGTCACGGTGGCCATCGGCGCATATCTGCCTCTGAAAATGCCGGAGATCGGCGGCATTCCACCCACCGGCGTGTGGACGATCATTCTGCTGGCGTATGCCTTCATCGCTTCGGTTCTGCCGGTGACCACCCTGTTGCAGCCCCGTGATTTTATCAACTCGCACCAGTTGGTGGTGGCAATGGGGCTGTTGGTTCTGGGGATTTTGTTCGCCGGCTTTGGGGGCAAGCTCGACATCGTCGCCCCGGCGGTGCGGCTCTCACCGGAACAATCCCCTCCCATGTGGCCTTTCCTCTTTATCACGATCGCCTGCGGAGCGATTTCCGGGTTCCATTCACTGGTTTCCTCCGGAACCTCTGCCAAGCAGGTACGAAACGAGCAGGATTCCCTTTTTGTAGGCTACGGCTCCATGCTGATGGAAGGCGCGCTGGCAACCCTGGTCATCATTGCCGTATCGGCCGGAATCGGAATGGGGTATACCACCACATCCGGTGAAACCCTGACCGGCGTGGCCGCCTGGACCACGCACTACGCTTCGTGGGCCGCTGCGGGCGGGATCGGAAACGCCGCCCGCGCCTTTGTCGACGGATCGGCCAATATGATCGCCGCCGTGGGGATTCCGAAAACATTCGGGGTCGTGATCATGGGGGTCTTTATCGCTTCCTTTGCAGGGACCACACTCGATACCGCCACCCGGATTCAGCGCTATGTCATTGCCGAACTTTTCGAGGGCTTCAAATTGGATTTTCTGACCAACCGCTATGTCGCCACCGGTGTGGCGGTGGTAACGGCACTGCTGCTCGCATTCGCCTCCGGCCCCGGCGGAAAAGGGGCGCTGAAATTATGGCCGCTGTTCGGCGCCGTAAACCAGACCCTGGCCGCCCTGACCTTGATCATCATTACCCTCTATTTAAAACGCCACGGCGGTTTAAAATGGATGATCGCCGGATTGCCGGCGGTTTTTATGGCGACGATGACCATTTGGGCCATTATTTTGAACCAGTTCAATTTCAGCGCCAGCCACAATATATTGCTGCAGGTGGTCAATCTTTGCATCTTATTCCTTGCGTGCTGGATCGTTGTGGAAGGGGTGATCAAGTTTTTCGCAACCGAGGAAAAAATCGAGCCTATCCTGAAAACCGTATAATCCTTGAGCGGAAGTATCGTCCGCCTGCGATACTTCCGCTTTTTCTATTTACACCCTGAGCAGCCCCCGGCCGCGGCGCAGCAGCCGCGATACATCCGGCTGCTTGAATGGTATGCAAGATACCGGTTTCATGGCCATAAACCTGAAGAGAACCTATTTAATCCTCCTCCTGCCCGCGGTGTGCGGCTTCCTCTTCGTTTTTACTGTTGAGCACTACAACGGCCCTTTTTTCACATCCTCTTCATTCCCTCAAGCGGCGACACCGGCTGTTTTCAGTCTATCCGTCTTTTTTGCCGCAGCACTGCCGATCTGGTATCGAAGCTTTTTTGCGAGTAAAATGCGTCATCGCAAGAACACCACCGAGGGTGAGTGGCTCAGGTTTGAGCGCACGCTTCTGTATATTGCGATGGTCACGCCTTATGTGGCCCTGGCCGCCCATATTCTGCGGCTGCCGCGATTTCATTATACCGGAACAGCCCTTATGGCCCTGTACGCCGTATATTATCACTATCCGTCCCAAAGACGGATTGCATTCGACAGAAGAATATTTCGCGTGAAATAACATGCATTCCATCTTTTCATTCCTGAAAAATAAAATCATCGTCTCTTGCAAAGCCGCCGATGCAGTCATGCGCCAAAATGCGGTGGAAACCATCGAACATGAAGCCGGGGAATTGGAGAATATTTTTGGAATTCTCGTCTTAGGAGCATTTCTCGGTATCCCCTCTCCGCCGATTCATCTCACCATGGAACTTTTGCCCCTCATGGAAGATGAATTCGCCATTATGCTGGATAAGGTAGCTACAGCCCATGACCCGCTGGGGGAATTGTTTTCAGTTTTAAAAATTGGATGATGACGAACCCTCAGCTGCTCTTCTTTATTGGAAAAGGCGGTGTCGGAAAGTCAACCGCCTCGGCGCTCTTTTCAGTGCACCTGGCCCATACCTCCCGTGAGACCCTGCTGGTTTCCATGGACCCGGCGCATAATCAAAGAGACATTTTCGAACAGGATTTTTCGGAACAGCCCAAGCGAATCGACAATCACTTGATGATCAAAGAAGTCGACACGGATTTTTGGATCGAAAAATACCTGAAGGAAGCGCAAAAGCAGATCACCAAAACCTATCGATATGAAAGTGCATTCAGCCTGCAAAATTATTTCAATGTCCTGCAATTTTCACCCGGCCTGGAAGAATACGCCCTCCTGCTGGCTTTTGAAAATATAATTTACAATTTTCAGGAAAAAGATTTCATCGTGTTCGACATGGCGCCCACGGCGCTCTCTTTGCGTTTTTTTTCTCTTCCCTTCATTACATTGACCTGGCTGGAAGAACTGTTGAAACTTCGGACTCAAATTTTCAAAAAAAAAGAGATTATTTCTAAAATAAAAACCGGAAAAATAGAAAAGGAACAAGACAACGTCAAACGCAAATTAGGCTCTTTGATTCAGGACTACGAGCATCTGGGGAAATATTTTTTATCCAATAAATCTCGAATAAATCTGGTTTTGAACCAGGATCGATTGTCCTTGTCGGAAGCCTTTCGCATCCGTGAAAAATTAGCCGGGGTCGGCATCGGTATCCATCAGGTGGTCGTCAACAAATGGAATCGATGCGAGGATACATCCGAAATAGACAGGGGATTCGAAAATCAAAAGATCCTTCGCATTCCGCTGGTGTCCGGAGGCTTGATAGGATATTCGATTCTGAAAGAAAACAGGGCGCTCATCGGAAAGATCTTCACGGACTGATCACACATGGAATTCGGTATCGAAACCGCCATGGACCTTTCCCGACAAAGATAACCGGTTCCCGGAGGCCCCTTGTGGTGAAACCCTGGAAATCCAAACAATCCCTTGACAACACCGGGTAAAGAAAATTAAATTGCGAATCTGGCGAAAACAGGGGTAATGTATTACACACCCAAAAAAATTATAGAGAAGGAGTTTTATTAATGAAACTAAAAATCATAGGTTTGGCCGGAATTCTGCTGCTGATGGCCGCGGCGGTTTGTTTCGGCGCTGAAAACGCGGCGCCGGATGCCGTCGCCGTCGAACCGGTCTTCGAATTCAAGCCGGTCCTGGACGGGGATGAAGTGGTCCATGACTTTGTGATTCAGAACAAGGGCTCGGCCGATCTGGAAATACAGCGGGTCCAGACCGGCTGAGGGTGTTCGGTGGCTTCGTATACGAAGCAGATCCCTCCCGGCGGCGAGGGAAAGATCAGCATCAAAGTCAATACCAGAGGATACGGCGGGAGAATGTATTCCGAGGGCATCAGCGTCTTCACCAATGACCCCGAAAAGCAGCGGCTCCGATTGACGGTTCGGGGGCGCGTAAATAATTTCGTCACCATCCGGCCCAGCCGGGTGCGGATGACCGGCGCGGCCGGGGACGAAATCAAAACCATGGTCAAGGTGATTCCGGAAGAACAATATCCGTTCAAGATTCTGGAAACCAAAACCCTGAAAGAAGACAACATCAAGGTCACCCTGGATGAGGTCAAGGAAGGGAAAGAGACCGAATACCACGTGACGGTGGAAAATCTAAAGGACAAACGGGCCCGGTATTTCGACGCGGTCATCCTGAAAACCGACAGCGACATACGCCCGGAAATCAAGATCAGCGTCTACGGCAATATCTTTGACAGACCCGCTACCGGCGCCAACTGATCCGATGAAGGGTGTGCAAGCGGTCATCTTCGACTGCGACGGGGTGTTGTTCGATACGGCCCGAGCCAATCGGGCCTATTACAACCGCATCCGGTCGCACGGGGGCCTGCCGGAGATGACCCAGGAAGAGTTCGCCTACGCCCATATGCACACGGTGGATGAGGTCCTGAGCCGGTTTTTTCCGAACCCGCGGGACCTCGACACCGCCCGTTCCTTTCGAAACACCCTCTCCTATGCCCGTTTTTTCAAGTATATGGAGATGGAACCCCACCTGATGGCGCTGCTGGAAAAACTCCGCCCCCGATACAAAACCGCCATCGCCACCAACCGCTCGGATACCATGGTTCCGCTGATGGCCGAGTTCGCGCTGGATTCCCTGTTTGATCTGGTAGTCACATCCCTGGATGTGGAACGGCCCAAACCCGAGCCGGATGAACTCCTTCGGGTACTGGCGCATTTTGATCTCGCGGCCGACCAGGCGGTCTATGTGGGAGATTCTCCCCTGGATGAGATGGCCGCCCGAGCGGCTTCCATCCCCTTTGTGGCGTTTCAAAACCGATCCCTGACAGCCGAGCACCACATCGACACCCTTCAAGAAATGGAACGTCTTCTGGAGCTGTAAACTACAATGCCCTATCCGCCACTCCCGCAGTAAACGAGAAGTTGGCACCCCTGTATTATTTTCTTTTTTTCTTCTTTTCTTTTTTCCATTTGCCGAATTCGATGCGGCCGGTCCGTTGGCGGAAAAGGATGCGAAGGGGGGTTTCAGTGAGTCCCGCCTGATGTCGAATCTGATTGGTCAAATACCGTTTGTAGGAAAAATGGACCGCCTCGGGATAGTTAACGAAACAGACGAAGGTGGGCGGTCTGGTCGATACCTGAGTGGCGTAATAGAACCGAAGCCGCTTGCCCTTGTGCAGAGGCGGTTCGTTGTGCAGCAGGGCATTCTGAAGAATTCGGTTGAGCTGTCCGGTGCCGATGCGGGAGGCATACTGCTGATAGACCGCCGCCACCTGTTTGAAGATTTTGGGCACCCGCTGACCGGTGATGGCCGAGATGGTCATAATCGGCGCGTAGTTCAGAAATTTGGTCTCCATGCGAACCATCTCTGTGAATTTGCGGGAGACCCCCGGCACCTTTTCCACCAGGTCCCATTTATTCAGCAGCAGGATACAGCCGCACCCGCGTTCATGGGCATACCCGGCGATGGTCACGTCCTGTTCGGTGATCCCTTCATGGGCATCGATCACCACCAGGGCCACATCGCACCGCTCCAGGCTCTGAAGGGCTTTAATGATGGAAAATTTTTCGATCTTCAGGGAGACCTTGGATTTCCGCCGAATGCCGGCGGTATCCACCAGAGAATAGGTGCGGCCGTTGATATTGCAGAGGGAATCGACGGCGTCCCGGGTGGTTCCCGGCAGATCGCTGACCACCAGCCGATCCTGCCCCAGAATTCGGTTGATGAGTGAAGATTTGCCGGCATTGGGTTTTCCCACCACCGCCACCCGAATCACATCCTCTGAAACGGCGGGAACTTCCGGCTGCGGCAGCATCCGAACCAGATCATCCAAAAAGTCGGAAATGCCGTACCCGTGTTCAGCGGAGACCGGATAGGGATGGTCGATGCCCAGGGTGTAGAAATCGTGCAGCAGATCCTCCTTGGCGGCATCATCGACCTTGTTGACTGCGTAAAACACCGGTTTGTCGAGAGTGCGGACCATTCCGATCAGGTCGGCGTCAAAGGGAGAGATTCCGCTCTTTCCGTCCAGCAGAAGGACCACCGCGTCGGCATCCGCCATGGCCTGTTGAATCTGCATTCGGATGGGCCCGGCAAAAGGGTCCCGATCTCCCTGAATGAACCCGCCGGTATCCACCAGTGTGAATTCGGTCTCGTCCCAATTGACATCCCCGTAGATGCGGTCCCGGGTGACGCCGGGGAGGTTGTCCACCAGGGCGTCCTTGGTCCGGGTGATGCGATTGAAAAAAGTCGATTTGCCGACATTGGGCCGTCCGACGACGGCGACGATGGGTTTCATGGTATGCGGCTGCGCCCCTTTAAAATTCAATGCTGCCCGGTGTCCGGGGAAAGGGGATCACATCCCGAATGTTGCGGATCCCGGTTAAAAACATGAGGGTGCGCTCAAACCCCAGACCGAAACCGCTGTGAGGCACGCTGCCGTAGCGACGGGAATCGAGATACCACCAGTAGTCCTCCGGGTTCAGGTGCATTTCTTCCAACCGGGCCTTCAGCACCGCCAGGCGTTCTTCCCGCTGGCTGCCGCCGATGATTTCGCCGATGCCGGGAACCAATACATCCATAGCGGCCACGGTTTCACCGTCGTCATTGACCCGCATGTAAAAGGGCTTGATGGATTTGGGATAATCATGGATGATGACCGGCTTCTTGAAATGGTGTTCGGTGAGAAAGCGTTCATGCTCGGACTGTAAATCTTTGCCGAAGGCGACTTCGTATTCGAACTTCTTTCCTGAGGATGCCAGGATGTCCACCGCCTCCCGGTAGGGCAGCCGGACGAACTCCGATGCCATGACGTTTTCGAGGGTTTCCATCAGGGTCTTGTCCACAAACCGGGCGAAAAGGTCCACATCCTCTGCGCAGTTTTCGGTAATGTGCCGGGTAAGGGACTTGATCAGGGTTTCGGCCAGGTCCATATTTCCGGTCAGATCACAGAAGGCCATCTCGGGTTCCACCATCCAGAACTCGGCCACATGCCGGCTGGTATTGGAGTTTTCCGCCCGAAAGGTGGGCCCGAAGGTATAGACATCCCCCAGGGCCAGAGCGAACATCTCCGCCGACAACTGGCCGGAGACGGTGAGATTGGCCTCGGAGCCGAAAAAATCCCCGGAGTAGTCGATTTTTCCTTCCCGTTTGGGCACATGGTTGAGATCGAGGGTGGTGAGTCGGAACAATTCTCCGGCCCCTTCGCAGTCGGACCCGGTGATGATCGGGGTATGAACATACGAAAACCCCCGCTCTTTAAAAAACCGATGAACGGCAAAAGCCAATTCGGAGCGGATGCGGAATGCGGCTCCGTATTTGTTGGTACGGGGCCGCAGGTGGGCGATGGTGCGAAGAAATTCGTCACTGTGCCGTTTTTTCTGAAGGGGATAGGTCTCCGGAGCCAGATGAATGATCTCAAGGCCGTCGGCCTGGACTTCCCACTTCTGCCCTCCGCCCTTGGAGGCCACCAGAGCGCCGGTTACCGCAACGGCGGAGCCGGTGGTCAATTTTTTAATCTCTTCGTAGTTGGTCAGGCTGCTGTCGGCGATCACCTGAATGTTTTTCAGACAGGAGCCGTCGTTCACCTCGATAAACGAAAAGGATTTGGCATCCCGACGGGTTCTGACCCATCCCTTGAGCAATATATTTTCCAGGGGGCTGTCGGATTGCAACAGCTTAAAAATTTTGGTTCGATTCATGGATGCTTATTCTCCAACCTGTTTTCAGCGTAAATAACCTCTCTCATATACACGATTTTTCAAATCATAACATCCTGTATTTGCGTCAGCAAGAAGAAGTTGTCACCCATCCCTGAAACCAGGGTTGTTATCCATAATGAAATGAAACTGGGAATTTTTACTTGCGCATTGCGATCTGAATGACGTATGCAGGGAATATAAGGATATTAAACAATGGTACAATGGATAAATAGGGCGCCCGAGAGGGCGAGTCCCTTATCCGGGGAGGTCAAAGATGGGTAAATTTATGTTATACGGCGTCATTATTTTAATCATCGCCTTTGCCGCCAATTTTTTCGGGTTCGTATCCATTCCCTGGCTGGATGTGCCGTTTGCTACGGAAAAATCCTACTACACCCACGGGACGGACCGGAAAAATGAAGCGGCAAAAGAGATTTTAGGGGAAGAATAGTACCCATCCGGACTTTTCGACTCATTTCCGCTCCCGGATGACCGCCGAGATGACCGCACCGGAGAAACCGCGGGAATAAAGAAAACGATACATCTTCTCTTTTCGCTTTCGCGGGTCCGGCTCCCGGTCGAATCTCGGCTTTTTCTTTTTCAGGGCCTTGCGGGCGTTCTCTATTTCTTCCGCATCGCCCGTGTACTGAAAAAGCATCGATTCCACCCATTCCCCGGAAAGCCCCTTTTGCTTCATGCGGGCCCGAATCCGAACGGGCCCCTCACCTTTTCGCTTCAGCTCCCGAAAATAAGATCGAGCGGTTTCATGGTCATCGATGTACCGCAACCGTTCACATTCCTGAATGACCGAGACGGCCGTCTCCCGGGTAAACCCGCGACGTATGAGTTTGTGTTCGATCTCAAGGGCGGTGTGGTTGCGGCGGGACAGCAGCCGAACCGCACGGTCCAGGGCCGATCGGTAGGAATCCTCACCCAAAATGTCTTCCCCTTTCGACAAAGATTTGACCCGAAGCCTGATTTATGCCATTTTCCAGAGGTTTTTGGAAGAGGGTTTGAATTTTAAGAAATTTTTTACAAGGAGGCACATCAGGGATGGAGCCGATCTATCTTGCAGCGGGGGCCAGTTTTATACTCGGGGCCTCGGGGTATATCATCATTCAGTTCTGGATTCGACCGATCCGCCGATACCGGGCCCTCAAGCGCCGAATCGTCTCGGATATCGAAGGTGACGGCCGGGTCTCATCAAAACCGAAAGCAATGACCTCATCCCAGGCCGGTAAAGCCTTTGCCAAAACCCTTCGCAGCCATTCGGTGGCCCTTTCCGATGCCTATTCCTATGACCTTCCCCACTGGTACCGAATGGTCCTGGACAATCGCGGCGAATCCCCCATTGAGGCATCCAAAATTTTGATGCGAATGGCCAATACGCAGGACCCGATCCAAATTCGAGAGCGCCGGAAGGAAATTTGCGAATCTTTAGGAGCTTAATTCCGATCGCATCGATTCAGAAAAGATTCGATAAACCCCTGCACCGCTTCCTGTCCGTTATACACCCCGTAATGGCCCTCACACAGTATATCCGCATTCAGGGACAGGAGGTGTTGAAGGGAGCGTTGATAATCCGCCGGATCGGACAGCAGGGTCGGGGCGAGGGGGCCGTGGACGTCTTGACCGAAGAGCACCCGTTTTTCCCCGGAGGTCGTCAAATAAGCCAGGGAACCGGGCGAATGGCCCGGAATATGAAAGGCCTGAATAATGCGATCTCCCAGTCGAATTTCCTCGGCGGCGCCGGTCAATTTGATATCCACCGGAAAAGGCTCCAGGGATCGGCCGTACCATGAAGCCGCCGTCACCGTATGGTCCCCGGCCTCGATATAAGGCGCATCGAGTTCGTGGGCCACGGTTCGGCACCGGGTCTTTGCCCGAAGCGCCCCGGCGCCGCCGATGTGATCGTAATGGCAGTGGGTGAGCAACAGGTATTCGATCTCTTGCGGTTTGACCCCGCAGGAGCGAATATTTTTCAACAACCGGCTCAAGGATCCGCCGCAGCCGGCATCCACCAGGGCCGAAGGACCGCCGTCGCTCCGGATCAGATACACCGCCGCATCCTCTGATCCGGTGATCCCGCTGCCGCCGACCTGAAATACATCATCCGTGATTTGGACAGAACCGTTCCCCATATCCCATGGCCTCCATCTTGTGTTGGTATGCAGCCTTCACTGCCTCTGTAGCATGTTAATATTTTTAACACAAGTTCCGACCGGAAAAACCCGGGTACGGCTGTGGAAAGCGCCTGAACAGGCAAAAACCGAAAACCCCGTCCGGAAAAGACGGAGGCCGGGAACGAATGAAGCAGATCGAAAGAAGGTTTATTCCGCGCTGGCGGTCTGAATTTTTTCCGCTTTGGACTGGACCACGGACGGCTTGGTATTCATGTGGTGATAATAGCGCATCACCTTTTGAACATATTTGCGGGTCTCCCGATACGGGGGAATTCCCTGATACCGATCCACCGCAGTGGGTCCGGCGTTGTATCCGGCAAGAGCGAAATTCAACCTGCCCTCGAATCGATCGAGCATCATTCTCAGATACCGGGTTCCGCCCATGATGTTTTCCCACGGGTCGAAGGGATCATAGATTTTCAGCTGTTTGGCGGTGCCGGGCATGATCTGCATCAGCCCCTGAGCGCCTTTTTTGGATACCGCCATGCGGTTGAAATTGGATTCGACTTTGATGACGGCCTTGATCAGGGAAAAGGAGATATCATACATCTCCGAGGCCAGGACGATATACTGATCAAACCGATCGGTGGTATAGTAAGCGCCGAGGGGGGATTTGCCGTTCACGAACAGCTGGTACTGCTCGGAAGTCGGGGCATTGGTAAAATGCATGACCCCGTTTTCATCCACATATTTATAAATATCCGCAAATGCCGCCCATGGAAAAAGCAACCCCATGAGCAACAAGCACCCTGCGGCATGTCGAGCCGTTAAACGCTTCAAATCAAAACCCGGGCTGAAATAAATTCACTGCAACACTCTATTCGGCAAACCGATGAAGATGACGATACAGGATTCATAGTATATTCCCCGGAAGGGATCAAGTTTAAATTCACATTTTGCAGCCGTGAATGAAAAGCGCCGGCTGTTGTTCATAAGTTCTCCAAAACTCGGTTCACAGGCTGTCGATTTTTTGTTGAAAACCTCAGGCTTTTGAACATTCCTCCAGGCGGTGTTGATAAACCGGCATTTATCAACAGGGTATCGACACCCTTACGGAACCGAAATCACACATAAATAATTTATTGAATCAGATGGTTATGGACTTATGCATGTTTTCGACAGTCTATCTTTATAAAGATTGATACATAAGGATAAAATAAAAAGAAGAAGGATGGATTCGGGCTTGCACCATACATAAAAACATCCGGCTCAGAGAGATGCCCGCCAGCCACTTTTTTTCCAGGAAAAAAACCTTGTGCCGTCGGCGGAAAAAGAGTATATATATATGTTTTGTATTTATAACGGATTAAAGCCATTTACGAGGATTGCAAAGAGGGATATGGGGTTACTTTCATCAACGGTTTCCGTCACCCGATACCGGGTGGAAGGGGAGATCGAAGCACCGGTCATGGAAACCATTGCCGCGGGGCTGAAAAAAAATGCCATTTCAGAGATCGACGACGAGGATTCGGACAAATCCGTGGGATGGACGTCTTTTGAAACCCCGTTTACACCCGGCTTTGACGGCGATTCGTTCATCATCGGACCCTATCTGGTGTTCAGCCTGCGGATCGATAAAAAGACGATTCCCTCGAAGATCATCAAAAAACATGTCTCCCTCGAGGTGGCCAAACGGATGGCCGAGACCGGTCGGGATCACTTGTCCAAAAAGGAAAAGCAGGAGATCAAGGACCATGTCATTCAGGTGCTGAGCCTTCGCATTCCGGCGACGCCCAATGTATATGACCTGTTGTGGAGTGTCGAAAACGGCTGGGTCTGGATGTTTTCCAACCAGAAGGCGGCCAATGAGGAACTGGAAACCCTGTTCGCCAGATCCTTCAAGGCGACCCTGATTCGGCTGTTTCCCTATACCATTGCGGAACTGACCGCCGATCTGTCCCCGGAAGACCGGGATGTGGTGGCCAAACTCACCCCCACCCGGTTTATGGAGTAGCCCCATGCTGGATGTCGCCGTCGCCTACAACCGATATAAATTTCTCGGATTCGAGTTTCTGACCTGGCTCTGGTATTCCATCGAGGAAAACCGGGAGGTCTTCAAAACCGTTGAGCCGGAATTGACCGTCCTGGAGATCGGCAACCGGCTGGTTCTGGAAAACCGGGTTCAGGACGCCTTGGAGAGCATCACCATCAAGGGGGACGACGCCGGCCTCGAAGAGGGGTTGATCGCCCTGCGAAAAGGGGCGGTGGTGACCGAAATGAATCTGATCTGCAAATTCGGAGACAATGAATGGCGGCTGACCCTCAAGGGCGAAAGCTTCGATATCGCCGGCCTGAAAACCCCGGAATCGGGCCCTGTCGAAACCTCCGAAGACATCGAGGGGCGGCTTTTGGAAAAGGTGTTTCTGGATGAAAAGGCGATTCAGCTGGTGGACAAGCTGTATCGGTATTTCATTTTGCTTCGAATATCCAATGACTGGAATGAAACCGTCGTCCCGCGCCTGAGAAAATGGCTCCATGAAAAAGAATCCTAACGGGGTGACCCGACGGCTTTCAGAGGGATTGCGATGAAATTTGTCATCAACAAGCGCGACATTCGAAACGTACTCGGAAAAATTCAGGGGTTGACCGGACGCAAAACCAACCTGGCGATCACCGACAATGTCCTGATTCAGGCCACCCCATCTTCCATCAAAATCGTGGCTACCGATCTGGAAACCGGTTTCGAGGGGGAATACCCGGCCTCGGTGGAATCCGAAGGAACGATCGCCATCAACGCCCGAAAACTTTATGAAATCATTCGGGAGTTTCCCGCCGAGGAGGTCCGGTTTCACGAGATTGAAAACCGATGGATCGAGATCGGGAACGATAATGTCGAATACCATATCGTGGGCATGAATCCCGAAGATTTTCCCGACAATCCGGCCATCGAAGACATTACTTTTTTCGAGGTCGAACCCTATGCCTTGAGCCGAATGATTGAACGCACGGTATTCATTGTCGGTGCGGTGGATGACACCCGGGCCCATATCGAGGGAATCTTTTTCGAGGTCTCGAAGACCGAAGACCAAAAGGTGCTGCGCATGGTCTCCACCGACGGAAGCCGTCTGTCCGCAGCCGATTATCCTTTTGAAGGCGAGGATCCGGCCCTGGCGTCGGGGGTGCTGATTCCCAAAAAAGGGCTTCACGAGGTGATCAAATTTTTGGACACCGATGAACCGGCCCAGATCGGCCTGAAAGACAACCATTTCGTGGTGCGAAAGGGATCTGAAAACATCACCATTCGGCTTCTGGAAGGGGAATTTCCCAATTACCAGGAACTGCTCATGCAGCGGGACGGCAGCGAAATTCGGCTGGATCGGCAGGCCTTTTCCATGATGTTGAAACGGATGTCCATTTTTTCCTCCGACCAGTACAAAGGGGTCATCTTCAGCTATGACCAGAACCGGCTTCTGGTGCGGACGACCAATCCGGATATCGGAGAATCGAAGGAAGAAATGGAGATCGCATTTGAAGATGAAGCCATCGAGGCGGCATTCAACCCCAGATATTTTATCGACACCCTCGGCCTCATCGACGGAGACACCGTGCTGGTTCACATCAGCAACGGGGAGATGCCCTGTCTGGTCCGGGGGGAGAACGATACAACCTTTGTCAGCGTCATTATGCCGATGAGAATATGAAAGAAGCCATCCAAACCATAAATCAGTACGGCGCCAACAACATCAAGATCCTGGAGGGGCTTGAGGCGGTTCGAAAGCGCCCCTCCATGTACATCGGAAACGTCGATGTGGAAGGGCTTCACCACCTGGTCTACGAGGTGGTGGACAACAGCATCGACGAGGCCATGGCCGGATACTGCGATCGCATCGAGGTCACCGTCCACACCGACAACAGCGTCAGCGTTTCCGACAACGGCCGCGGCATTCCGGTGGGCATTCATGAAAAAGAAGGGGTGCCGGCGGTGGAGGTGGTGCTGAGCAAACTCCATGCGGGCGGTAAATTCGACGACCATTCCTACAAAGTGTCCGGCGGGCTCCACGGGGTGGGCATTTCCGTGGTCAACGCCCTCTCGGCCTTTCTGGAGGTGGAGATCTATTCCGAGGGCAGGATTTACCACCAGACCTATGCCAAGGGATTGAAAACCAGCGAACTCACCGTGATCGGAGAGACCGAGCTTCAAGGCACACGGGTTCGTTTCAAACCCGACACCGGGATCATGAACTCGGATGATTTTCAGTACGAGATTCTGACCCGGCGGCTTCGGGAACTGGCCTTTCTGAACAAAGGGGTCCGCATCGTCATCGAAGACGAACGCGCGGATAAGAAAGACGAGTTTTTCTACGAGGGCGGGCTGGCCGAGTATGTCGAATACCTCAACCGGCGGGTGACCGGCCTTCACGAGCCGGTCTATTTCCAGGGGGAGCGCAGCGAGGTCCAGATCGAGGTCGCCATTCAGTACAACGACTCCTTTAAGGAAAAGATGCTCTCCTTTGCCAACAATATCAACACCATCGAAGGCGGCTTTCACCTGATCGGCTTCAAGGCGGCCCTTACCCGAACCCTCAACCAGTACGGCGCCAACGGCGGACTTCCCAAGAATCTTCAGGCCAAGATCACCGGAGATGATGTTCGGGAGGGGCTTACCGCCATCATCAGCGTCCGCATCAAGGACCCCCAGTTCGAAGGTCAGACCAAGACCAAACTGGGCAACAGCGAGGTGAAGGGGCTGGTGGAATCCCTGGTGAATGAAAAGCTGGCCATCTTTCTGGATGAGAATCCGGGGGTAGCCAAACGGATCATCTCCAAGGCGGTGGATGCGGCCCGGGCCCGGGATGCGGCCAAACGGGCCCGGGACCTGGCCCGAAGCAAGGGCGCCCTGATGGACGCCACCTTGCCCGGCAAACTGGCCGAATGCCAGATGTCCGAACCGGAGCATCGGGAACTCTTTCTGGTGGAGGGGGATTCGGCCGGCGGCAGCGCCAAACAGGGCCGGGACCGGAAGTTTCAGGCGATACTGCCCCTCAAGGGAAAGATCCTCAATGTCGAAAAGGCCCGGTTCGACAAGATCCTGAGAAGCGATGAGATCAAAAACATCATCACCGCTCTGGGAACCGGGGTGGGTAAAGAAGAATACGACATCGACAAGATCCGGTACCACAAGGTGGTGATCATGACCGACGCCGATGTCGACGGCTCCCACATTCGAACCCTGCTGCTCACCTTTTTCTATCGCCAAATGAAAGAGGTGGTCGAAAAAGGGTATCTTTACATCGCCCAGCCGCCGCTGTTTAGGGTGGGCAAGGGCAAAAACGAGATCTACCTCAAGGAGGAGGCCGATTTCAACGAACACATCCTGAAGCGGATCTGCAGCATGAAACGGGTCCAATACGGGCCGGAGGAAAAACCGATCTCCGAAGAGAACCTGTTTCTGCTGATGGGGGACCTGGCCGAATACCTGACCACCCTCTCCCGTCTGGAACGACACGGGGTTCAGCCGGAGATTGTGGAACTGTTGATTCAGGAAGGGGTGGAGGACAAGGATTTTCTCAAGGATGAAACCCGAATGCAGTCTCTCAAAGACGCCCTGGTCAAAAAAGGGTGGGAGGTGGACCATCTCTCCTGGAACGAGGAGCGGAAGGTCTATGAAATGAAGGTCCGCCCCTCGGATGAAAGCCTCGGAGAGACGGTGATCGAAGACACCGTCGCCAAGGACTTCCAGTCGGTCCATATCAGCCGCGGGTTTATCCATTCGGCCGATTTTCAGCGGTGCGTCGTGCTGGCCAAAAAAATCTTCACCCTCTACCCCCCTCCCTTCAAGGTTTTCAGCGGCGAAAAAGACGAAAATCCGGATGAATTCGAGGATAAGAAAGGCCTTTTCAGGTATCTGATGGAAGAAGGCAAAAAGGGTATCAGCATTCAGCGGTACAAGGGCTTGGGAGAAATGAATCCCGAACAGCTCTGGGAAACCACCATGAACCCGGAAAAACGGACCCTCCTGAAGGTCAATGTGGAGGATGCAGAAAAGGCCGACGATATCTTTACCCTGCTGATGGGCGATGTGGTCGAGCCCCGGCGGGAATTCATCCAGGCCAATGCCCTGGAGGTGAGCACCCTCGATATTTAACCGCCGCACGCACCTGCACCGGAATCGATAAAGACACCTCTCCCCGACTCCATTCGCCTGTATCCGGCCGGTTCCCACGGATGACGATATGAACACCTCACTCCTTCGGGAGAACCTGAACGCCCATGCGGTATGGCTGAAGTCCCGCGGAAAAAGCGGGACCCGGCTGGATCTGCGAAAAGCAGAGCTGTCCGAGGCCGGTTTGCAGGAGTCCGATCTTCGAAAGGCCATACTGTGGCGGGCCGATCTTCGCCGGGCCGACTTGCGCTACAGCGATCTTCGGGAGGCGGTCCTCGGCAGCGCCGATCTTCGCCGGGCCGATTTTCGAAAGGGGCGGCTGCGGCGCAGCGATTTGCGGCAGGCCGATCTGCGCCAGGCGGATCTGAGATGGACCGATCTGCGGTATGCGGATCTTCGGGGCGCCGATCTCGGCGGCGCCGACCTGCGAAAGGCCGATCTTCGCCACGCCGATCTGAGCGGGGCGGACCTGTCCGGCGCGCTCCTGTCGGGTACCCGGCTGCGCGGGGCCGATCTGTCCCAGATAAAGATCGACAGCGGAACCGCCGCCGGAATTCACCGCCGCATTCGAAATCGCTTCATGGAGACTTGGGAGTAGCCCGGCATCTCCAATCAAACCTTTATCCCAACTAAAAATACGGAGAAAAAAACGGTGAGTAACGATCCCAATAAAATCATCTATTCAATGATTAAGGTCAGCAAGTATTATGATAAAAAACCGGTGCTGAAGGATATTTCCCTGTCCTATTTTTACGGCGCCAAAATCGGGGTGCTGGGCCTCAATGGGTCCGGAAAAAGTTCCCTCCTGCGCATCATGGCCGGTGAAGACACAAATTTCAACGGTGAAACCATCCTCTCCCCCGGCTACACGGTCGGGTATCTGGAACAGGAACCCCTGGTGGAGGTCGACAAAACGGTGCGGGAGGTGGTGGAAGAAGGGGCCCGGGAAACGGTGGACCTGCTCAAGGAATTCGAAGAGATCAACATGAAATTCGCCGAACCCATGGACGACGAGGAAATGAACCGGCTCATCGAACGCCAGGGGGCGGTCCAGGAAAAACTGGATGCGATGGACGGATGGGACCTCGACGCCCGGCTGGAGATGGCCATGGAGGCCCTGCGCTGCCCGCCCGGGGATACCCCGGTCAGGGTATTGTCCGGCGGGGAGAAACGGCGGGTGGCCCTCTGCCGGCTGCTGCTTCAGAAGCCGGATATCCTGCTTCTGGACGAGCCCACCAACCACCTCGACGCCGAGAGCGTGGCCTGGCTCGAACACCACCTGAAACAGTACGCCGGCACCGTGATCGCGGTCACCCACGACCGGTATTTTCTCGACAATGTCGCCGGCTGGATTCTCGAACTCGACCGGGGCGAGGGCATCCCCTGGAAGGGAAACTACTCCAGCTGGCTGGAACAGAAGCAGGAGCGGCTGCGCCGGGAGGAAAAATCCGAAAGCGCCCGACAAAAGACCCTGGAACGGGAACTGGACTGGATCCGCATGTCCCCCAAGGGCCGCCACGCCAAAAGCCAGGCCCGCATCAAGGCCTATGAAACTCTTCTCTCCCAGGAGGCGGAAAAACAGGAAAAAGACCTGGAGCTGTTCATACCGCCCGGACCCCGGCTGGGGGATGTGGTCATCGAGGCCGACCAGGTCACCAAAACCTATGAAGATCGGGTCCTGGTGGACGACATGAGCTTTCGCCTGCCCCCCGGCGGCATCGTCGGGGTGGTCGGCCCCAACGGCGCCGGCAAAACCACCCTCTTTCGCATGATCACCGGCCGGGAACAGCCGGACGACGGCGCCATTCGAGTGGGGGAGACCGCCCGGCTCGCCTATGTGGACCAGAGCCGGAACCTGAACCCCGACAAAACCATCTGGGAAGAGATCACCGGCGGCGATGATTCCATCGAGCTGGGAAACCGGACGGTCAACTCCCGGGCCTATGTGGCCCGGTTCAATTTTTCCGGATCGGATCAGCAGAAAAAGGTGGGAATGCTCTCCGGAGGCCAGCGCAACCGGGTGCACCTGGCCAAAATGCTGCGGGAAGGGGCCAACGTGCTCCTTCTGGACGAGCCCACCAACGATCTGGACGTCAACACCCTGCGGGCCCTGGAAGAGGCCTTGGAGCACTTTGGCGGATGTGCTGTGGTGATCAGCCACGATCGCTGGTTCCTCGACCGCATCGCCACCCATATTCTCGCCTTTGAAGGAGACAGCCGAGTCCATTTTTTCCACGGCAACTGGTCCGAGTATGAAACCGATAAAAAGAAGCGCCTGGGCGCCGATGCCGCGGTGCCGAAGCGGATCAAGTACCGTCGGTTGACCCGTTAATCGTCGGTTCCGATTCGCAGCTCAGTTCGGCGAAGGTCTTTGAATAGGATTCCAGCCGGTCCAGCAGGTGGTCGCGCTGGGACGGGGTCAACATCCGTTCCAGCCGAACCAACAGATCCAGGGTCCGCCGAGTGTTGGCCTTCATTTTGTTTTGATAGGCGGGGTGCCGCAATTCTCGAAAATGGGTCAACAGATGAGTAAAGGCCGGTTCGAAATCCTCCTGGCGCCGGCGGTTGAGCACTTGGCGGAATGCGTTCTGAACCCGTTTCCGAAAGGCCAGCCGGTCTTCGGCGATGGGATCGAAGGCCTCGCTCCAGGCGGCCACCTCCGCCTCCTGCTCCGGCGTCAGGCGGGAGATCCAACGGCGCAATCGTTTCTCCATCCGTTTTTGGCGCTCTTTTATCCGCTCTTCTGAAGAAACCTCGATATATTTTTCTGCAATCTCCCGGTTTTTTTCCGCTAAATTTTCATAGAGTTCCGCGATCTGAGCCTCGTCGGCGGTCGCCAGAATTCGGGCTGCATCCGGACCCAATCGGTGGAGCAAAGCATCCCAGGCTTGCCTGATGGTAGAATAGTAATCCTGCATTCGGGCATGATCGATCGGCCGGTCCGGATCACGGAAATCGCTGCGCAGCCGATTGAAAAAGACGGCATACCGGTCCAACTGGGTTTGGCAGTGCCACGCCAGCTGGTCGGCCAGACGGCGGTCCAAAAGGGTGCGCTGTTCACGATCCAGGGAAATATAGTCGTTTGCATATCGGGGCACCAGCCAATCCAGGTTGGTGTAGATCAACTTGGGGCCGCAAGAGATAATCGCCACGCAAATACAACATAGTAACAGATATTTTTTCATGGCTTCAACATAACCACCGGCGCCGGTATTTCAAGGATTCACGGGTGAACGGAAAGTGCCGCGAAGTTGACAAAGCCCCTTTTCAGAAAAATGATAAGAATCAGTTTTGGACTAAAGGGGGGTCCCTATTGTCGGACTCCGAAATTTTGACCCAAAGGAGGTTTTTATGAAGGTTCATATCAACGAACTGTGCATGGGAGATCGCAACTGCTACAAGGTTTGTCCCGAGGTCTTCGGATACAATGAGGATCAACTTCAGGCGTTTGTCAAAATGGATGAGATTCCGGATGTATACAAAGACAAGGTCCGACAGGCGGCGGAGGAATGCGGGGCGGATGCCATTGTCATTGAAGAAGATGCATAAAAATAAGGGATGATCCGGCGTAAAATACACCCTTCTGCCCATTTATCTTGCGTACCATGAAGATAGACTTTTGAACGAGATTACCGATTTCGGCGGTCTGTCTATCATTCGGGTTTGATCAAAGCGATAATCAAAGCCGAGTTTTGCGAGTAAACTTCACAATAGGGAAAAGGAGGGGGTATGCATCAGATGAAGCGATGGTGTCGGCTGACCCGCCGCGGATTTATCAAACAGGCCCTGGCCTGGGCCGGCGCGGCAATCCTGCCTAAAAAGCTCTGGGCCTCCGCCGAGGGGGTTCCCAAACGATCCTTGGGCAATACCGGTGAAAAGGTCTCCATTCTGGGGCTCGGCGGATGGCACATCGGGTCTATCCAAGAGGATCAAACCGCCATTCGGCTCATTCGACACGCGGTGGATCAGGGCGTCACCTTTATGGACAACGCCTGGGAGTATCACCACGGCCGCTCCGAGGAGCTGATGGGCCGGGCCCTGAAGGACGGTTACCGAAAGCGCGTCTTTTTGATGAGCAAACACCACGGCCGCAAAGACAAAAAGACCGCCCTGCAGCATCTGGAAGAAAGCCTGAAGCGCCTCAATACCGATGTCATTGATCTGTGGCAGTTCCATGAAATCATCTATGACGATGATCCCGACATGATTTTCTCCCGGAATGGCGCGATCGAGGCGGCCTACGAAGCTCAAAAGGCGGGCAAAGTGCGGTTCATCGGGTTTACCGGCCACAAAGACCCCCGGCTTTTTCTGGAGATGCTCGCCCATGATTTTCCGTGGAATACCGTTCAGATGCCGGTCAACATCCTGGATGCCCAATTCCGCAGCTTTCAAAAAGAGGTACTTCCTAAGCTTCAGGAGAGAAACATCGGGGTTATCGCCATGAAGACGCTGGGTAGCGGCCACCTCCTGAAAACCGGACTGGTCAAACCGGAAGAATGCCTCAATTACGCCTGGAGCCAACCGGTGGCCACCATCGTATCGGGGATCGATTCCATGTCGGTGCTAGAGAAAAACATTCGACTCGCCCGGCGGTTTTCGCCCATGTCGAAAAAAGCCCAGCAGCAACTGTTGGAAAAAACCCGTTCGGTCGCCCTGACCGGAAAATATGAGCCCTTTAAAACCAGCCGCCAGTTCGACGGCTGGAAGGGCCGAGAACTTCACTCCTGATCATCGGAAGCTTATGGGGAAAGCTTTATGGCGATTTCATCGACAGAAACGGCAAACGCTCGCCGACATACGGAACATTCCTGGATTTTGGTTCGGTCGGTTCGCGAATTATGGCATGGTTTCCGGGCTGAACAGCGGGCCCTGCCCGAGGACGTCCGGCACCGGTTCTGGCTCCGCATGGGGATCGGACTGCTGCTGACGGTCGCGGTAACCGTCGGAATCACCTATCTGGGGGAATGGGCCGCGCCCAGAGGGCTGGATGGATGGGACGAGCGGACCCTGCGCTGGCTGGTGGAAGAGAAGTTGATCTTCACCTACTACGACGCCACCATTTTCGAATCCCCCGGAAACCTGGCCATGACCGTGCCGCTGCTGCTGATCGTCATGATCATCGCCGTCCGGCGGGGGGCGTCGCTCATTGCGATGAGCTATTTTGTGGGATACCTGGTCACGCGCCCGATCATCTATCTCGGATGGTGGATCTGGAACCGGTCCAGGCCCGATTTCGTGGCGGCCGGCGCCGCATCTCCCCCGCTTCATTCCTATCCCTCGGGGCATGCCGTCATTTCGATGTTTATGTACGGCTTTCTGGTCTGGCTCTGGTGGCGGGTCAGCGATTCCGCCCTGGAACGCGCTTTTGCCCTGTTCCTCGGCGCCCTCTTTATTGCGGTGATCGGATGGGCCCGCCTGCGGCTCGGAACCCACTGGCCCAGCGATATCATCGCCGGGTTTGTGATCGGGGCGGTCTGGCTGGCCGGGGTGATCTGGGCTGTTCGGGCGGGGGAAAAACCTAAAAACATGAACGTCTAAAACGTTCGATTCAGAGATTTTCCCGAAAAGGGCGAACCAGGATTTCCTTCATCCGCTGAAGCGCCGATCGTTTATTCCAGTTTTCGGTGGAGAGCTGCTTGGCGAAGCGAAGGTCCTCCTGAAAATGGGCCTGGAGTATCTGAACGGTGGGCGGGTCCAGGATCACCTGAATAATCTCGTCGTCTTTTTTCAGGGAGCGCTGGTTGAAATTGGCCGAACCGACGCAGGCCACCCCATCATCGATGAGAATGACCTTGGCGTGAAGCATGGCTTGCTGGTAGTGCCAAATGTCCACCCCCATGTTCAACAGGACTTCATAATTGGTCTCGGCGGCGATTTTGGCCACCCAGATATCCATATACGGACCCGGCACCAGCACCTGAACATCCACCCCTCGGGCCCGAACCCTACGAAAGAGATCGATCATGGGGGCATCCGGATCGAAATAGGCGGTGGTGATGCGAATCGTTCGTTTGGCCATGAGCAGCAGGGCTGAGAACAGTATAAAGGAATCGCTCCATCTCACCGATGCGTCCGTGTGAAGCATTTGAAGGGAGGTATTCCCTTTGGCCGGAATCGAATCCAGCCGGTCGGTGGCCATGTTCATATGTCCGTCGGTTTCGATCCAATTTTCCAGAAAGGCGGCATGCAGACCGAACACCGCAGGCCCCTCCACCTGAAAATGGGTTTCCCGCCATTCGTTCGGATTTCGAGCGTCTCCTTCCCATTCCTCGGCAATGCCCACCCCGCCGGTGAAGCCGATCTTGCCGTCGCAGATCAATACCTTGCGATGGGTTCGATTGTTGATGTTCCACAGCTTCCATCGGCTCAGCGGCCGAAACCAGCGGATATGCACCCCGCCCTCCTGCATGATGCGCAGCAGTTTTTTGGGCATCGGTTTGGCGCCGAAGGCATCCAGAATCAGCCGAACATTCACCCCTTTCCTCGCCTTTCGGGCGAGGCTTTCGGCGAAATTATGGGCGATATCCCCCTTCCAGTAGACGTAGGTCACCATGTCGATGGACCGGTCGGCTTCGTCGATGGCCTTGAGCATGGCCGGAAAGATCTCCACCCCGTTTTTCAAGACCGTCAGGCGATTGCCGTCGGTGAAGGGGATCCCCATGATGCTTTCCAGCGTTTGTCGGTATGCTTCCATGATTTCTCCTTCGGGCCCGATCCTCTGATGGGCCGGGATCGGTAATTTACAGTGAATCCGAAAACGGCAAACGAGGATTTTATAAATTGCCGGGCATGAAAAGGCAACCGAAAAAGGATGTTGGGCGATCCGACTCATCGGTCGGGGCGGAAAAGAATTTCGATTATTCCGAATGCTCGGCAATGGCGGCCGTGGTTACCCGTCGATGTGAATGGATGTGAACCTGTGCGGCGGTCGCCATTCCGGCTGTGAATACCGAACGGTCGGGGGCCGAATCGGCATCCTCCCGAAGACGGAGCATATCGTTGAAAATCGCCAGGGATTCTCGAAAGGTTTTCAGCAATGCCTTCTTCTCGGAATCGGTCAATTCCCGGCGGATGTCGTCGTGGAGGAGAATTCGACGGTTCAGATTCCCTTTCAGCCGGTGAATATGCAAAACGGAGTGGATGAACGAGGTGCAGAATTCATCCAGATTATCCCGGGAATGCCCCCCCTTTCGATCCTCCAGAAAATTTCGCTCATCGATGAAGGCGAAAAAAAGGCTGTTTTCAGTGTCGGAAGGGTCCGCGTCCGCCGGAAGCATGCCCTGGGTCAGCAAAAGAAACCGTTCCATGGAGAAAAGATCATACCCCTTCAGATCCGAAAACCATTTGCGAAGGGCGTCGCTGCGGGTCAATTGTCGTTGATCCACATATTTGTGAATCGCTTCGTGGGCGGCGATGGTTTCCAGCTCCGGAACCGGTTCCTCCCGAAAGGTCTCGATATAAAACCAGATATCGTCGCTGTTTTCACAGGAAATCGCATTATGGATGGCGGCATAGTCGAGCAGCACCACTCTCGAAATCAGGTGTCGGCCCAATTGCTTTTCCACCCCGGAAATGCCTTTTTGAATGGCGGCCCATCGCGCCTCGAAATCCGGGATTTCATTTCTTAAACGGGCCAGACGGGTTCCGATGTAGACGGCCCGGTGACCGGCGTCGGGATTTCTCATTTTCAGCGCTGATTTTTCAAAGCCTTTCTGGTGAATGCTGATCTCCCACCGGTCATCCTCCGTTTCCAATGCAAGTTGCAGTATCTGCCGGGGGCTGAGCGCATCCCCGGTGACCTTTGGAAAGAGAGAATACCCGGATTGAAGAATCTCCTCGTCGGGCTTTTTCGACCACCCGGCATTCGGTGTTTCAAAATAGGTATAATCGCCGATCCGGGCGGAAACGGCGCCGGGATCGAGCCGGCCGTAATATTTGGCGGAAAAGCTGCCGTCCGGATTTTTGGTCAGTCGGGAAAACCGGCGACCCTCCGCCTGTACGGTCATTTCATTCTCGCAAAAGACCACCAGACCGCTGATATATCCGTCCACGGTAAAGGAATCGGAATGGAACCGATCTTTGGGGATCACCGTCCGAAGGCTCTCTCCGTCCAGAACATGGAAAACATGAATCGCGGTGACGGTGTTCAAGAGAAGGTCGGTTTGACGGGCCTGAATATCGGCCCGGCGAAACGGGCTGGTCTGGGCGGTGGAGACGAACGGAAAAAGGATGGCCAGTACACAAAACACCGATGCGGTGGTCCAATAATGCTGCATTTATACCCCCCTACCTCATGCTGAATTCTTTCAGCAAAAAAAAACAGCGCCTCGATAAAGAACCGAAGGCGCTGTTGATGAATGTTCGACAGCCCGGCGATCATACACCCCGCTCGGTGTTGTAGACCCGTGGCTTTGCGTCACAGCCTTTCGGCGGCTTTGCCGTTTCGTTTCAAAATGCTGCCGATGAGATTCCAATATTCGTACCAGGTCCGAGTTTTTATCCGGATAATTTTTAAAAGAGCTAATTATTCAGTAGGTTGGTTTAAAAATGGAAAGAAATGAAAAGGGATGTGTTCAATTCGGTATAAATAGAAACCTTCCCCGATTATTAAAAAAATTGAGGGGCGAAATTATTTTTAAGGCGTGGCGGTAGAGGATTCCGGGTGGCATTGCCCCCTGAATACAGAAAATTTGATCCATTTATGGGGTCTGTTCCCCATTTGTTTTTGGTTCGATGGCGGTTATCGTTTCGCTATGAGTAATCGAACCGGCGTTTCGACATCGCCCTTTGTCTAAGCCCCAACTAAAAAAATAATGGGAGCTGCGACATTGTTGAGAATGAATCGAAAAACAAAGGAGGTTTCACATGAGAACCAAAGGACTCACACTCGGATTACTGACGCTTACTCTGGCTGTTGCAGTAGTATTTCTGGTTCCCAACACCGCGCTGACGGCGGGAGCCGGAGAAAAAGCGGCTGCGGAAACCGAAGCAAGAACGGAGCCGGTTGAGGACATCTCCCATCTTCGAGAACGGATCGACGAATCGACAGAGGTACTGCAGACCATGCTGGCGCGCACCGATGAACGGATTCCGCCGCAGTTTGTCAAGGATGCCGCCGGCATCGCCATATTCCCGGACATGACCAAAGTCGCGGTGGGATTCGGCGGACGGCACGGGGGCGGTGTTCTGATGTTGAATCAGAACGGTGAGTGGACCGGGCCGATCTTTCTGTCGCTGTATGGCGCCAGTGTGGGTATGCAGATCGGCGCGGAGGAGACCGATCTGGTCATGGTGTTCACCACTCGGAAAGGACTGGATGAATTCAGCGACGGCGAACTTCAGCTGGGCGCCGAAGCATCCGTCGCCGCCGGTGTGTACGGCGCGAAGGTCGGCGCCGCCACTGAAGCGGATGTGATGGTATACAAACAGACCAGCGGTCTGTTTGCCGGCGCGGCCCTATCCGGTGCCATTCTGGATGCCGACGATGAAAACAATCGGGTCTATTTTGAAAAGGAATCCGACCGGAAACGCGCCTATTACGGACAGGAAAAATTACTGAGTGGAAAAGAAGATATTCCGAAAACGGAGCAGGCCAAACAGCTCATAGATATGCTGAAACAGTACACTCAGCAGGAGTAACAGGATGGACTTCATGAGAGAAACTTTCTCTCGTGATTTAAAAGAGCTGAAAAAGGGTGATCATCGGGTAGGGTATGCAGCCGTGAGCTGCTCCGTTACCTGAGATCATCCTTTTTTTTATGGGTCTGAAGACACCCGAACACCTTTTTTCGAGGTTTCATCTGAGCGGTTCATTCGGGATATCTGATACCCCCGCCTCTGTCCACATACTGAATCAGAGTTGCCTATTTTCCGGAAGTCGAGTACATCTGTATCGAAAAACGAATCGATCACTCAAGGAGAACCGATGGCGAATTTCCATTTTTATCAGGTCGAAAAAAAGCCGCCCCTGGCTTGGGTTTACCTCAACCGACCCGAAAAGAAAAATGCCATGAATCCCCCGGCCTGGCAAGAACCCCCGGGCATCTTCAAGGATCTGGATGAAGACCCGGACATTCGCGCTGTCATTCTGGCCGGAAAGGGATCTTGCTTTACCGCGGGCATCGACCTGGCCGGCATGCTGTCGACGCTGCCCGAACTGATGGACCCGGCCCAGAAGGGGGAGGTAAAATGGCGGTTTCTTTCCAAACTCCAGGATTTGCAGGAAGCGATGAACTGCATCGAAAACTGCCGAAAGCCGGTGATCGCCGCCGTCCACGGACACTGCATCGGGGCCGGTCTGGATATGGCCGCTGCCTGCGACATTCGCCTCTGTTCGGCGGATGCGGTGTTTTCTCTTCGGGAGGCCGCGGTCGGTTTTGTGGCCGATGTGGGGGTGTTGCAGCGTCTTCCCAAGATCGTGGGCCAGGGAATGACCCGTGAACTGGCCTTCACCGCCAAAGACATCGATGCGGAGCGGGCCAAGGCTATTTTGCTGGTCAATGGGGTTTTTTCAGGTCCCGAAACCCTGTTCCAAGGAGCGGAAGAAATGGCTCGGGAGATCGCGGCCAATTCCCCGCTGGCGGTGCAGGCCACCAAGGATGTGCTCAATTATTGCGCCGATAAATCCAACAGCGACGGCCTGCGGTATGTGGCATCCGTCAGCGCCAATATCATCCCCTCGGATGATCTCATGGAAGCCATGACCGCCTTTTCCGAGAAGCGGAAACCGGTATTTTAACCCCGACACCTCAATTTGGGAGATGCCTGCGAGGCAAAACCGAGGGTGCTGGCATCGGTGCGGTGAGATTCTCCGGGTGGACGGGTTTTTTATTTTGCCTGTACATTGGCCATACCGGTATTGGCATACTGATACGCCTCACCGGTGGACACCACCATCAGAATCCGATCAGGCCCCAGGCCCGCCTCGGCCGCCGCCACGGCGCGATCAACCGCGGTCTGGGGGATGGCGATCGCTGAAAGCTCGACTTCCGGCAGATAACCGGCGATCGATCGCTGAGTGCGGATCCGCCGCCGCAGCTCCTCGGCATCGGCGAACTGAGGCTGGCGTTTGGGGTTGGCGAAATTGGTCACTTCCAATCGCCGGAAACCGGCGAGGATCAATTGCTCCACCACCCACAATTTGGCGCTGGTGGAAATCCGTTTTTCTTCGCGCTGAAATCCCTCCCGCACGGTCGTGTCACGGACGACCACCTGTTTCGGATATACCAGTTGATTCATCACCAAGCGCTCCTTGCGACTGTCGGATAGGCCGGTTCATACGACTCGGGAGTAAGCAGCTGGCGGCCCTCCGCCATGGCCGCCTGTGCGAGGATCTTTCCGCTGGCCAGTATGCCCTGTCCGCCGAAACCGGCGAACATCACTTCAGTTTGCATGAGATACCTCCATATCATGCGGGTTTTTACAGTCCCCGATCGGATAATAGGGAAGCAACGTCTCTTCAGTCCAGGCGATCGCCTCCAAGGGCGTCATCCCCCAGTTGGTCGGACAGGTGCTCACCACTTCCACGAAACTGTAGCAGACCTTGCGCATCTGCAGTTCGAACGCTTTTCGAAGGGCCTTCTTGGTCCGGTTGATGTGCTTGGGTTTGATCACCGACTGGCGGGTGACATAAGCCGGCGTGGGAAGCGCGGCCAGCAGTTCGGCCACCTTGATCGGCAGGCCGACCTGGTCGACATCTCTTCCGAAGGGCGATGTGGTGGTCCGCTGACCCGGCATGGTGGTCGGCGCCATCTGGCCGCCGGTCATCCCGTAGACGGCATTGTTGACGAAAATGGTGGTGAATTTTTCTCCGCGGTTGGCGGCATGGATGATCTCCCCCATGCCGATACTGGCCAGGTCCCCGTCCCCCTGATAGGTAAACACCATCAGGTCGGGGCGAACCCGCTTGATTCCCGTGG
>JBKHDE010000018.1:0-35974 GCA_046541495.1 Desulfococcaceae bacterium
CGGCCGGCGGAGATCATCATTCTGCGAATCAAGGCCAAGCTATCGGCCATTACCGCAAGCTATCGGCCGTTACCGGTAGAACAACAGCACCAGCACCAGCACCACCCCCCGGGCCAGCATGGTCAGTCCCATGGTCAGGCCGCAGACGAGGGCCCCGTATTTGAATCCGAAATACCCGGCATACCGGGGCAGGGTGCCGCGCAGCCGGGTGGCCGGAATCATGATGAAACTGCCCGCCAGAAGCGCCACGATGGCCTGAAATTCGGTGACGATCTTGTCCGCCAGCAGGTTCGACATATAGGTGATTCCGGCGGTGGGGCTGAAGATATAGACGCTGACCGGGGCGATCACGCTGGGCGGCAGCCCGAAGACGGCGGTCAGGGGCGCGATCAGCCGGTCGGTGGCGCTGAGAATCCCCGAATTGGCCAGGTATTGGACAATAAGAGTCACCGAACCCAGCAGCAGAATCATGCGGCGAAACAGTTTGATTCGGGCGTAAAAGGCGTCTTTGAGGATCTGAACAACACTTCTCGGGGTGCAGTCTTCCACCGCCGGATCGCAGACCAGATCGTCGAAGGCGTCCCGGTCCTGAGGCCGCCGCCGAATCTTGAACCGGCCGTACCCGATCACAAAGGCGAGCTTTAGAAACCCGGCCAGCCAGAAGGCGGTGATATAGATCAGGCAGAGTTCCAGGCCCAGCAGCGGCAGCACCACCGGCAGTTGAAAGGTCAGGGTCTCTTTGAAGTGAAAGGGGGTGGTGTTGAGCACCCCGGTCAGCACCATCTCCCGGCCGGTGACCCGGCCGTCCTGATGAAACTGGGCGGTCATGGTATGGGCCGCCACCAGAGACCCGATTCCGGCCAGAAAGGTCAGGGCGCTCTCCGAGGGCAGATGGGAGGCCTTGGCCAGGGGCTTGCCCAGGGGCGCCAGCTTTTTCATCAGACCCAGCTGCATCAGCACCTCGACCCCGATCAGGCTGAGAAACATGACCGGCCCGATCCGCAGCAGCAGCCGGGCCGTCTGATGAAGGGTGTCGATCCAGATATCCATTTACGATCCGCCGAATTCCATTCAAGTGACCGGTTCAGTGGAAAATCCACTGCCGTAAGTAAGAATGCGGCGGCATTTTGTCAAGAAAGCAGGGCCTCCCAGACGGTCGGCCAAACCGGCTTTGATCATCGTTTCGTGATTCGTGGCCGCCAAACCGAATCCCCTGTCCGGCGCCATTCACATCGGCCTGAGACCGAGCTTGTCCAGCGCTGAAGCGCAGTAAGAAATTTATTTCGGAGAAAATGAAAAGAAGCTTTGGTTCGGTGTGGAACTGATTCGGAATTTTTTTGAGCTAAAAATCAGTTTATAGAGGGAGAGTGTAGCGACCCCGAAAAGACGGAGCCGCTACCGAATGGAATGAAAGAAGCGGGGGTCTCCCCCGCGCTAGTTTAGGGAACCTCTTCTCTTTTCTTGTCCGGCTGTCTGGTGGTCGATTTGGCCGGCGGGGTGGTTTCCGTGCCGGTTACCGGTCGAACGCCCGCCGCCGCGCCGGTGGTTCCGGTTTCGGTTCGGGTCGATCCACCGCCCGCAGTCTGGCCTTTGGTGTCGGACTCCGACGCCAATCCCTGCCGTTTGGCTTCTTCCTTGGCGGTATCTTTGGCCGTTTTTCCGGTCTCCTTGGCCACTTCCTCCATCCGCTCCAGGGTGTCGCGGCCTCTCTCTTTGGCCTGATGCATCAAGTCATCCCGGGTTTCCCCCATCCATTCATTCTCTTTGCGGGTCTCCGGAATCAGAAAACCGAGGGCCGCGCCCACTGCGAACAGGGCGCCGGCCATAACCAACGGGTTTTCATCCTTCATCCGGCGCGACTTATTTCGGGCGCGCCTTGAGAGTTCTCGGGTTCTGTGGGCGGCGTGACCGGCGGCCTCGCTCGCTCTTTCCCGGGCATCCTCCGCCAGTTCGCCGGCCCTTTCGCCGGCGGAGCTGACTTTCTCGCGGGCATGCCCCATCATTTCACCGGATTTCTCCCCGGCGGCTCTGGCCTTTTCCCGGGCACGTTCGGCTGCGCCGGACGCCTTTTCACGCGCGTGTCGGGCCGTTCTTCCTCTGCAGCCTTCCCGCGACTCCGAATAGTAGGTCCGCATATCCGCGGCAGGTCCTGAATAGTAGCGAAGCTGGTCTTCGGGGTATTCCTCCGCGAGGTAGGGATCATAGGCGTAATATTCGCCGTAATGACCGCCGTCTTCGCTTTTACTGCTCTTGACCAGCCATGCCAGGCCGACACCGATCATCGCCGTCGGGACGATATTGTCTTTAAGCGTATCCAACATGGAATGTCCCGCGTCTTTTGCTTTATCTCCTGCTGTGTGTGCCATATTCTGCGCCTTTCCGATCGTCAGTTCACGAACCTTTTCCCGTGCCTGTTCCTTCAGATGGGCCGGAGTCAACCGGTCCTGAATGGCATCGAGGGTGGCCTCGGTCTCCATGCGGTCCTTGGCGATTTCCGCTCTGAGGTGTTCCACCTCGGCACGCTCCGTGCGATCTAAATCTTCAATGGTGGGTGATGTCGTCTCTATCTTTCTGACCTCTACGTCACGCCCGGTTCCGGAACGGGTCAGGTTGTCTGTTTTCTCAGCCATGGCCTCTCCTCCTCTCCTTTCAAAGATTCAATGGTCAGTTCCGGGGCGAACTTCATCCGTTTCAATGTATTGACGCCTTTGACGGCCATCGCCGCACCCACGATCAATACGATCGTGGTAACGATCAAAGCGGCCACCCACAGCGGAATAAGCATGCCGAGCGCCAGTGCCGCAGTGGCCAGCAAACCCAGAAATCCTGCGTAGAGGATGGCCAGGCCGACCACCAGAAATGCGGAATTTTTCCCCGCAACAGCACCTTTGTGGGTCATTTCTATTTTAGCCAGTTTAATTTCATGGTTCACAAGAGACTGAATCTCCCGAGACAGGTCGGAAAAGAGATCCCCTAAAGATTTTTCCTCTCCTGGTGGAGGGGACGTGTATAATGAATGTGCCATTTTCTTGCCTCCTTTACTTCAACCTGACGGCCGAAAACCGGATGTATCCGATTATCGGTCGTCGGATGAGTATTTAGTAAGTTTGCCCGTATCGGTGGGCCGGCGGCGTAAAATAGTCGGAGCGGTGTTCAGGTATCTCGGATCTCATGGGTTCCGAGGCCTTTAGAAAACGTGCCGCCAGAAAACCGGCCATGAGGGCGCCGCCCAGAACCATTCCGGGATTTTTGCGCGCCATATAGCGTACATCGTGAAGTACGTCATCCACGCTTCGATCACGGAAATATCCGGCCACGGAATCGACCTGCCCGGCGGCCCATTCGGTATAACGGGCCATGGCCTCCTGGTCATCCTCCTTCAGCGTACCGGCGGCATCCCTGAGGGCCTGGGCCGTACTTTCCAGATTTCTTTCTCCGTATTGCTTGCCTTCTTCGAATTTCGTCCGCGCTTTTTCTTCGGCTTCCTCCTTCATTTCGTGACCCTTTTGAGCAGCCTGCTCCTTGACCGTTTCCTTTTTGTCTTTTCCCGCTTCCATTTTCGCTTCCGAGCCGGGTACGGTTCGGTTTCGGGTCGGATCCGTGCTGGTTCGTTCATATGTCGCCATAATGGTCCTCCTTCCAAGGTTTTAAAAATAATGTTCACTGATGTATGTAAGGTGCGACTACAAGGTCCAGTGCATGATCACTGTGCGAACCCCGTCACGGCCGACTTTGACCCGGCGGGTTTTTCTTTCACCGTCGAAGAATGCCCGAACCTGGTAATTGCCCGGGGGCAGATCGGTAAGCAGCCAGGGGCCGCCATCATCCAGAGAAAAGACCCGCCGGTCTTGGTCGTCCAGAATATCCACCGCCACATCCGCAATATACCGGCCGTCGAGATCGGCAAATACCAATTTCAGGCCGAAGTTGTCTTCCACCTGTTCGATGGCGTTGCGCTGTCTGATTCCGACGCCGCCGTTGATGAATGTAAGGCCGTCCCGGGTTCTTCGTTCCACCAGCGGATTCCTCTGAACCGGATCATAATACCCTCGACCGGTCGATTCATCAGACCATTCGGATTCCATCTTACGGGAACCCTGCCGGTCCATTCGGCCCTGGTGTGAACGGGGCTGATCCATTTCGGTCTGCCGGGACTCCGGCTGCTCCATATAGGGTCTGCTCTCATAGTCCTGGGCCGAAGCGACTCCGAGGCCGAAACTGAAAAACATGACCATAAATACTCCATAGAACAATTTGGTTCTCATAGTCGTACCTCCTCTGATTGCATTCGGATTTTCAAAAACTTGCTTAAGAAGTAATGCAGGAAGGGCCGAACTTAAAATGGGGTAAACGGAGTATTCGAAGTGAAGAAATCGGGTATCCTCAGCCCACGCCGGCGGCTGATGTCAGGGGTGCGGGGGAATCACGCGGATAAGGCGGGATCTATATCACTGCGCATCAGCCAGAACCGCCGACATTCGAGACAGGCCGGCGGTCACCCGGGCGGTGCGGTCGTAGTCGATCTTGTCGGGGGTATCCCGGGAGGTATGATAATAAGGGTACCGAAAGGGAGCGGTATCGGTCACCATGACGCCGGCATACCCTTCTTTCCAGAAAGCCCAATGGTCGGACCAGCCGATGCCGGTCATCCAGCCGGGGGCCGCCGTGCCTTCCGAAGGAAATTCGGCGGTGTTTCGAAAGGTGCGGATGCATCGGTCCAGAAAGGATTTTGAACCGATATTGCCGACGAATCCGATGAAATTACCTGTGTCCGGATAGAGCATCCCGAGGGGAAACGGGTATTTCTGACTGCCCGGTTCATCGGAATAATAGCCGATGGTCTCCAGAGAAATCATTCCGATGATATTGTCGCCGTTTTCGCGGGACCGACGGGCATAGACCCGGCTTCCCATCAGATCGGTCTGAAAAAAGGGAGGCTCTTCATTGACAAAGGCCACGAACCGAATGGTTCCGGCAAAGGAATCTTCAGCCAGCAGTCGGGCCATCTCCAGCAGGGCCGCCACAGCCGACCCGTTGTCGTTGGCGCCGGGAGAACCGAAAACCGAATCATAATGGGCCCCCACCACGAGAATCTGCTCCGGTCGGGATACACCGGGTTTGACCGCCTCGATGTTGTGCACGGAGCGGCCCCGGGCGGTATATTCCTGATCCGATATCCGGTAGCCCGAGCGTGCGAAGGTTTCGCGAATGTATCGGGCCGCAGCCTTCAGTTCTTCATATTTCGACAGATTACGTTCACCGATCTTTCCGGCCAGAAAATCCACATGCGCTTTCAGATTGCGGCTGAGAACGCGCTCTTGTTCGGTGAGCGGCGGCAGCGGTCCGGAATAGGACCGGCCCGGCAAGTCGGTGTAAAATATAAGTCCGGCCATTAAAAACACCAGCGACAGCACCCCGAATAAGAACGGGCCCCGTCTGAAAAACTGCGTGCCAAATCGATTCAACGGATTCCTTCCCTCCCCCCAAACCATTACCGAATCATTCCTGATATAGCGTATCCTAAACTATGCACAACCGGATGAAAAGCAATCCTCAAAGTACACCTGCGGCAAAAGACCATCAGCGAAAAAAGCCGCGAACCAGCGAAATTTTAACTTGACCTTTGCGAAATATCCTGTATAAGGGGATTTACAATAAGCGGTTAAACAGTAGAATCGCTTATTGCCAAGGGGGAATCGCCCTTGTCGTTTTTTTCCCGTCCCGGTGTCGGGGCATTTTTTTATTTTTTTGGTTTGTAAGGAGTGGTCAAGGTGGCAAACGGTACAGTAAAATGGTTCAATGAGAAAAAGGGGTATGGCTTCATCGAGAATGAAGATGGTGGAGACGTGTTCGTTCACTTTTCAGCGATCCAGAGTGACGGGTTTAAAACCCTGTCCGAAGGGGATCGGGTGACCTTTGAAATCGAACAAGGTCAAAAAGGGCCTGCCGCAGCGAACGTGAAAAGAATCTAAGTCCCGTTCGTTTCAAGAGCCTGCAAGGGCATCGGCGCCGCCCCCCGGCGCTGATGCCCTTTGTTTTGAGACCGCCCGAACCGAACCGCCCCATTCGGACCTCTTCTGTAACCGTCCCCCTGCTTCAGACAAGAAAAACGATCAGCTTTTGCGGATTCGGCCCAGTTTCCCGACCATACGATCCATCACCTCGGCGACCTCCCGAATCCGAAACAACCGGGCCGTTCCCAGCAGAAGGACCAGAAAAAGAGCGCCGATGATCACCGACAGGGACAGGCTTCCGAGAACGGTGGCGGAATCGATCACCCGCCACAGCTCCCGTTTGACCCATTCCAGAACCGTCCCCAGCACCAGACTGATCAGTGTGATTCGAAGGTAGAAGCGGTATACCCGGCCCTGACCGCGGTTCCCGCTTCTGCGGTTCCACAATGCATACAGCACCAGCACCTGAAGAATGGCCGACAGGGAGACCGCCAGGGCCACCCCCCCTATCCCTAATCGGTCCATTCCGATCCAATAGAGGGGGATGCTGACCGCCACCGCCAGGGTCCCGAAAATAGCCGGAAAGAATGTGTTCTGCATGGCATAATAGCCCCGCACCACCACCGTTTGGGCGGAAAAGGCGGCAGCCCCGATGAGCAGAAAAATCAGCACATGGGCGGTGAGGGCGGTATCGGCCGGGCCGAACCGGCCCCGTTGAAACAGGAGCCGGACCACTTCGAAGCGAAGCACCATGAAGAGCACCGAAAACGGAATCACCAGAGACAGGTACCGCAGGGAGGTATTGAGAAGGCGATTCATCTCCTCCAGTTTGCCTTCGGCGATCAGCCGCGCCATAAAAGGAAAGGAGGCCACCCCCACGGCCTGACCGAAAAAACCCACCAGAATGAAGGTAATCCGAAGACCGTAATTGAGCCCGGCGATGCTGCCCGGCGGGAGGTAGCTGCCGAAAAATTTAAGAAAAAATTCGGTGGAAAAGGTCATGGTGAGCCCCAGCATCAAGGGCAGAGACAGGAGCACGTAGCGCCGAAGATCCGGGTGACGAAAATCGGTGATCCAGAAGAGCCGCATGCCGGCCCGCCGGGCCCCCCAGAACTGGATCGCGAAATTTCCCATAAAGGCGCCGGCCAGAACGCCCCAGGAAAAGCCCTCCATTCCCAATCGGCGGCCCAGGAAAAGCCCCCCGAGGATAATGCCGAGATTATAGATGAGCGGCGCCAGGGCGGGAACCGTGAACCGCTCCCGGGCGAACTGAACCGCCATAAAGAGCCCCCCGGCAAAGAAAAAAAACTGGGCCGGCAGAATGATCCGGGTCATGCGCACCGCCGCGGCCATGACCTCGGGCCGGTCGAACCCGGGTGCGACTATCGCCACCAGGGGTTCGGCCAGAAGCTCTCCCGCGATGATCAAACAGATCATCAGTGAGCCGAAGCCGATCAGAATAATAGAGAGAACCCGCCACCCTTCTTCTTCCCGGCCCCGGGCCAGATAGCCGGAAAAGATGGGGATGAAGGTGACCGACAGAAACCCGCTGGCGAGCATGTGGTTGAGAATCTCCGGCAGCACAAATGCGACCTGGTAGGCGTCCACGGCGGCGCCGGCGCCGGCGGCATAGGCGATGACCATCTCCCGGCCCAGTCCGATCACCCGGCTGAGAAAGACCGAGGCCATCATGATCAGAGACGCAATGCCGACTTTTCGATAGAGGTTCATTATTCTGCTGCTACCCGCCGGGCTTTGCCCGCGGCTGTTTTTGTTTGTTGACACTCCCCGGCCATTTCTCTATACTTTCTGTATTTAAAATCAACTTTTTTATTTTATCTTTATGCGGGCGCCGAAGAATCGGTGACGCATATTCGCAACACTGAAGGCGGAGCATTTCATGACCAGAGAAGAATTCATAACCACCCTGCGGGCCGAAATCGCCGATGTGGTGGCCGATCGATTGACCCCCATCGCCAAGGAGTACGGGTACAGCGAGGTGCCCCTGGAGACCAACATCAAATGGAAGCCGATGGTTCTGGTCATCGGAAACTACTCCTCGGGGAAATCCTCCCTGATTAATGAATTTCTCGGCGCCGAAATCCAGGCCACCGGCCAGGCCCCCACGGATGATTCCTTTACAGTCATCACCTACGGCAACTCCGACGGCGGAGACCCGAATACCGTGCGGGTGACCGATGAGCGGGACGGAAAGGCGATCCTGAATGAACCCGAGTATCCCTTTTCCACCCTGCGGCGCCAGGGGCAGCGGTTCGCCTCCCATTTTCGGCTCAAGAAGGTCAACTCACCGATTTTGAAGGACCTGGCCATCATCGATACCCCGGGGATGCTCGACAGCGTCACGGAACGGGACCGGGGATACGACTACCAGGAGATTCTCGGGGATCTGGCCCAAAAAGCGGATATGGTGATGGTTCTTTTCGACGCCCACAAGGCGGGTACCGTTCAGGAGGCTTACAAATCCATTCGAGAGACCCTGGCCACCCACACCTCCGAGGACCGGGTGCTGTTCGTGCTGAACCGGATCGACGAGTGCAACTCCCTGGACGACCTTTTGCGGGTATTCGGGACCCTCTGCTGGAATCTGTCCCAAACCACCGGCCGAAAGGATATTCCGCCCATCCATCTCACCTACTCCACCCATATGTTGCCCTCCTCAGAGGGCAGCGCTCAGACCTCCAACCCCTTTCTCCCGCTTCTGGAAAACCAGAGGGAACAGCTCAAGCGGGCCATCAGCCGAACCCCCATGCGGCGTCTGGACCACCTGGCCACATTTGTGGAAAACCAGGGCGAGCGGCTCATCCACTATATGGAGGCGCTTCTGGCCTACCGCAAGTCGGCCCGAGCGTACCGGGTGCGGCTGACCATCCTCGGCCTGATCCTGAGCCTGGTCTGCGGGACGGCCACGGCCGGAATCATGCTATCCGCCGGCATTCCCGCGCTTGAACTGCTGGGAGGGGCCGGGGCCGCCGTGGCGGTCGGGGTCATGGTGCTCTGGATGACCACCATACAGGGCATTCTGGAACGTAAACGCCACCAGAAACAGCTGGAAGATCTGGACAATCTCACCGACCTGGAAGAACAGACCCAGAAAGACACCTGGATGGCCATCCGGGATATCGTACACAAGCACCTGAGAAAAAACGAAGGCAAATACTCCCTGTTCGAACTCAAACGGGATCTCAACCTGGTTCGAAGAACTCATGAGGACGCGACGCGGGAGATTCGGGAGGCGCTCAGCGACCTGGCCAATCTTTCGGAAGTCGAATTTCAGGATATCGTCACCCCCATTCTTTCCGCCAACCGCCAACCCGACCGGCTCACCGTCGATTTTGACGGGAATGAGGCGCTGCGGTATTTTCGGTATATGTATTAAAGCCGATTATAAGTTTATTCTATGATTTCGACCTTCAAAACCGGCTTTTTGATCAGTATCCGATCAGCTTGAAATCCGAAAACACCAGGGGGGAGACGGCAATCCCCCCGAAAAGAGCGAATCCGATGAGAACCGTCAGGCAGAGTCGGTGCTGCATTTGTGGAATCACCTTCGTCAAAGAATCGATCCCTTTGAAGCGGTCCAGAACACCGATCCCCATTCCGGCGATACCGCCGATAAACAGCGAAACATACAGGGGATACCCGATATATCCGTATTCCCGCTGAAGCAGGCAGAAGGGGCAATGATGGGTGGGCAGCTGATAGATGTAAACCGAAATGAAAGATAGAATCGAGATCAGGGCGAGAACAAAAAACCACCCGCTCATCACCGCAAGCACGTGTGCCCCTCTTCCGGTTCGATAAAACCAGAGAGCCATCCCAACCACCCCCACTAAACTCGCAAAAAACACCGTCATAGTTCCGACCGGGGGTAAATGGGCCAAATCTCCGGCCAGTGTCTGACGGTCGGTGCTGAACAGCGCACCGCAGCAGGAAGTAATGACATTCGGGTCCAGGTGCATCCAGTAGCCGAGCTGGAACCCGTTTTCTATAACCGACAAGGCCGCGATGATCAACACAGCGGTATACTTTACCCGTATCAGGGGATAATCCGGGGCCCGGGTATCCGCATGGTTGATCAGGACCCAGAGGCCGCACAGAACCGCATTCAGGATCTTCAGGATCAGGGCGGGGTACCCGTATTCATTGACATTAAGCGTGCCGGCGGCGCACATGGCCCCGACGAACAGGTCGTGCAGGTGGTCGGCGGTATGGACGAACATGAAAAGCGACAAAAATTCGAATATCATCACCCAGCCCAGGAGCGCTGATGCCAGATAGGTTTTCCGTTCCAGTGTGAGCTGGCGTTCGCTGCCGCTGGTGAGATTCCAATTTGGAAGAATGGCGATTCCGAGCCGGGCGCCGTATCCGGCCGCGATACAGGCGAGGATACCGCCGACGATCAGAGCCAGCACCGCCGGATTCATCCACACGGCAGGTTCGCCCCCGTCTTTTCCTCGACGATTCGCCCGTCGCGCAGGCGAATCACTCGATGCACCCCCTGCCATTCAAACACCAGGGGATCATGGCTGCCGATGAGGACCGTTTTTCCGGTCTCGACCAGACCGGTCATGATCTCGAGAAACGCCCCGGCCAAATCGGTGTCCAGATGAGCGGTGGGTTCATCAGCGATAATCGTTTCCGGATGATTGATGAGGGCTCTGGCGATGGCCACCCGCTGCTGTTCACCCCCGGACAGCCACTCCACCGGAGATCGGGCTTTGTCCTCCATTTGAACGCTCTCGAGCAATGTCAACGCCCGTTTTTTGAGGTCCCGATGAACCGGCCCTGAAGGATAGGCCGGGAGCATCACATTTTCCAATACCGTAATGCCGCGGATAAGGTGATAGTCCTGGAAAATAAATCCGAACCGGTTGCGGCGAAGATCCGATAAAAACCGTTCGGGAAGGCTCGTGATCTCAAGATCGCCGATGCGAATCCGGCCGGTGGTGGGCCGGGCCATGCCCCCGATGATGGAGAGCAGGGTGGTTTTCCCCGAACCGCTGGGGCCGGCGAACACGGTCATTCGCCCGAGCGGCAGCGACAGGGTGATCCCCTCCAGGGCCATGAAGGCATTCGGTTTTCCCGCGTGAAAGGTCTTTGAAATATCTGTCAGCTCGATCATGCCGCTCTCATCTCATTACCGACACCGGATCGGTGACGGCGGCTTTCCACGCGGGGATCAAGGTCACGAACCCGAAAGGAACGACGGTGAGAAAAAACAGAGCGCCGATCTCGTAGGGGTTCGGATCGGGATACAGATGAAGCTCGGGATAGAGCACGGCCCATCCCTTGAGGGCATGGGCGAACAGTGGCGCCGAGGCCAGGAATACGTGGAGGTAGGCGCCGATCATTCCAAGGAAAAAGGCGGTCAAAGAGATGACCCCGCCTTCCCACCATTTCAGAATAAGGATGTCCGAAACATCCCACCCTACCGCCCGGAGCACCCCGATTTCCCCCCGTTCCTCCGCGCTCAGCCCCACCGCCCGATCCCATGCGAAAATGAAAAAAGCGAGCACCGACCCGGCGAGCAGGACCACCACATAACCGCTTCGCCAGTCGAAAACGGCCGCATAGGTTCTCAGGATCTCCGATTTGAGGATGGGCCGGGTTTCCGGAAACAGGCGGACCACCTTTTCAGCAATAGTGGCGCACTCCCGCGGGTTACGGATCTCCACGGCCAGATCGGTGGCATACCCATCGGGAACGCCGGTGATGTCGCGAAAGGTGGATGCGGCCATGAGAATCAGATCGGCCGCCGCCAAATCGATGCCGGAATCGAGGGTTTCGACGATCTTCAGCAGGTGGGCCCGGCCGTCAAACCCGACCAGATAAAGGCGATCCTCGGCGATTCCGCTCCAGGAACGGACCACGCCGGCCCCGACGACGACCTGGTCCGGCCCGTATTCAAAACCCGGTGCGGCCATCAGGGTGTAATTGGCGCCGGAGGTCGGATGGAAATGGTATCCCCATAACCGCGGCCGGACCGTTCGGACGCCTCGAATATTTTGAATCGATTCGATATAATGCAGCGGAATGAAATCATGCCGGCCGGCGATGATCCGCTGGACCGTCATTTCAGGTCCATCGGTCAGCACATCGACCGCGGTTTTTCGAATCGCGCCTGCAAACAGCATCACCGAGCCGATCAAAAACACGATGAGGGCATAGACGACCAGCAGCGACAGATGCTTCCCCTTTCTTCTCAGGAGAGAAGACAAGGTGAAATCAAGGAAGTATTTTTGCCGTTGAATCCACTTCATGGCGGGAGACGGTCTTCAGGTGAATAGGTGGGCACACATGGGATTCGGATGGAAAATGGGGCAACGACAAGGGGTGATCCTGAAATGGTGCATGAAGATCGGCCTGGGACCAGTGGCGGGTGTAGCGGGCTTCGGTAAAAAGGCAGAGGTCGGTCAGGCCCAGTCGCTCAACCAGCTGCTGCGCATTCATCATCTGCTGCCGGTGTTCCTTTTGGTGGATTACCGAATATCCGTTCGCCGCCAGAGCGAGCAGGAGGATGCATCCGCCCAGAAAGAGCAGCCAGGCATCCGATTTTCGCAAAGCAAACGCCATCTCCGCCGAATCAATCCAGGGATTGGATCAGCTCGGGATCGATGTCCCCGAACTTGACCGTTTTTTTGCCGCCGTGGTCTCTGGAAAAGGCCTCGGCGTCCGATGTATTTTTATGGGGGATCAGTTCATGGCCCATAGGGCCGTATACATCGCTGCCGACCACAAAAAAGGCCGCTTTTGCATCGATCAATTCAAGTTCATAATATGTGGTGACGTAGACGGCGCGAATATCCTCCCGGGTTTTTTCCGGCGCATACCGGTCGATATCAAAATAATACTTGAACAGGTCCTTGGCGCCGTCGAAGAAAACCACCTTTCCGTCTTGAAAAATGATCTCCGCGATCCAATCGGGATATTTGGCCACGAACATGCCGCAGACCGGGCACTTGGCCGTTTTCTCGGGAAGCACCGGTTCGGCCTCTTCCGCGTGCGGAGCCGACATCGTCAAAAACAATGCCGTCAAAAATATCATACCGATAAGATATCTTCTCATTTTTTAGGGACCTCCGTTTAGCCCTGAGATTTCATCCGCATCATTTGTCTTTTTTTGCGGATCATCTGTACATCTTGGTACATATCCTCGAAGGCCGCCTTCATGGCATCCTCAAAAGTGGCCGGTTTGCCGCCGTGTTCTTCCATGAAGGCATCCGCATCCGCTTTGGTTTCAAAGGCCCATTTGGCGCGTGCCGTCATCACTCCCATTTTATCTCCGCCGATCACCCAGCAGGCGTTTTCAGCATCGATCAGCTTCTCGGTGTCGTAGGCACCTACCTGAATTTCAGTCGGTGATTTATCGATGTTAATGGCCATGTCCATGGCCGCGCAGTGAATCGAACAGGTGCCCACACTCGACCCGTCGTCATAGGTGACCAGCATTCGAGAATGCGCGAATTTGGCGCGGTCCATTCCGCATAGAGGACAGGCGGGGTGCTTCTGAACATCGGTAGGCGGATCGGCGGCAACGCATGGAAGCGTTACATAAAGGAACACCAGGACCAGTGAAACCGCTTGTCGTCGAAAATTCGATTTCATTTTTCCTCCTTTGATAAACGGAACGGGTTCATCAAAAACTCACAACCCTTTTGGGGTTTTCGCATTGTAACCGAACCAAACCCATTAGACAAGTCCCGTTCTTGCGGATTTATGCTCTTCAACCCTTCTTTTTCTTGCTATATCCAATCCATGTGTTTATTGTAGGATCTAAGTATATCCCATAACTCATTCCAACGGCTCTACCGATTCGGTAAACCATCAGATAAAGGAGGGCGATGATGAAGAAAACTTTTTTTCATATGATGACGGTCATGTTCCTCTGCTTCTTGTCCGTTTCCTGCGGCACTACCGCGAACACCGCCCGGTACGCGGGGGACGACCCCGGCAGCAAGATCGCCCGGGCCTACGGCATTCAGGCTTTTGATCGTCTGGAGGCGATCCGCTATACCTTCAACGTGTTCATCAACGGCAAAAATATTCAACGATCCTGGGTGTGGGAACCGGAAACCGGCCAGGTTACTTTCAAGGGGACCGGCCCTGATGGAAAGCCGATGGAAACCACCTATAACCGGAAGGAGTCGGATCAATACGATAAGAAGATCGACCACTGGTTCATCAACGACCAGTATTGGCTGCTGTTTCCGTTCCACTTAAAATGGGATGCCGACATCACCCTCTCCGAAGACGGCATTCAACCCCTGCCGATCGGCTCCGGCAGCGCCAATCGAATCACCGTCGCCTACCCGCCCGACGAGGGGTATACCCCGGGGGATATGTATAAGCTCTATTACGGCCCCGATTATCTCATCAAGCAATGGACCTACCACAAAGGCGGAGCCCGGGAACCGACTCGGGCCGCCACCTGGGATCAACACGCCAGTGTCGGGCCGATCACGATCTCTTTGATGCATCGGGGCGCGGACGAATCCTTTAAACTCTGGTTCACCGATGTGGCGGTCAAACCCAAAGGGGGCCAAACCTGGGTACCGGCATTGATTTATTAATATTCCGGGGGCTTGCCCCCGATCGGTCTTCAAGACATCGCCCCAACCGAGGTGGTCTGTTTTCTTGACACCCGATCCGCTTTTTGACATGATCGGGCATTCTGAAAGGGGGTCCGGTGTCAGGGCCACCCCCGCAGTGATTCATGCGATTTCGCTTAAAAGAAAGGGAAATATGGCTCCCAAACTTCGCCTACCCCAAAAAACCACCGCTGTCTTGGTCTACAGCCGCCCCCTGCTGGTGTTCGCCGGCATGCTCTGCGCCGTCGCCGTTATGTGGAACCGCAGTCCGGTGTTCTACACCCTGGGCGTGACCTTTCTATTCATTTCCATGACTTTTGACCTGGTGGACGGGTGGTTCGCGGCCCGGTTCGAACCCCACCCCACCCTGGCCCATCTAGCGGACCGTCTCATGGACAAGCTGGTCTATTCGATTATTTTTCCATTGGTGGCGGTGGGGATGATGTGGCGGCTGGTCTTTATTTCACCGGAGCACAGCCGACTGGAACTGCTCCATGCCATATTCGTGCTTCTGATGTGCGTCACCGTGCTGGTGCGGGATAACTTCGCCAGTTTCATGCGAAGTTTCGCCATTCGCCAGGGGCAGGAGCCCGAACCGGCCGAATACACCCGATTGCGGACGGTGGTGGCGGCCCCGGTCGGCGCACTACTCTTCGCCCATGCCTTTTTTATTCCGGAGGCCCCCATGGGCCCGCCGTCCAAAATCTATCCGTGGATCTCCTGGCTGGGTGAGATTCCGGTCCGCAACCTGTTTTTTATCGAAATCATCTTTTTTATTATCACCTTCGGTTCCATCGCCACCTACAGCCGAAAATACGGCACCTACTGCCTGGATGAACTCTGCCTGGACGATACCGACCTTCGCCGAAAGATCCTGTCCGTTTTTCCCAACGCTCTTACCGTCATGAATGCCATGATGGGGCTTCTGGCGGTCTTTTTCGCCTACCAGCACCGGCTCCGGGAAGCCTATCTTTTGTTGATCGGGGCGGCCATGTTCGACAAACTGGACGGCGCCGTGGCCAGGAAGCTGGGGTTGACCGAACCGATGCCGGATTCCGCTTCGGCCTCCTCCCGGCGAATCAATCTGGGAAACCTGATGGATGATCTGGCAGACGGGGTCAGTTTCTGCATTGTGCCGGCCTGGATCTTCTATATTACGTTTGCGGAGGTTCCCCACGGATTCATTCAGAAACTCGCAGCGGGGCCCATCGCCGTCCTCTACGGACTGATGGGAATCGCACGATTAATTTACTTCACCCTGGACAAACATCCGATTCCGGGCTTTTTCAAAGGGTTGCCGACACCGGCCGCAGCCCTGCTGGTGACGGCGCCGCTGATTATGTTCCATCAGGCCCTGGGGGAGCCCGGCGGGTGGGTGGTGTTCTGGGGGCTGTTCTGCTTCAGTCTCATGCTGGTCACGGCGATTTTAATGAATCTCTATTCGATTCATTATATCCATATGGGGCGGCTGATGAGCCGTAAACCGTGGGTGTTTCGGTCAAACCTGCTCGTGATTTTGTCGGCGGCTTTTACCCCTTTTTTAGGCTATGTCGGCTTGTTGTACATGGTCGTATATCTGTTTTCGCCGCTGTTTACCTGGCGCATCGATCCTGAAATCGCCGCCCGGGAAAGCCGGCAGGAGACCCCTACCGAGACCTAGATTTTTCACCGGGTTCTTCTTCGGCGTCCTCGGGTTCATCGGATTCCGCTTTTTCGGATGAATTTTCGGGGTAACGGGCCGAACCGGATGCTTCGGCCTCCGCGGCCCTGTCCGGCCGGGTGGAAAGTCGGTCTTCGCCATCGGAAGGCGGTTTGTCCGGCTTCGCCGGTTCATCCGTTTCGGAAACCGATTCTTCCTGCTCCTGGGCTTTTTCCTTTCGCGCCCGCTCCACCTCACTAAATTCCATCAATTCGGTTTCTTCCGGATTTTCTTCATCGCGCTCCCGTTCGCCGCCGGCTTCTTCCTTTTCCAGTTCCCGTTCCATTTCTTCATAAAACCGGCGCTGCATACGCCGCCGGGCCATTTTCTGCATATCCACCACCGAGTCGTTTTCATCCACGATTTCGGTTCCCAGAACCGTTTCCAGAAGATCCTCCAGGGTAACCAGTCCGGCGATGCCTCCGTATTCATCCCCGACCATGGCGATATGGCGTCTGTTTTTCAAAAAATGGGTCATGATCGCCAAACATTTTTCATTTTCGCGAACAAACATGATCGGATTGGTGATCGAAGACAGCTTGGTCTTGGGCTGGCTCAAAATTCGGGAAGAGCTGAGATCGTGCATCATCACATAGCCCACGATATTCTCCCGGTCCTGCCGGTAGACCGGAATACGGGTAAACCCTTTCTGGCTTGCAAGCACATAGGCATCCTCCACATTCATGTCCTGGTCCATGGCGAAGACCACCGTTCGAGGGGTCATGATCTGGCGGACCTCCATGTTCTCCAGGTTGATGATGTTGTGAAGCATCAGGCTCTCCCACTGGGAAATTTCACCGTCACGGGCGCCCAACCGAATGGTGCCGAGGATATCCTCTTCGGTCACCGGCGGAAGGGCGGCCTCCTTGGTCTGGGTCAGCAGGCCGGAAATTTTCTGGGTTATGAAAATGAAAGGATACAGGGCGAAGTTCATGATCGTGAGCGGCCAAACGACGACGGGCCAGAGGGCACGCCAGTGAACCGCGCCCATGGTTTTGGGGATGATTTCGGCGAAAAAGAGAATCCCGAGGGTGAAGGTGACCGAAAAAAGCGGAACCATGGAATCGCCCAGAGCCTTGCTGGCATACATGCCGGCGATGGTCGCTCCGGCGGTGTTGGCAATGGTGTTCAGAATCAGAATGGCGGACAGGGGGGTGGATATTCGGGACTTCATCTTGATCATCTTCAGCGCGGTGGTTTGGTGCTTGCCGGTGGTCTTTTCGGCTTCAAGGGTTCCCATTCGGGTGGAGTACAACACGGCCTCGTAGAGGGAACACTGGGATGATATCAGTATGGTCAACGCCACGACCACGATCAATATTGTCATTGGGTCTCCTTTAGGGGTAAACGAATCTCCTCTCATTCAAAAAGGCGCCGGTACGGTCCTGAAATGAGTGACAAAACGGTTTCTAAAAATTTTTGAATATACCTGGATGTATAATAATGACAGTGAAGGGATAAATCAATTCATTCTAAAATCTTTACCACCCGAATCGGGGAACGGCCCTCAAACCGGATATTCAATCGGCGTATTTATAGACAATTCCTGATTAGGATACCAAATGCGCTCCATTTATTCAATCAAAAATCAGCCCATCCGGAAACGAAAGTACCGGCAAAACCGCCGCTTCGCTATTTTTGGCGGCTCTTTAGGTCTTTTTTTTCGCAATTTCAAGGGATTTTTGCGGGTCCGAATCGGGTTTGAGCACATCCAACACCTCTTTGGCGATGGAGCGAAAATGAAGATCCCGCTGAGGGAAGGCGATTTCGATGGATTTTTCCCGAAACAAACGATCGATCTCGAATCGAATCTCGGTTTCGGCGGTGAGGCAGTTGTCGACGTCGGTCCAGACCCGTAATTTAAAAATGAGGGAACTGTCGCCGAAGTCGGTAAAAAGAACGCTCGGTTTTGGATATTTGAACACATAGGAATTGTGGTCGGCGATTTCCATCAGGGTCTCTCTCACCGCTTCGATGTCGCTGCCGTAGGCGACCCCCACCGGGATGTTGCGACGAATCCGCATATCCTTGAAACTCCAGTTGGTCACCTGGCTGCTGACGAATTCCGAATTGGGAATGATCAGGGCGGCATTGTCGTAGGTCTGCACCTGGGTGGCCCGAATATTGATCTTTTTCACCTCACCCCAGATGCCGTTGATCTCCACCGCATCTCCCACCTGAATGGGACGTTCGAAAAGCAAAATGATGCCGCTGAAAAAATTGTTGAAGATATTCTGAAGCCCGAACCCGAGGCCGATTCCCAGGGCCCCGAGCATCACCGCCAGGGATTGGGTGCTGAAACCGATGACCTGCAGGGCGATCAGAATGCCCACCCCCCACAACACATAAGAGACGATCACGGTAATCGAATTTTTCAAGCCCCGTTCAATCCCGCTTTCTGCCAGGATCTTGTCTACAAACAGGTTCTGCCATACCCGAACCACGGCATGGGTGAGAATCAGGGCCAGAATCACATAGACCAGGATCATGAGGCTCAATCGAAAATTCCCGATGGTGATGGGAATATTCAGTAACCGGACATAACTGGCAAAAAATTCAGTTTTGTCGATTTTCCAGGAAAACAGAAGAGTCAGGGCCAAAATGCCGGCCCAGAGGAGCCAGCCGATCTGGATCAGGACCCATCGAACCGGGAAAGCGGGCTGGGATTCCGGAGGGGTCTGGGCACGATACGTTTTATATTGCTCCTTGGCCTCCCGAAGCACCTCGTACAGGAGCCATATCCATAGCAAAAATCCGAAAGTGAAGCCCCAGGAAGTGAGCCAATACAGGGCGAGAATGCCGTATCCGGCCATTTCCAGCAAAAGCGCCCCCAGGGAAATCAAATAGGAGACTCCCATCCAGAATTTGGGGGCAATCGGTAAAGATTTGCCGAAAACGCCGCCGGTCACATCTGCACTGAGATCCATTCGCCAAAACAGCATGCACCAGAAAATCAGGGTGATTTCAAACAGCAGCCGGAGCCAGACCAGAATGAGTGAGTGACCGCCGAGTACCCAGAGAAAAAACACATAGAGGACGGCAAACACCCGGACCCAATACAAAAGCAACAGAAACCGACGGGTGACGGATTTGGGGATCGCTTGCTCGGCTTCCTGATTCCAGACCTTCAGAAAAATGAGTCCCCATCGCGTGAAAAGCCAGATACAGCTCACATAAAATGCGACCCGAAATAAAGAAAGGGTCTGGTAAAGATTCCGGATATAGCCGTAAACAAATAAAAACAGCGTCGCACCGAGAATCAAAAGAGACCGTCGAAACAGCCGCAGCAAGAGAAAACGCCAAAAATGCCTCTCTTTCATTCTATGGCGCTGATTCACCGAATAGCAGAACCGCTGAAGCCGGAACAACAGAATTTCAATGATGCTGAAGAAAACGAAAAAGGCGATAAAAGGAAAATATCCGCTTTCTCGGAATCGAATCCGAAGGTTCTGAAGATCATCCGCCATCCGTTCCCGAGCCTGGGGAAGAAGAGCGGCAAATTCATTTCCGATCGCCTTCAGGTCGAACAGGTTGCCCTGGGCATTTTTTTTCCGCTGAAACAGGACCGCTTTCCGTTTTTCCTTCAGCAGCTGATCGAATTCTTTTGAAAATTCGAGCAGTTCCCGGTGGGTGTTTTCCAATTTTTCGATGTTACGGGTATAGATTTTCTCCATCTCCTGGAGAACTTCAACTTTTTGCAAAATGGTTTGAACAAGATCTTTTTGTTCGCGAATGAGAGCCTCTGTCACCGGATCGGCGCCCAAAACCCTCTGAAGATTATTCATCTGCTCCTGATGGGCGACCAGTTGGCCCTGAGCCTCCGCCAGGCTCTCCCTGATGTCCTGAACCTTTGTTTTCCAGTCTTCCAGGTAAAAGGAAGCCTGTTGCATCGCCGCGCTGTGTTTCCCCAGGGCGTTTTCGATCTCATCCACTCGGGTGTCCGGCTGCAATAAGAGATTCGACTGAGCGGACAACTGGATTTCATAGGCGTTGATTCTCTCGGAGACGATCTCGTCCATTCGCTTGAGTTCACTCAGGCGGTTTCGGTATTCCTCCAGTTTTTGTTTTTCACTCTCCAGGTTTGATTCAATCAGTTCACGGGCTTTGGCCAAGTCCGAATACTCGGAGGGTTTGGCCGCCGAGGGTTCTTTCGGTTCGGCAGAAACGATTTGAACAGGCATCAAAGAACAGATCACCAACACCAGCATGCGGATTCGCCAAACAGACGGCGGTGCGGACGGCCTTTGATCTCTTCGCGCCATCATCAAGACCTCATGTTCCTATTTTGTAACAGATAAAGATCGGAAGCACCGGAATCAGGTGAGTGGCTGTGAGGCGCCAGAGTTGGACACCCCACGGCTTATAGCAGGAGAATACAAATCAATGGATCGGTGTGCGGTCATCCATGGGATACGGCGATTCATATCAGCCCAGGCGGGTGATCACCGATTCTGAGAGGGTATCGTCATCCGACTTAAAAACCGGAATCAGTTCCGAAGCGATGTCTTTGATGGATTTTATTTTCTTTTTTCTCATCACGGCCTGAATGGTTTCCACCCCTTCTTCGATGAGTTTGAGGCCTTCCGCGATGCGAATCACGTCTTCTCTATCCAGTTTTTCCACTGCTTCCGCCATGTCCGCCCTCCTTTGCTGTAAAGTGATTTTTTCTGATGCCAGTCGACGCCGAGTGGCTTTCGGCATCGGCTTGGATCATTCTAATTCAAAAGCCGGGGAAAAGTCAAAAATAAACCCATCCCCGGCTTTGTTTCACACCGATATTCGTACACGAACCTGAAATAGCAACCCGATTACACTATATGTTCCGGTTCCGAATCAGGGTATAGCGAAGGTCCATATTCCCGTTCTTATCGGCCGGGCGGGTGTCGACGATCAGGCGCCAGGATGAATTTTCATCCAGAAGCCCCCCCACCGTGGTCACCTTCATCATCACCAGGGGCGATTCGTCGGGTTTAATTCGAATGCGTTCGCTTTCGTTGAATGAAATCGCGTCCTTTTCGCTCTTTCCGTACTCCAACCCCACCAGCGAGGAACCCTCTCCGTAATAGAGGAGCGCCTTATTGATGGCCGCAGAAAGCTTGGGGGTGTAGGAGGATAGTTCCTTATCGATGGTATTCATCAGTTCAAATGGGGACATGGGACTCCTAAAAAATTCATTACAAATAATTGAACAAATCTTGATTATAAAAAAAATTGGCCAAACAGATTCTCAAGATAATTAATGGAAAGATTGTCGTCAACCGGTAAAAGCAGTCGATGCCTCTTGACAAGTTAATAAAGGGCGTCACAACCGGAACCGCACCCTTCTCGCAGGCATATTCTAACGAAGGTAAGGGTCACAGCCGAAATCAATGAGAAATATCGGTCTCTGAAGGCGGATATCTTCGAGGACGGCCGATGGAAATCTCGGAATCGCACCTATGGGTCGTTTTTTATTCGTTCTTATTTTACGGTTTTGTAATAGAGCTCCTCCGCCTTTTCCATGGCCGCCTTGGAGGCGCTTTTGACGGTGCTTTTGGTCTTGAACCAATAGAGGCCGGTTCTTCCGTGAAAGCCCAGCAGTTTGGCGCCTTCATCCAGGGGATCGCCTTCGTCGGCAACGGTTTCGTATTCCAATCTTCCGTCGGAGACCAGGAATGCGACATTGTCCATCATCAACTCTTCATATTTTGCCTGAATGGAAATTTTCATTACATGAAGATCATCGGGACCTTCTTTTTGAGAGATGATATTTCCGATTTTCATCCCTTTCAGGTAAATATCTTCGGTGTCCAGTTTCGGTTCGTCTTCAAATACCACATAATAGACCTTGTCGAATTCCGGAAGCCGGTCGATCCGGTCGGGGGAGATGGTGGCACAACCGGCCGGTAACAGCAGAAACGCACAGAGCATCAGACAGACGAATCGGTTCATTTGCAGTCTCCTTGGTTTCCCCGCAGGGGCGGGCGCATTTAGAGTATGATGCATTTTCTCCTATCTTCAGGAAAATAGGACCGTAGAGCCCACCTGTCAAAAAATTCTCAATCCTCCTGAAGCTCGGGAAGGCTTGCATAGTAGTCGAGGACCTCGGGGTTGCGGAGGGCGTCCTTGTTGAGCACCTTCTGGCCGGCAATCGCCTTTTTGACCGCCAGTTCCACCTTTTTCATGTTGAGGGTATAGGGCACATCCGGCACCTCCACGATTTTGGCCGGCACATGCCGGGGCGAGGCATTGGCCCGAATCGTTTTTCGAATCTTGTCCTTGAGGTCGTCGGTGAGTGCATACCCGGCCATCATCTTGACGAAGAGAATCACCCGGACATCGTTTTTCCAGGGCTGGCCGATGACCAGACTGTCTTCGATCTCGTCCAACTGCTCCACCTGCCGGTAGATTTCGGCGGTGCCGATACGCACACCGCCGGGATTGAGGGTGGCATCGGACCGGCCGTAAATGGTCACCCCGCCCCGGTCGTTGATTTCGATAAAGTCCCCGTGGCGCCAAACTCCCGGGTAAACATCGAAGTAGGCGTCATGGTATTTTTTCCCGTCGGGATCATCCCAGAAATAGATCGGCATGGAGGGCGCCGGTTTGGTGCAGACCAGTTCTCCTTGCTGATTGTAGACCGGCTCTCCGTCTTCATTGAAGGCTTCCACCGCCATGCCGAGGCCCCGGCACTGAAGTTCGCCGGTATAGACCGGCCCCATGGGGTTGCCCAGCGCAAAACAGCCGTTGATGTCGGTGCCGCCGGAGATGGAGGCCAGCTGCAGGTCTTTTTTGATGGATCCGTACACGAACTCAAACCCCTCCACAGACAGCGGAGAACCGGTGGACAGGAGGGCCCGGAGCGCAGAGAGATCGTACTGCTTTGCGGGCTCCAGACCGGAGTTCATGAGGGCGGCGATATACCCGGCGCTGGTGCCGAAGACGGTGATCTTCTCTTCCTCGGCCATTTTCCAGAGGGCCTCGGGGCCGGGATGAAAGGGATTTCCGTCAAACAGAACTACCGTGGCGCCGACGGAGAGGGCACAAGTCAGCCAGTTCCACATCATCCACCCGCAGGTGGTGAAATAGAAGATATTGTCCGACCGCTTCAGGTCGGTATGGAGAAGGTGCTCTTTCATCTGCTGAATCAGAATGCCCCCGGCGCTCTGGACCATGCACTTGGGCAGTCCGGTGGTTCCGGAGGAATACATGATATACAGCGGATGCTCGAACGGCAGCTGAACGAAGTCGATCTCCAGCCCCGATTTTGAAGATTTGAACTCATCATACAGCACCGCATGGGGGATGGCGTCGATTTCCGGGTCGGATTCGGTATAGGGGACCACCACCACCTTTTCCACCGAATCGATCTGCTGAAGAATATTCCCGATCCGCTCCAGACTGTCGAGGTTTTTGCCTTTGAAAAAATACCCGTCGGCGGTGAACAGGACCCGGGGTCGAATCTGACCGAACCGGTCCAGCACCCCCTTGACCCCGAAATCGGGGGAGCAGGAAGACCAGGTGGCGCCGAGGCTCACGGCGGCCAGCATGGCGATGATCGACTCGGGCATGTTGGGCATGAACCCCACCACCCGATCTCCCGGTTGAATCCCCATCTCTTTGAGGGATGCGGCCACTCGGGCCACCTCGTCATAGAGTTCGGCATGGGAGAATCTGCGGGTGACCCGGTCTTCTCCGTGAAAAACGACGGCGGGCCGGTCGTCCCGAAACTTGAGCAGGTTTTGAGCAAAATTGAGCCGCGCCCCGGAAAACCATTTCGTGCCGGGCATCTTGTTCACATCGTCGACGACCTCGTCGAATCCTTTGGAGGCCTTGATACCGGCGTAATCCCACATTTCGGCCCAGAATTCCGGAATGTGGTTCACCGACCACTCCCAGAGCGCATTGTATTCCGAAAAATCGGTTCCGTGTTTTTTGTTCACCCCGGTCATAAACGCAACCATATTGCTGTTTTTGATCTGTTCTTCCGAGGGTTCCCAAAGCTTCTTGGCCATTCTCGTCTCCCTTCGCTTCCTAACGGTGTATTGAAAGTTTTATTTTCGCGTGTCGCCGGAATTTAGAAAATCAGAAATGCATCTGACCAGGGCCTCGGGTTTTTCCAGCCCCATCATGTGCCCGCCGTTCTCGATGACGGCCAATCGGGACCGGGATAATCGCCGGTAAAGATATTCTCCGTATTTGGCCGGGGTCATTCGATCGGCGGTTCCCACCACCACCAGGCCCGGATAGGCGATCTCCCCCACCCGGTCCATAACGTCGAACCGGTCGCATGCGGAATAATCGCCGTGAATGACCGCCGGGTCGGTCTTCAGAAAATTTTCATAGGCGGCGGTCACCGCCGGCTGGGGCGCATCGGGGCCGAAGGACCAATCGCAGATTTTGTGCAGTGTGCCTTCGGGATCGGTCTGAAGCCCCTTCAAAATATCCGGATGGACCCGCAGGCGGGCCCCGGTTCCCACCAGAATGATTCGGGAAAGCCAGGCCGGCGAGCGCAGAGCCAGGACCTGAACGACGGCGCCGCCCAGGGAATGGCCGGCCGGCGCCACATCCTCAAGCCCCAGCTTCAAGACAAAGGCCTCGATGAAATCGGCATAGTCTTCCACCGACTTCCGTCCCCGTCCTTGAGACCGGCCGTGCCCGGGCAGATCCAAGGCGAAAACCCGGGCTTCGCCCAAATCTCTCAACTCCGGGGGCCAATGGGAATGATCGCCTCCGGACCCGTGAATCAGCACCAGTGCCGGGCCCTGGTCCGATCCGCCTCGATCATAATAGATGTTGTCCGACCCGACCGTCACAAAGGGCATGGCGTAATCCCCGTCATCCTTCGTAGATCACCGCGAGGATGGTGGCGTTGCCCTGCCTGGAGGTGATCCAGTGGGGGGTGCTGGACAGGTAATAGGCGCTGTCCCCGGGTTCCAGCTCAAAGCTCTTTTCGGCGATCTCCAGCACCACGGTTCCGAAGAGCACGAAAATGAATTCTTCGCCTTCGTGGGAAGAGATCTCTTTTTCGGCGCTCTCTTCCAGCTGAACGATGAGCGGTTCCATGGACCGGCCGGCGACTTCCGGGGCCAGCCCCTTGTAAGAATAGAGCGGCTTTTTTCCCTTCTGGGAGGTGGACCGGTGAATCGTCTTTCGGTCCTTCTTTCGGGTAATGGCATAGGGCCTTTCACCGGCCCCGGAAAGCAGTCGGCCGAAGGCGGCATCCAGGGACTTGGACAGCTTGATCACCGTTCCCAGCTGGGGATAGACCTCGTGATTTTCGATCTGCGAAAGCAGTTCCGCATTGAAGCCGGTAGCCCGGGCCATATCCGCGACCGAAAGCCCTTTCTGCTCCCGCAGGGATTTGATCCGATCGCCGATTTCCCCCTCGATCCCCTTCTGGCTCGGTTCATAAATATCGCCGGTCAGATCCTCGAAGTAATCCACGTTGATATGCGGCGTTTGATCCTTTGGTTCCATAGTGGTCTCCGTTTTCGTTTATGTATCGAATCATGTGCCGATGTCCCTCGACTCCGAGTGAGAACCGAAAACCGGATCCCACCCGGAAACGGTTAATCGAGGGAAATCAGAATGATGAATACCCTATATCAGATAAAGCCGGGTTCTGAAAACCGATTTTATCCGGCGGCCCGGTATCGTTCCGGAAGCACCGCCCGGGACGTCCAGTCTTCGGGCAGATTCTGATCCGAGGCTTCGCCCAATTTCTGCTTCCGTTTGGCCAGGCCCGGGCGGGAGAATTTGGGATGGCCCTCTTTCAGGGTCCGTCCGTTGATGGCCGCTTCGGAGCGCAGCCGACGGCCCATGGTCCGCTCCATCTGCCGCCCCAACCAGAGAATCCGGTCCACGTCATAGCCGTGCTCGATGCCCATTTCATCCACCTGGACCAGAAGGTCTTCCAGGCAGGTGAGCCCCACATACCGGGGGTCTTCATAATAGTACTCGCCGGTGCCCTTGACCGGCCGGTCGTCCAGGAAGTTGGCCGGCTGGCCCCCGAGCCCGCCCAGGGTCGCCTCAAACTGGGTGATGCCGGCCTGCAGCGCGGCCAATACCGAAGCCGAAGCCACCCGTTTGGTTTCATGGAAGTGGGCGATATGCAGATCGGTATTCGGCATTTCATCCAGGATCATGGAAAAATACCGGTAGACCTCCGGGGCGGAGGCGCTGCCGTCGTGGTCGGCATGCTCCACGTCATGGGCCCCGATTTCCAGCCATCGTTTGGTGAACTCCACCGCATCCTTGAGATCGGTGGCGCCGCCGATGGGGCTACCCCAGATGGTGGAGACGGTGCCGCACATCTGAAGACCGGCGTCGTTGCACTTCTGTGTGCATCGTTCAGCCTCTTTCCAATAATCGGGAAGGGTGGTGCCGGAATTGGCGAAATGGTGTTCTTCTTCGGTGGAGACCATCATCAGGACCCGGTCCGGGCCCACCCCCTTCTCCTTCAGTTTGATGGCGCGGTCCACCGCACCCTCCCGAATGGTAATGCAGGTGAAAACAACATCCTCGGGGTTGATGCCCCGCTTGGCGCAGCTTTTTTTGAACCGGTCGCTGCGCACATGGGCCAGCAGTTCTTCCGCGTCGCTGAACTGGGGCATCAGAAAGGGATTGCCCAGGTTGGTCACTTCGATGTTCCGGCACCCGGCGTAGATCAATTCTTCGAGATAGAATTTTTTGGCTTCGGTAGAGATGAATTTTTCCTCGTGCTGAAAACCGTCCCGCACGGTGATGTCGCCGATAACCACTTTTCGGGGCATTCTGGGGAAAATCTTCCAATAATCGTATTCGGTCATAGGTCGATGACTCCTTTCGTTCTTCTGTACTCAATGTGTTAAAAGAAATGTAAAAAACTCAACACCGAAGGGACGGAACCGCACCCCTCCGGCATTGATGCCTAGAAACGGAAATTCCCGAAGGAGGGATCGCCGATGGGCTTAAGCAGGCTCACCTCGAAGGCCATGGCCAGCCAGTCCCGAATTTCAGAAAACTTGAGCACCCGGTCATTCAGAATACGGGCCCCGCAATAGAAGGGATGGGCCTCGCCGTCGTATTTGTCGATCATCTTCCGGCGAAAGGCCTCTTTCTCCTCCTCGGTCATGGGATTGCCTTTGGCCGCCCGCTTGCGTTCTTCAATAGAGAGCAGCACTCCGGCGGCGCTTCGCCCGCTCATAACACCGGTGCGGGCCCGCATGGTGGCAAAGAGAAAATGGGGCTTGTAGGCCCGGCCGCACATGCCGTAGTTGGCTGCCCCGTTGTCGGGGCCCACCACCAGCTGAATCCGGGGCACCTGGGCGCAGGAGACCGCCCGGACCATATCGGCGCCGTACTTGCCGATGCCCATGTGCTCGGATTCCGAGCCCACCATGTAGCCCGGCGCATTTTGAAGAAACAGAAGCGGTATTTTCTCCTGGGAGCAGCGGACGATCCATTCGGTGGCCTTGCGGGCCGCCTCTGCGAAGATGATCCCCACCGCATTGGAGGCGATCACACCGATCGGAATTCCCTTGATGCGGATTTTGCCGGTGACGATATTGTCCCCCCGGCCCGGGGCATAATCCCCCTTGTATTCGATAAAATAGCTGTCGTCGGAGACGGCCTCCAGAATGGCGCGGCCGTCGATGCCCTGGTGAATGCCGGAGGGGATCAGGTCGTAGAGGGTTTCCGCCGGCGACGTGGGCGGGGTTTCGGCATACCGGTGGACCTGAAGCTCTTGGGGCTTCTCCAGCGCCAGGATCTCCCGGACCCGGATGATCGCCTCTTCCTGGTCTCCGCAGAAATGGTCGGCGCCCCCGGAGACGTGGGTATGAACCCGGGCTCCGCCCAGATCTTCCGCGGAAATCTCTTCACCGGTAGCCATCTTGACCAGCGGCGGCCCGCCGAGAAAGGAATAACTCATCTGATCGATCATCACCGATTGGCAGGCCATAAAGACGATGTAGGCCCCGCCGGCGGTGTTTCCGCCGGTGGAAAGGGTGATCTGCTTGAGGCCCAGGGCCGACATTCGGGCCATGTTGAAAAACATGGAGCCGAAATGGCCGTCATCCGGAAAGACATCCGCCTGCATGGGTAGAAAGGCGCCCCCGGAATCGGCGATGTAGACGCAGTTGAGGCCGCAACGTTCGGCGATGGCCTGGGCGCGCATGTGCTTTTTCAAGGTGATGGGGAAGTAGGTGCCCGCCTTGACCCGACTGTCGTTGCCGAAGATCATGGTCCAGTTTCCCTGAATCTTTCCGATACCGGTGACCACACCGGCGCAGGGGACGTCGTCGATGCCGCCGGGATAGTTCATACCGAACCCGGCGATCCGGCTCAGCTCGAAAAACTCGGTGTCCGGGTCGATCAGCAGTTGAATCAGATCCCGCACCGGTTGTTTTCCCTGCTTGGCCAGCCGATCCACCGCCTTCTGTCCGCCCGGCCAGGTGGCTTCGTAAACCCGTTCGGCCAGCTTTTCTTCTTCTTGTTCCCAAAAAGCGCGATTACCGCTCATTTCATCTCCCCTCTCCGGTTATTTGCCCTGATAATTCGGTTTTCGTTTCTCCCGAAACGCCGTAAGACCCTCCAGCCGGTCCTCAGTAGGAATGGTCACCCAGTAGGCGTTGGATTCGATAGCCAGGCCGGTGTGAATATCGGTTTCGATGCCCCGGTTGACGGCATATTTAGCCTGTTCCACGGCGATCGGTCCGTTTTCACAGATCATGGCGGCCATATGCCTGCACTCCTCCAACAGCCGGTCCGGTGCGCAGACCGCGTTGACCAGCCCGATCTTCTCGGCCTCTTCCGCATTCACCCGCCGTCCGGTGAAGATCAATTCCTTGGCCTTGCCCTTGCCCACCAGCCGGGGCAACCGCTGGGTGCCGCCGGCGCCGGGAATGATGGCCAGCTTGGTTTCGGTGAGCCCCATTGAGGCGGAAGCCGCCGCAATCCGGATGTCGCAGGCCAGGGCCAGTTCGGTGCCGCCCCCTAATGCGATGCCGTTGACCCCGGCGATAACCGGTTTGTTCAGTTCCTCGATATCGGTGAACAGATTGCGGATGGTGTAGATAAACTGCTTGACCTGAATGGGGCTCAGGGTGGCCCGTTCCTTGAGGTCGGCGCCGGCGCAGAAAGCCCGGTCTCCCGATCCGGTGATGATCACCACCCGAATATCCGGATCGAAGCGCAGGATATCGATCTGTTCTTTGAGGGCCTTCAGCATGGCGAAATTCAAAGAATTCATCACCTCCGGCCGATTGAGGGTCAGAACGGCGATATGGTCTTCGGTGTCCACCTGAAGCAGGTTGTCGTTCATTCTCTCCTCCCGTCTGAATGGTTGGCTGTTAACATCCGATGTGTCTGGAGATGACGATCCGCTGGACCTCCGAGGTGCCCTCGCCGATATCGAGAAGCTTCTGATCCCGGTAGAACCGCTCGACATCGTAGTCTTTCATCAGGCCGTATCCGCCGTGAATCTGCACCGCGTGGTTGACCACCCGACCCATCAGCTCGGAGCAGTAGAGCTTGCCCATGGCCGCATACAGCTCAAAAGGCCGTTTCTGACTGCGAAGCCAGCAGGCCTTGTACAGGACGTTCCGGGCGCACTCGATTTCCATGGCGCAGTCGGCCAGTTTAAAGGCGACCGCCTGGAACTTGCTGATGGGCTGACCGAACTGCTCCCGCTGCTTGGCGTATTTAAGGGCCAGTTCATAGGCCCCTTGAGCCCCGCCGAGACCCATCGCGCCGATGGAGAGGCGGCCGCCGTCGAGGGTCTTGAGCATCTGGTGGAATCCGTCACCCTGTTTGCCCAGAATGTTCTCTTCCGGAACCCGAACATCATCGAAATATAGTTCGGCGGTGTTGGAGGAGCGCCACATCATTTTTTTGTGCATGGGCGCCGCCTTGAACCCGCGGGTGCCGTGTTCCACGATAAAACAGGTGTATTCCGGTTTGCCGTTGGGCCGGGTGCCGGTGATGGCCTGCACCGTCACCCCGAGGGACATGTCGCAGGCGGCATTGGTGATAAAAATCTTGGAGCCGTTGATCACCCACTCCTTTCCGTCCTTTACCGCGGTGGTCTTGCTGCCGCCGGCATCGGAGCCGGCTGTGGGTTCGGTGAGGCCGAACCCCCACAGGGCTTCTCCCCGGCAGAGGGGCGGCAGGTATTTTTTCTTCTGCTCCTCGGTGCCGAAATAATGGAGCGGTCCGATGCCCAGGGAATTTCCCGCAGCGATGGTGGCCGCCTGAGAACCGTCGATTCGGGCGATCTCCTCCACGGCGATGATGTAAGAAAGATAATCCATCGCTTGGCCGTCGTATTCTTCGGGAACAAACATGCCGAACAGGCCGATTTCACCCATCTTCCTGGTGAGTTCGGCCGAGAATTCCTCCTTCTCGTCCAACTCCTGGGCGACCGGAGCGATTTCGCTTTGGGCGAACTTTCGAACCTCTTTGCGGATCATTTCCTGTTCTTTGGTAAGATCAAAATCCACGTTACTCCTCCTTTCAGGATGGAAAAATACGAGAATACGGCCTTTAAAAAGTTAATGCGACCATTCCTTTTACCGACCGGTCGTTAGGTAACTATGCATCAGCTATCCCACGGAACTTGGGGTTTGTCAAGGCAAAAATAAACCCGGTATAAAGAATCTATCTTATTTATTTTACATTTTATTTTTTATTCTCGAGCGGGACCGTTCGGCCGTTTTTCAAATTCGATGCCTCTGAATCGATCGTTCCCATTTTAAGGCCGTTGATAATAAAATTCTCGTAAATCAGCGCGATTTCATCGATGGTCAACCGACCGTTGGGTTTGAACCAGGTCGCCCCGGCGGTGCAGAGGGTCAGGATAGCATAAGAAAGAATTTTGACATCCCCCGGGGCGAAAACGCCCGCATCGCTTCCTTCTCGAATCAGTTCCTGAAAAATGCGTTCGTATCGGTCTCTTTTTTTGACGATATTCTGGTAATGTTCGGAAGTCAGGCCCCGCAGTTCGCTGTTGGCGATGAAGTTCTCCTTCTGACGCTCCAGGTGAAACCGAACATGACTGCGCACGGCGGCCCGCATCCGCTCCTCCACCCCGGCGATATTTTCCAGGTTGGTTTTGAGGCAGGCGGTGAGATCATCCATGGTTTTTTCCAGAATGTGAAACAGCAGTTCCTCTTTGCTCGCATAGTGGTAATAGATGCTGGCCTTTTGAATGCCGCTTCCCCGGGCCAGATCGCTGATGCTGGTGGCGAAATATCCCTTTGTGAAAAACAGATCGATCGCGACCGATTTGATGGTTTCTTTCATGTGGCCCGACGGCATGGAAAACTCCCCTCGCATAATTAAAAATGGCTGCAATTACATCTGACCCGGTCTCTCCTACCGACCGGTCGTTAGATACATGGGCATAGTGTTCATATTCGGGTATTCTTGTCAAGCAAAATGCAAAAACTCATCGATGAATAGAGACCTTGTTTTTTCTTTTCATTCTTTATTCCCCCTGATATATTCAAAAAAATCCAAACCGGAGATCGCCCATGAAATTCCCATACGGCATCAGTGATTTTCACGCTCTTATTACCGAGGGATATTATTATTGCGACCGGACGGACCGGATTCCCCTGTTGGAGGAAACCGGCAAGTATCTGCTCTTTATTCGGCCCCGCCGATTCGGTAAAAGCCTGCTGCTTTCGACCCTCCGAAATTATTATGACCTGACTCGGCAAGACCGGTTTAAAGAAATGTTCGGCCGATTGAAAATCGGTCCCAACCCTTCTTCGTTGCACAATCGGTATCTGATCCTTCAGTGGGATTTTTCCTGTGTTGATCCGACCGGGTCCCCTGCCGACATCCGCCGGGCGCTTTACAGCCATATCAATGCCTGCATCCACGGGTTTTACAAACGCTACCGCGGCGTCATCAAAGCCGAAAAAATCGATTCGGAGAATGCGGTCACCTCGCTGAAATATCTTCTGACCGCGGTTCAGGAGACGGACCATTCCGTGTACCTGCTGGTGGATGAATATGACAATTTCGCTAATGAAGTAATGATGTCGGTTTATGGGGATGATAATGTCTACAAAGCACTGGTCCATGAAAAAGGACCCCTCAAAACCCTCTTTAAAGCGGTCAAATCGGCGGCCGGAGAAGGCGGTATCGACCGCATTTTTATAACCGGTGTATCACCGGTGGTCATGAGCGACATCACCAGCGGGTTCAATATCGCCAAAGACATCTACCTGTCTCCGGAATTCAATGATTTATGCGGCTTCACCGAACCCGAAGTCACCGAAATCATCCACCGCCTGTCGAAGGATTGCGCTGGTGATCGGAACCGATTATGCGACCAAGCGCTCTTTATCATGCGATCCTATTATAACGGCTACACCTTTTCTCCGCGATCCAATCAACGCATTTACAACCCCACTCTGACCATCTATTTTTCCGAAACCTTCGCCCGGGGCTGCGATTTCCCCCGGAAAATGCTGGACGCCAACCTGGCCGCGGACGAGGCCAAACTAAGCTATGTCACCGACATCCCGCTGGGCAGACAGCTGCTTCTGGAAATCACTCGGGAACAGGACCTGATCACCGTTCATGATATCGTGGATCGCTTCGGCATACAGGAGATGCTGGACGACCAAAGCAAAGATTTTGCATTCCTGGCTTCTTTTCTCTATTATTTCGGGGTACTGACCTTCGCCGGTGAACGGTATGACGGAAAATTGGAATTACGGGTCCCGAACCTGGTCATGCGGGGTCTCTACGTAGACCGGATTCAACGGATGCTGCTCCCCGAACCAAGGGTGCGCGATGCGGGCAGAACCGCGGCCGATGCGCTGTATTCAAAGGGGGATATGGGTCCGCTGGTGGAATTCATTGAAAAACACTATTTTCCGGTATTTCACAACCCCGACTATAAATGGGCCAATGAACTGACCGTAAAAACCGCTTTTTTGACCCTGCTGTACAATGACACGCTCTACATCATGGATTCGGAACGGGAAACCGGTCGCGGATACGCCGACCTGACCATGATCATTCGACCGGACATGCGCCGGTTTCAGGTCCTGGATATCCTGATCGAATTCAAGTACGTCAAATTGGGAGAGGCCGGAATGACCGGTGAAAAAGCGCGGGGATTGAGCCTGAATGAACTTCGCAGCCTATCCGTCATGAACAAGCGAATGACGGCCGCTCGGGATCAGGCCGAACGCTATGGCCATGAACTGGAGAAAAAATACGGCAATCTTCGGTTGAGGCGATTTGCCGTAGTGTCTCTTGGATTTGAAAGGATCTGGTGGGAGGAGGTCGGAAAATAAACCCGCCCTTTTCCGTTCGTCGGCCCGGAAAAGGGCGGGTGTTTATCTCAATCCTTTGAGATCGGGAAAAAAGATACTAGGCCGTGGCGATTTTGGCTTCTTCTTCGCGGCCCAGGTCTTTGGTCGCTTCTTCCCGCAGTTTGTATTTCTGGATTTTTCCGCTGGCGGTGGTGGGATATTCTTCCACAAACTTGAAATAGGCCGGGATTTTGTGGAAAGCGATCTGATCCTTGCAGAACGCTTTCAGCTCTTCCTCTGTGGCCGTTTCGCCGGGCTTCACCTGCACAAAGGCCGCCACCTCTTCCCCGTATTTCCGGCTGGGGACCCCTACCACCTGAACATCCCTGATTTTGGGGTGGGTGTAGAGAAATTCCTCGATCTCCCGGGGGTAGATGTTTTCGCCGCCGCGGATGATCATGTCTTTGATCCGGCCGGTGATCTTGCAGTAGCCGTCGACGTCCATGATCGCCAGATCCCCGGTGTGGAGCCAACCGTCCGCGTCGATGGCGTCTTGGGTGGCCTCGGGGTTTTTATAGTAGCCTTTCATGACGTGATAGCCCCGGGTGCAGAGTTCGCCCTGCTGATCCGGGGGCAGTTCCTGACCGGTGGCCGGATCCACGATTTTGACTTCCACATCGGGCAGCGCCCGCCCCACTGTGGAGACCCGTCGCTCCAGGGAATCGGTGGTTCGGGTCATGGTGATTCCCGGCGAGGCCTCGGTCTGTCCGTAGGTGATGCACATTTCGCCGGCGCCCATTTCGTCCACCACCTGTTTCATGACCTCGATGGGACAGGGGGAACCGGCCATGATTCCGGTCCGCAGGTTGGAAGTGTCATAGGATGCTTCCTTCATCTGCTCCAATTCGGCGATGAACATGGTTGGCACCCCGTGCAGCCCGGTACACTTGGAGGCCTGAACCGTTTCCAGCACCGCGTCGGGCTTGAATGCCACCACCGGAGCCATGGCCGCGGCGGAGACCACGCAGGTCAGGGTGCCGAGCACACACCCGAAGCAGTGGAAAAAGGGAACCGGAATACAGAGGGTGTCCTTGTTGGAAAACTCCATGCACTCGCCCAGGCTCTTGGCGTTGCCGATCAGGTTGGTGTGGGTCAGCATCACCCCTTTGGGAAATCCGGTGGTGCCGGAGGTATACTGCATATTGATGACCTCGTCCGGTTCCAGGGAATCCTGCCGGACCTTGAGTTCCGCGTCGCTGATCTTCTCGCCCATGGCCATCACTTCGTTCCAGGTGAACATCCCCGGATGTTTTTCATCCCCGATATAGACGATGTTCTTGAGCTTGGGCAGGCGGGAGCAGTCGAGCCCGCCGGGGGCGCTGTCTTTGAGTTCCGGGCAGACATTGTTGACCACCTTGAGATACTCCTCGGGCTCCCGCACTCCGCCGATCATCACCAGGGTGGTGGCGTCTGACTGCTTCATCAGGTATTCCAGCTCAAAACTTCGGTAATTGGTGTTCACCGTCACCAGGACCGCCCCCATTTTGGCGGTGCCGAACTGGGCCAGGACCCACTCGGGCACGTTGTTGGCCCAGATGGCGATATGCTCGCCCTTCTCGACCCCTAAGGCCATGAATCCTTTGGCCACCCGGTTGCACACCTCCTTGAACTCCCGATAGTCATAATTGATCCCCAGCTGATGATACTCCAAGGCCTTGCTGTCGCCGAACTGGTCCGCGACCCGGTCGACCAGTTGACCGATGGTGGTTTTGCCGACTTCATATTTGGGTAGCAGCATCGCACCTCCTATTGGATGTAAAATGATTGATGAGCGAACAGGTGCGTCTTCTAATTCACCCGGCGCTCCTTGCCTTCCCACTCCTTGTCTCTCAGCTTGAACTTCTGGATTTTTCCGGTAGCGGTTTTGGGCAGTTCTCCGAATTCCACTGTCTTGGGCGCTTTGAAACGGGCCAGGTTTTCTTTGCAAAACCCGATGATGTCCTCGGTCGTGGGACGGGTTCCCGGTTTGGGCACCACAAAGGCCTTGGGAACCTCCCCCCATTTCTCATCCGGAATCGGAACCACCGCCACTTCCATGACATCCGGATGTTGATACAAGACATTTTCCACCTCCACGGTGGAGATATTCTCTCCGCCGCTGATGATGATGTCCTTTTTCCGGTCCATAATCTGGGCGTAATTGTTGGGATGCATCACCGCCAGGTCGCCGCTGTGAAACCATCCGCCCTTAAACGCCTCTTCGGTGGCTTCCGGGTCCTTGTAGTAGCCGAGCATGACGTTGTTTCCCCGCATCACGATCTCCCCGATGGTCTGTCCGTCTCGCGGCACCGGTTCCATGGTTTCGGGATTCACCACATCCATGTACATGGCGATGATGAAAGGAACCCCCTGGCGGGCCTTGATCTTGGACCGCTCCATCGGCGGAAGGTCATCCCATTTGGCCTGCCAGGCGCA